>JBBRFT010000040.1:0-20038 GCA_038241375.1 Spirochaetota bacterium
CACGGATATCTTACTCAGAAAGGTACCACCTACAATGCATATCTTATAATTGATGAAAAAGTAACCCTTATCGATACCGTGAAGCACTACCATTATGAAGAGATGATTAAGCGCATTTCATCGGTAATCGATCCCGGAAAAATTGATTACGTAATTTCAAACCATGCCGAAATGGATCACTCAGGAGCGATGCCGGAATTGATGAAGCTGATTCCGGGAGCAGAGATTATTGCCACTCCAAACGGTGAAAAAGCTCTTAACGATCATTTCAAAACAGGCTGGAAATGCAGAACTGTTAAAGCGGGAGATACTTTATCAACAGGGAAATATAAATTTTCCTTCCATCCGGCCCCTATGGTACACTGGCCCGATAATATGCTTACATTTATGGAAGGTGAAAATATACTCTTTTCCAACGATGCTTTCGGTCAGCACCTTGCAACCTCTGAACGATTTGATGATCAATATAATCTGCATACAATAATCGAAGAGGCAAGAAAATACTTTGCAAACATTGTTCTCCCCTATTCTGTACAGGTTCAGAAGGCACTTGCGGATCTGGGAAGTCTGAAGATCGATATGATTGCCCCGAGCCATGGCATTATCTGGCGGGAGAACTGCGCACTGATTGTTAATGAATATGTGAAATGGTCAGCCGGAGAAACTAAAAAGAAAGCTCTGATTATCTATGATACAATGTGGAACTCCACTGCCCTCATGGCTGAATCCATCGGGTCGGTTTTCCAGGATAAAGGTTATGACATTAAGATGTTTAATCTTCAAATGAATCACATGTCCGATATTATGACAGACCTTCTTGAAGCTGAATATATATGCGTCGGGTCCTCAACTCTTAACAATAACATGCTCCCCTCTGTGGCGGGATTCCTTACTTACATGAAGGGTCTGGCCCCTAGAAACAGAAAAGGTCTGGCTTTCGGTTCATTCGGCTGGGGCGGTCAGGGAGTAAAACAGGTACATGAAGCGCTTCATGGCTGTAACTATCAGATGATCGATTCCATCAGCGTTAAATATAAACCTGATGAAGAGACTTTAAAAAACATCAAAAATCAGCTTCTTGCAAGTATAGAATAATTTTTTAAAAATTATTTTTTTTGCTATCTTTTTTAATGTTTAACTATTTTAATATCTTTTGTAATACTTTTTTAGTCTGGTTTACGCTCTTTTGAGAATAACAGATACATGATTCATATTTTACACAATATCATACTTTTTCATAATGTATGATATTGTCACTCATGCTTTACAATTATTCCTTAAACTTTTGTTGAAATGGAATATGCTCATATTACTTTGAAAGTAATAATTTAATTAAAATGGAGGATTCAAAAATGAAGAAATATGTATGCTCAGTATGCGGTTATGTTTACGACCCTGAAAAAGGGAGTCCAGATGACGGAATTGCTCCGGGTACATCATTTGAAGATCTACCTGCTGATTATGTATGTCCTGTATGCGGTGTAGGTAAAGAGGATTTTGAGCCGGAAGCATAATTTCCGGTTATACCAAAAACTAAAAATGCAGGAGAGTCAAAATGGATGCAGTATTTCTTTCCAGAATACAGTTTGCCTTTACAGCCGCTTTTCACTTTATCTTTCCCACACTGACACTCGGCATGGGCCTTCTGATTCTTATCAATGAAACTATTTACCTTAAAACCGGTAAAGAATTGTATAAGAATATTTCTAAATTTATGATAAAAATTTTCGCGTTGATATTTACTCTGGGAGTTTCAACCGGTATAGTTCTCGAATTCTCTTTCGGAACAAACTGGTCATCCTTTTCGCGGATTGTTGGAGATATTTTTGGAGCTCCCCTTGCTGCAGAGGGTATACTGGCCTTTTTCCTTGAGTCTGTTTTTCTGGGAGTTCTGCTTTTCGGAAGAGATAAAGTATCAAAAAAAGCCTACTGGCTTTCGGCATTCCTTGTATTTTTCGGTTCGCATCTTTCAGGATTATGGATCATCATTGCCAACTCATGGATGCAGACTCCGGCAGGATTTGTCATGGAAGGGGGACGGGCTGTCCTAACAGATTTTTTTGCAGCTGCAGTTAACCACTCCACTGCACAAAGATTTCTTCACACAATAATTGGAGGATGGTTATCCGGTTCTCTATTTATGGCAGGAATCAGCGCATGGTACCTTCTAAAAAAACGTGACCTCGATTACGCTAAACCGATACTGAAGTTATCCATGATCGTTTTTATTTCAGCATCATTTCTGCAATTTGCAACAGGCCACTATCACGCAGTACAGGTTGCAAAAACACAACCGGTTAAAATGGCTGCCTTTGAAGGATTATGGGATACGGAGAAAGGAGCCGGTCTTTCTGTTTTCGGATTCCCGGTTGAATCTCACAAAAAAACATATCTCGATATAAGAATCCCGAAACTCCTCAGTTTAATGATCCATGGAAATCTGGATGGAGAAGTTCAGGGACTTAATGATTTTTCATCAGATCTTTATCCACCGTTGTTTTTGACTTTTCAGTCATATCATGTAATGATAGGTCTAGGAGGACTTTTTGCTCTGATGTCATCCATCGGTATTTTCCTCATGTACAGGAAAAAACTTTATGAAACTGATTGGTTTCTTAAGATACTTCTATTTTCCATACCTCTCCCCGTTATATCCAATGAGATGGGATGGATGGCTGCAGAGATTGGAAGACAGCCCTGGATTATACATGGAGTTTTAAAAACAGCCAATGCAGCTTCGGTTGTTGTACCCGCATGGCAGGTGCTTGCTACAATAATAATGTTCACAATACTTTATGCTCTGCTCTTTCTATTCTTTATAAAGTTCCTTATTGCATTAATCAAGAAAGGACCTGAAAAAGTTGTAGCTACCGATGGATATTAGGAGGATTCAATGGATACACTGACTTTTCTTCAGATAATATGGTTTGTTTTAATCGGTATTCTATTCGCAGGATATGCGGTACTTGATGGTTTTGATCTTGGGATAGGTTCACTTCTGCCGTTCCTTGCAGGATCGGATGAGAAGAAAACTGCAGTAATTTTTAAAACCATAGGGCCAGTCTGGGATGGAAATGAAGTTTGGCTGATTACCGCAGGGGGGGCTCTTTTTGCGGCATTCCCTCATGCGTATGCAACGGTATTCAGCGGATTTTATCTTGCACTCATGATTGTTCTCTTCGGATTGATTCTGAGGGCTGTTTCTATTGAATTTTTCACACTCGAAGAAAAAAACAAACAGAGATGGGCGAAGACTTTTTTTATCGGCAGCATTCTCCCGGCTATACTTTTCGGTGTGGCTCTCGGGAATGTAATAATGGGAGTTCCCCTCGATCCACAGATGGAATTCAGAGGATCCTTTTTTACACTTCTAAGACCTTTTCCGCTGACCATAGGATTACTGGGTCTGTATGCCATACTCATGCAGGGGATAACTTACACAATGCTTAAAACTGACGGGGAGATTAATGAATCAGCCTCGGGACTTTCAGGTAAAATATATTACGGGTATGCCATTCTGTTTGTCATATCTCTGATACTCTCATATGTTTTTATTCCTGACAGGATGAGCGTAATTCCTGCGTGGATAGCTTCTATTATTTTTGCTCTATCTATGGCGGCTTTAAAATACTTTCTAAATTCAAAAAGTGAACTTAAAGCTTTCTTCAGTTCTTCTCTTGCATTTATCTCCTTATGGGGAATTGCAGGAGCAATACAATTCCCAGTACTGGTTAAATCAATCGAAAGCAGTTCTCTCGATATTACAATCTACAATGCATCATCGGGCAAACTAACCCTTTCAGTAATGCTTGGAATAGCTCTGGCCGGAATGCCCATTGTAATTGCATATTCTATTTATGTGTACAGAGTCTTCAGAGGTAAAATAAAAATGCTCAATTAGCAATTAAGTCTTAAGCGATAAACTTCAGGCAATGGTGAGTAATGAAGTTTGCCATGCAGAAGATTTAATACGGATAAATACCCTGTTGCTGCACCTGGCAGAGTAAAAAAAATTAAGGAGAGATTTAGATGACAAAACTATCACAGATATACAAATGCGAAAAATGCGGTAATATTGTAGAAATACTACACGCAGGAGCTGTTGATCTTGTATGCTGCGGCCAGCCCATGGGACTGATGGAGGAAAAAACTGCAGACAAAACTACAGAGAAACATGTACCTATGATTGAAAAAACTTCTGACGGATACAAAATCACAGTTGGCAGCACACTCCATCCTATGGAAGAGAAACATTATATTGAATGGATCGAACTTCTTGCAGCGGGAATTTCATACAAAAAATTTCTTAAGCCCGGAGATAAACCTGAAGCTGAATTTAAAACAGATGCAGCAAGTGTAACAGCAAGAGAATACTGCAACATACACGGCCTCTGGAAATCTTAATATTGGAGAATCGTAATGGCTCAGACACTGGAAGATAAAGTATTAAAAGCAATGAAAAAAGAAGCAAAACCTTTACGTCCCGGGGAGATAGCTGAGCTTGCCGGAGCGGATAAAGATGAAGTAACAAAAGCGATAAAAAAACTTAGCGTTGAAGGGAAAGTAATATCTCCTAAAAGATGCTTCTGGGAAGCGGTTTAAGTTTCAGCATAATAATACAAAAAAAGAAAGAGAAGACCCGGGTCGTGTCTTTCTTTTTTCGTCTGATTTTGAAATTATATCAGCATGTACTTCCGCCAAGAATTACAAATCCCGAACCATACCTGTCTTTTCTAAAGTCAATTGTTAATGAACTTCTCATATCAACATAGTTTTTCAATTTAGGATCATACACAACATTAATTTCATTATCTTTGATAACTTCCTGATCATTAGCTGTTAGTTCATCCAGAACTAATCCCATGCGGGGACCGCCTCAACCAAATCCATTAAAACTTATACGAAGAGCAGGATTTTTATATCCCGAATCTTTCATCATCTCAAGCACTTCATTCTTTGCGCTGTCAGTTACTTTTATAGCCATAATTAAACCCCTTGAAATATTAACTATTTACAATTTAATTAAATACTTAATTATTGTCAATATTATTTGTTTATTTTACAAGTTTTTTTAACTAAACCTTCGAATTAAATTGTTTACTTTTAATATAAATTCATATATATTAAGTAATATATAAAGAGCTAAATTATTTAAGATCTGGAGATAAATATGACACATTTTAATCTTATAGTAATAGGCGGAGATGGGGCCGGTATGGGTGCAGCATCTCAGGCAAGAAGAATAAATAAAGATATATCCATTGCTGTATTTGAAAAAGGTGAACATGTATCATATGCCGCATGCGGTATGCCCTACTTCATATCTGATGATATTAAGGATTACAAATCATTGCTTGCAATTGATATTGATAATTTTATAGATAAAAGAAAAATTATTATAAAAACATTTTCTGAAGTTACAGAAGTAGATTTTACTAACAAAAAAATTTCAGTAAAGACTGCTAATGATATTAGTTTTTACACTTATGACCGAATTGTCATAGCTACAGGTGCTGCAGCCTTTATCCCCCCTATCCCGGGTATTGATAATAAAAATGTTTTTGTCTTGAGAACACTAAGACATGGAATGGTTATTAAAGATTATATCGAACAAACCAACCCAAAATCAGCTATTCTGATTGGTGGCGGATTCATAAGTCTTGAGCTTGCAGAAACATTGACTAAAAAAAATATTAAAATTACACTTCTTGAAAAACTGGATTCTATTGGGACACTATGGTCTTCCGAAATACAGAAAATTATAGCGGATGAACTTAAAAAACAAGGTGTAACAATTAATACGGGTGTTGATATCGAAAGCATAACCAGTGAAGGCAAAGCTTTAGCAATTAATACTAAAACCGGAAAATATACCGCTGATTTTATAATTATCTCTACGGGTGCAAAACCGAATACAGCTCTCTTAAAAAATTCAGAATTAAAAATGCTTCCAAACGGAGCTATCATAATAGATGAAAAATGCAGAACTAATCTCAAAGATGTTTTCGCTGCCGGTGACTGCTGTACCGTAAAAAATCTTATCACAGGTAAAGACGATTATATGCCAATGGCAACCACTGCCAATAAGCAGGGTCGTGTCGCAGGACTGCAGGCTGCGGATGTAACTACTGAAATATTCAAAGGGGCTCTGGGATCTCAAATGATGAAAGTCTGTGACCTTGAAGTTGCCAAAACAGGTTTCAACAAATCGGATGCGGAAAAACATGGGATTAAAACAATTGATGATTTTATTGAATGGAAATCGAAACCCGGTTATTATCCGGGATCTGAGACAATTTATGTCAAGCTGACAATAAGAGAAGATAACAGAAAAATAATCGGCGGAGAATTAGCAGGTAAAGATGGAGCGGCACTCCGGATTAATACAATAGCAACTGCAATAACAGCAGGTATGACGATTGAGGATTTCGCGTATCTCGACACAGGATATGCACCGCCATTTTCCCCGGTATGGGATCCTGTTGTCGCGGCTGCACAGAATTTCATAAAGCGAATTCCTGAAAAATAGAATAAATCCAAAACTCACCCCCCTTCTCTCTCTTTAGAAAGAAAGAGAGAGAAGACTAAGACAGAAATTATATTGAGTTATTCATCAGAAAAATTATTTTTACAAAGCCCTTCTCTTTTCATAGAAGAGACACGATGGCGTTAGACCGGAGTGTGTTTAAGAACTGCTGCCGTTTTTAATACTACCGACCGTAGGCGGACTCTTCATTATCTTTGTACCAGCAGAAATAGATTCGGTAATCCAGGCATTCCCCCCCACTTCAGATCCTTTACCAATTGTAATTCTCCCTAATACTGTTGCACCTGAATAAATAATTACATCATCTTCAACTACAGGATGCCTCGGAACATCTTTTATCGGATTACCATGCTCATCCAGCGGGAAACTTTTTGCACCAAGAGTTACTCCATGATAAATTCTGACATTACGCCCGATTACACATGTCTCCCCTATTACTGTTCCTGTCCCATGATCAATAAAGAAGTACTCACCTATCTGCGCACCGGGGTGTATATCAATACCAGTTCTGGAATGTGCCATTTCTGAAATTATTCTGGGGATCAGCGGTACACCAAGAGTATACAGCTCGTGTGCTATACGATGATATGTCATTGCCATTATACTGGGATAACAGAATATGGTTTCGGAAATACTTTTCGCGGCAGGATCTCCGATATAAGCAGCTTTTGCATCGAAAGCAAGAAGACGCCGGAGCTCCGGAAGTCTCTCGATAAATTTTTCAGTTAGATCTTTCGCTTTCTCTTCACAGTTTAAACAGCTCATTTCGCTTGTTTCGCAGGTAAAGCAGAATCCTCTTTTAATCTGTTCACTTAGCCATCTGTAAATTCTGTCAAGTTTAGCCCCGGTATAGTAGCCGACTGTTTCTTTATTGATTTCAGAATTACGAAAATAACCGGGGAAAAGAATCGATCTTATCAGTTCAATCGTCTCCCGCAAATCATCAATAGAGGGCATCGGTACATCATGCTTTGATATATGAAACACATCGCTGTAAAGTGTCTGATCTGAAAGTCTAAGTACAACAGAATCGAAACGTCCTTTAAAAAAAGACTCATTATTTGAACTCATTTTATACTCCTTGCTAAATGACAATCTATAGATAATGACGCTGCATTTTCAAGGAAAAATAATACTGAATTGTTATAATAATTGACACCAAATACATTTTACTATAACAATTCGCAAAATGTTTAAAACCTGTCATTTCGAACCCACATCAGTTTTTCGGGTGAGAAATCTTATTAAATCCTGATATAATAACTGTATAATACAGATTTCTCAGTCGCTACCGCTTCTTCGAAATGACAGCAAGAGTGCTGATACAATCGGGAAATGCTATAGTTGATTCAAAAAGATAATTCTCTATACAAAAAATAAAAGGCAATTAAATTAAATGCATATAGTTGAACAGATATTATTACAAACCTTGAATTATGTACTTCATACGATACCTGTTTTTATTTTAAGTATATTTATTATGAGTATACTGAATTACGGCGGATATATCCATAAAATTTCATGGATTGCCCGGCCGCTTATGCGGTTCGGACACCTGCACGAATCACTGGGAATAGCTTTTATGACAGCTTTCGGTTCACCCTCTGCTGCTAGCGCTATGCTCCGGACACTTCATGAGAATGGCTTAATCAGCAGAAAAGAGGTCATAATTGCGGTTCTGTCGAATGCCTTCCCTGTTATGATTATGGAAGCGAGAACAATGCTTCCGGTTATGATATCATTTCTTGGTGAAACCGGCCTTATAATTTTCGGAATTATTATAACAACAAGATTTCTCCAGACCCTTGCCGCCCTGACTATCGGAAGATTCATCTTCCCCGGATACGATACTAAAAAGGATAATCTGCCGATTTCAAAAGATAGACTCACGGGAATTCTTCTTCTTAAAAAGTCTGCAAGTGAGACACTTTCTCTTATAAAAAGAATAGTTAAAGTTACTATCCCTGTTACGATTCTTATTTTTACACTTATTGAAGCGGGAGTTTTCAACTACATCGCGTTAAAAATACAATTTCTGTCACTTATATTTAAAATACCGTTGGAGGGTTTAACAATTGTAGCCGCATACTTCGGGAACTATATGGCTGCATATACCGTTGCAGGAAACCTTCTGTCAAAAGGTATACTGACACCATCAGAAATAATTATTACAATCCTTACAGCAAAGGTTTTATCGAGTATATTTTTTGCGGTAAGACACTCAACTCCATACTACATCGGGATATTCGGATCGGGGCTGGGTCTGAGGATTACAGTTCTGAATACTCTATTCAGAAACTGTTTTGATATCGGAGCTATTGTTATTTTGAAGTTTGTATTGTAAATTAAAAATCCCTTATAGCCCCCTCCGGGGGTGCGGGGGCCGATGGTTGGGGGGCTATTCTGGAAATTCTAAATAACGTCAAATATTTTACAAACCTTTCACTTCTTTTGGGGTGAAATAGTCCTGTGTTCCGTAAGGATCTTTAAATTCCTGTTCTGCTTTAAAATTCAGCTTGTGCTTCCCGCGTCCGTTAAGATATGTCTTCAGATCAAGATTTATTTTTTCAGGCAATTTTATTCCGGCCTGAGCTATAGCCTGCCTTAGAAGTGTTTCAGATTTTCCCGCAAAAGCTACTGAATCACCAAGAACTCTTGATGCCTCTGTTGAGTTGTGAAAACCTGTTGAGTTTTCAGCGCTTATAAAATTCAGTCTTATAAAAGCCTGCATGTAACTCTCTTTTGCTTTCGCGTAAAGATTCTGATCTACCTTAACTCCCTTTGCCTGATTCTGATGTACAATCTCGAAAAGTTTTGCAGCAGTTGCATTCGCATATCCGGCTCTGGTCATCAGAGAGAGAGTTCTCTCCTGTATTGTAAAGACCTGCTTTCTAAGCCAATCTGCTGATTCAGTATGACACTGATTACATGATGCAAAATCCTGTTTAATCGGACTTGTAACATCGTGACTTGAAACTTTATATGCACCAACTCTTTGATAAGGCATATGACAGTCCGCACATGATACACCCGCATTAAAATGAACGCTGCTTTTTGTATACATCTCAAACTCAGGGTGTCTTACAAAAGGCATATCAAAACCAGTTACATTCTGTTTCCACTCTATACGTCGTGTGTCTGTGAGCAGATCTTTTACAATGTTCTCAATAGAGATATTTCCCCATGATCCGCCAGTCCATGGGAGAGCAACATCTCCATTTACTTTCTTCTCCGCATTCCGCGGAACATAATAAGTAATGTGACACTGAGCACATGCAAGTGTTCGCCGTTCCTGTCTTGTAAATTCTGTTTTACCTATAAGTTTTAAACCGTTCTCAAGATGAAGTTTGTTTGTTCTAAGTGACATGTCTGAAGGCTGATGGCAATCATAGCACGAAGGCCCAACAAGTTTCATTTTTTCCGGGAACATGCTTAAAGCATCTGTAAATTTTGCAGTAAGATATTTCATACCATGCTTTTCTGTCATAGATTTATGAAGAGGCGACTTACATGCAAGACAGACTCCCCCCGCTCCGGTTCTTGAAGGATCGATATCAAGTTGATCGATAATAGCGTAATAATGTCCGCGAGGTTCGTTATATTCAATTCCAAATCCCCAGCCGTTAAAAAGAAGACCCAGGAACGGGTATTCACTTAATTTGTCATAAATAACTTTATCCTTATCCCACCCTTTTTTATACATACTTTTACCAGTCGGTTTAGGATCCTTTGTTTTACTCCATGACTCGTACTGAATAGGAAATAATTTACCCCAAACTTCAGGGTCCATTTCATCCTCGGCAATAGAACCGGCTTTAAACATCTCAGGTTTATCCCCTCCGCATGAAATTAAAAATATTGAAATGAATATTGCAGAAATTAAAAGTCCAGAATATCTCTTCATAAATTTACCTCTTTTAATATACTTATTGAATTCTGTTTACTGACGGGAAAGTGTGCAGAACTCTCCTGTGACAAGACTGACAGTCTCGATCTTCTGTGTTCATTACAGATACCATACCCTCGTGGCATCTTAGACAGTTCTCTTTAACTATTTTTTTACCATGATCTGAAATACCTATTTTCTCGGAATAAACTCCCGTATGGAACATGGCCAGGTCTTTCATGCCGTCAATCCCCTTCCAGATAAAATATCTTACACCGCTTGTGTTGGGAAGATGACAATCGACACATTTGACATTTCTGTGAAGACCGGTCATAAACCATGATTCAAAATGAATATTCATAACATGGCATGTGTTGCAGTAATCAGGCTCTGAGGTTTTATTAAACATATCAGGAGGACCCCATAATACAAAAAGTAAAACAATAGAAGCCCCCACTGCAGCGGAGAGGTACCATTTGATGTTTTTCATATTTACCATTCTGATTAAATTTGATTTATTTATAATATCATTACAACATGGATGATTCAATCAAAACAATTACAATTTTGTTTTTTTGTAACTTTTTTATAATGTCAGCGAATATTGAGCAGTTAAGCCGCCTCTTATAAACTCTATCGCTACCCACACTTTCTGCGTAGCCTCCTAAATCTCACGGAGGGGGACTTGTACCCACATCTTTTTTACGTTATATTTATATAGTATTCTGTTCCCCTCGGTACATTTCTTGCTTCGCGCGAAACACTCGGGGAACGTCCTAATCTGATGGTTTGCGCTCCCCGAGTAACAGCGTATTGATAATTATTCTAATACTATAAAATTTACGCTGTTGTATCGAGGGGGAAGCATAACAACTGTGAATCCTTATTCTTTAATAAAAGATGTGGATGATAAAAAAATAATTAGAAATACGCGGAATTTTGAGGACTTTTTCTTGAAGTCCCCCTCCGGGGGATTTAGGGGGCTGTTGAGATGCGGGTAACTATTAGTTTCATAAATGTGGAATTATTCGTATCTGGTAATAATCTCTTTTGTCAGAGTCATATAATCGTCGGCGCCATTACTCTCGGGCTTGTATTCGAAAATAGTTTTACCCCAGCTTGGAGCTTCCTGAAGAGCAACATTCTCTCTTATAAAAGTATTGAAGAGTTTACCCGGAAGTCTTCGCTCGGTCTCTTCCATTACTTCTCTGTTTATACTCTTCTTCGGATTGTACATAGTTCCGATTATACCGGTTACTTCAATATCCCTGTTGATTCTCTTCTTAACCATCTGTACAGCTTCGAAAAGATTATACATGCCATGAAATGGAAGGAACTGCGCCTGAAGCGGTACAAGTATAAACTCACTTATAGCCATAGCGTTAAGAGTGAGAACACCAAGTGACGGGGGGCAATCGATGAGCACATAATCATATCCCGATAAACACTTTTTCTCTTTATCCATTAGAGCTTCTTTCAAAAGAAATTCTTTCGCAGGTAGCGGAATGAATTCAATATTGCGCATCTCAGGATTTGCCGGAAGAATATCTATTCCGTTTCTATTGACAATAATTTCAGTAAACTCCTTATCCCCTTTCAGAACATCGTAAATAGACTCTTTAACTTCATTTGGATTTATACCAAAATGGTACGTAGTCTGAGCCTGATGATCCATATCGATAACCATAACTTTTTTACCAAGTATCTGCATTGCGGCAGCCACGTTGACAGTTGTGGTAGTCTTACCGACTCCCCCTTTGTTATTTGAAATTGATATGATTTTCATTCTGACTCCTGACCTGTTTGTTTACTATATTTTCGGCTTATATACTGCTATTTTAAAGTGCATTGTGAGAATTTATTATATTCTGGAAATCATCAACATCCTGTTCTTTCATAAATCCGAGTTTCTTTACATAATCAATATCCATAAGCGCCATAAGTCCCGTTGAAGAGACACAGAGCTCACCTTTACTATTAAAAATCCGCCCTGTCATTGATGCTTCTCTATCACTCAATTTTTCTTTAATTTCGCTCTCAACGCGGAGCATATCTTTGACAAAGACCGGCTTGTGATAGTTCACAGTCATGCTCTTTGTTAAAATAAATTTCCTTGTAAGAAATATTGCTCCCCAGCTCATCCCTTCATCGAGAATCGTAGAGAGAATTCCGCCATGAACAACACCGTTCCAGCCTAAAAGATAATCAGGAACTGCAATATCTGCATAAACCATATCATCATTTCCGAAAAAACTCATTTTAAGTCCATGCTCATTTGAAGGTCCGCATCCGAAACACATATTGTGTTCCATATTCGGTATCTTAATAAAACTTTTTTCACACATATCTCACTTGCAGACGCTGCTAAAAAGGAATAGGACTTCTATTAAAAACAGACTCCATTCTTCAAGCGACTGCATCCTCCTCAAGGTCAAGTTTGCTGTTTCTGTAATAAACAAATAAATCAATGGTAATCATAGTAAAATTCACCATGTATAGCAGAATAACCATATCATAATAGTAAAAAATCTTATGCAGTATGCCTGCAACGTACCCGGTAAGAACTATTAATAAGAAAAACAGACTCTTCCCGTTATTTGTACGGGAATTCCAGCTTTTAAGGATTGAAACGGGCCAGGCGGCTCCGAAACATATAAGCATAATAATCTCAAAAATACTCATAAAAAACCTCGGAAATATATAATCAACAGATTTATTTAACGACATTGAATTGCAAGCAATAAACTTTTTATACGTATTTGTAAATCAATCATACACAAAAACCAGCGGTTAAATTGTTCCCTGCCGCACCAAAAGCCCGGTTGAGATAAAATATCGCCGTTTATGAGTAAATACTGTAGAATAAGTGCGGGGGATATGATATTTTTCATCAAAACTATTGATTGACAAAAGCAGTATATTTAAGTTAATTCAATTTATGACGGATAGAATTTATTGGTTTAAAGTATACGGTATAATTAAACCGCTACTGTACAAATTATCCGCCTGAATATTATCTTCATAAAAGATAAAGGAGTTTTAAATATGGGATTTTTAAAAGAATTAAACAAATACTTTTTAAAATATGGTGAAATAGCAATAAAAAAAACCGAGATAGCTGCACAGCTTGCAAAAGTCAAAATTGATATAAAAAAAAGAGAAATGGCAATTGAAAATGTCAAGATTGAAATTGGTGATTATGTGATAAGCTGTTTTGAAGAAAATGAACAGATAAGTAATGATGTAATAAAATTTAAAATTAATTCAATTGATAGCTTTAAACTGGGGATTGATGAGATGAGAAACAGATTTGAAATCTTAAAAAACGAACTCGTAAAGAGCAGCAATGAAAATAACGAAGGGAAAAAACCGGAATAAATATGCCCATTTCATCTAAAAAAATTATCAATGTAATTGATGACCTCCCCGCAGGTTTTACTAAAAGTGACCTGAACAGAAAGCTGATGCGCGCCTCTGAAGAAACATCCCCTTCGGACAGAAACAGAAGGAAAAAGAAATCAAAAACTGCGGAGACTGCCTCAAGAGATCTTACAAAAATTGAAGAGACAATCAAAGCTCTACTTTCTGCGGGTTTTCTTCAGAAAGATAAACAGCGTCTTGTTAAAAAAATAAAATTTACATTTGATGGTAAAATAAAAGTTAACAGAAGCGGCGATTCGATTGTTAATTACAACGGTATTGATATTGTAGTAAGCAAAGAAGATTCAGGAAACGCTCAGAATGATGATTCAGTAACTGTTAAGATTTACGATTACAGACGTGGCTATTTTGCAGGAAGGGTGCTGAAAGTAGGTACACGCAGTAAAGAATCGAACATCGCAAGAGTTACTGGTAAAACCGGCAATCTGATTCTGTTCCGGCTCCTGGACGTTCAGGGAGATGTAAATGTCTGCACCCAGAAAAAGGGGACAGACGCTGTCGTAGGAGATTTTGCTACCATTGCGCTTCTTGATAATAAAATATCAGGAATGTCGGAATGTAAAGTGATTGAATATTTCAAAGAGGATGATGAAAGCTACGATTTTATCCGTATCAAAAACCGTCACAATCTCCCGGACGATCATGAGTATTTTAAAGAATCGGCAGAAAATATAAAAGTCCCGGATGAAGAGCTTCTAAACAGAAAGGATTACACAAAACTCTTTACGGTAACCATTGACGGTGACACAGCAAAAGATTTCGATGACGCTATTTCAATCAAAGAAAACAGAAAGGCTACAAAACTCTATGTTCACATTGCCGATGTTTCCGCATATGTGCCTGTAAACTCAAGACTCGATCAGGAGGCATTCCTGCGAGGGACAAGTTATTACCTTGGGAATAAAGTTATTCCCATGCTTCCCGAAACTCTATCCAACGATCTCTGCTCACTCAAAGAAGGAGTTAAAAGATATACTCTCACAGCTGAAATGAACTTTGACGAAAAAGGTAATCTTACGAAATTTGAAGCCTTCAGAGGAATAATAAAAGTAAACAAAAGACTTACCTATAATATAGCTGAACAGATGCTGAACAAAAGATCATGGAGCCCGACAACTCTGATACTTCACAAAATGATGAAGTTTGCCAACGTTCTGAACGCGAAAAGAGTACGGGATGGAAGGCTCGACCTCAATCTTGCCGATGAAGAGATTGTTTACGACGGTAATAAAGTCAAAGAGATTAAATTCTCAAAACGATTAAAAAGTCAGACTCTTATCGAAGAGTTTATGCTCAGTGCGAACGAAGCTGTATCTAAGGCTTTGAAGGAGAACAGTACTCCGTCCCTATACAGAGTTCACGAAAAAATGAGCGATGAAAATCTTGTTGCTCTTAAAAAATTCCTCCTGGTACTGGGGATTAAAATTAACATTACAGATGCTCCGGGAAAAGCAATTCAGGAGATACTTCAGAAAGTATCAGGCAAGCCTTACGAACAGGTGGTTAACCTTGTTGTATTAAAATCAATGATGTCGGCATTTTACGGACCTGAACCTCTGGGACATTTCGGACTTGGATTTCTTGACTACACTCACTTTACATCGCCCATACGAAGATACCCCGACCTGATAGTTCACCGGTGTCTGAAAAGCCTTATTGATGCCAAACCGGGTCCGTACAGACTTGAAGAACTTATATCCATAGGCGATAAATCATCTACAATGGAAAGAATAGCTCAGAAAGCGGAAAGAGATCTTATAAAAATGAAATCCTGTAGGATTATGAAAGACCGTGTTGGTGAAGAGTTTGATGTTATCATAAGCGGTGTTACAAAATTCGGAATGTTTGTTTCTCTTATAGAGATGCCCATCGAAGGGATGGTTCCTCTAAAAAATCTTACCGATGATTACTACATTCTTAAAGAGGATGATTTCACTATCATAGGCAGAAAATATAACAGAAGATACAGACTTGGCGACAAAATAAAAGCCCGCCTTGTTACAGCTGATATTGAAACTCTAAGAATTGATTTTGATCTTGTTGTTGAAGGCAAAGGTACGAGATCAGTTACTGGATCAGATACTAGATCAGAGACGAAATCAGGGAAGAAGCAGCGGAGAGGCAACTAATGAAAAATGCGGTTATTATCGGAGCTACAGGTTTCGGAGGACTCGGTCTTATTGACATTCTTTCAAAACACCCGGAAATTAAAATAACTGAACTTGCCGCGATTGATCATGGGAAAAAGATATCAGAGATGTATCCTCATCTCAAGGGAATATCCGATCTTGAAGTTAAATCTCCCGATAATATAGATTCTGATAATACGGATATAGTTTTTCTTGCAACACCGGATCAGGTGGGAATGAGTTTAGCTAAGAGTTTTTACGAAAAGAAAATCCCGATAATAGATTTCAGCGGGGATTTCAGATTTCACTCTCTTGAAGATTACAAAACATATGCCGTTAATAAAAATATGTCTGATGTTCACACATCTCCGGAACTGCTGAAAGAGTCTGTTTACGGATTACCCGAAAAAAACTTTGATAAAATAAGAACTGCTCCCATCATAGGAAATCCCGGTTGTTTTGCCATGGCAATGATACTTGGACTCCTCCCTGCTGCTGAAAACGGATTACTGAAAAAAGGGACGGTAATATGTGACGGGAAAACAGGTGTATCCGGAGCAGGTATAAATCCCGGGAAAGCCAATTCCTACCCGCTCAGATATGAAAACTCTAACACCTACCGTGAAGGGAAACATCAGCACCTGATTGAAGTTGAAAATATCATAAATCGATTTATTCCCGACAAAAATGAAAATCAAAATATATTCTTTGTTCCTCAGATTATTCCAATGAACAGAGGAATATTGATGACGATTTATGCTGATGTTGATTCTAAATTAAACACTAAAGTAGTGAATGAAATATATAGAAATTATTACCAGAATTCTTCTTTTGTACACGTTATAGACAGTTCGCCAAACACATCTGAAGTAAGAGGGACAAATAACTGCAGTATAAAAGTGCTGGTTGATGAAAGAACAGGAAAACTCCTTATTGTATCTGTTCTTGATAATCTTCTTAAGGGACAATCCGGAAACGCTGTACAAAATGCCAATATCAGACTGGGTCTTCCCGAAGAGACAGGATTAAAACTCAACCCGATTTATCCCTAAATTATCTTGACAATAATTTTAATACTATATTTATTCACATTGTGATCATTTATAATAATATAAATTAACAATTTTAATTCCTTAGCATATATTTTAGTGCAAAATTTAAAGTTGTATCAATCCGCTGTTTTAAACGACGGGAAAAAATAGATTATTTTAAATTATAAAAAGTTTTGAATTTGTTACTGAAAAAATTAATTCTTATATAAATGAAAATACAATGATTATAACTATATAAAAGCTGAGTCAGGAATTATATGTCAAAAAGAATAAAAAAAGGAATTATTGCATCCCCCGGAATCAGAATCGGGAAAGCTCTTGTTTTTCATGGAGATGAGGTAAAAATCCCAAAATATCATATAGCTGAGAACAGACTCGATGATGAACTTGAAAGGTTTGATGAAGCTGTTACAAAAACAAAAAATGAAATTCTTGAAATCCAGGAAAAAATCGTCAGCGACAATTTCAGTGATCTCGCAGAGATTTTCTCAACTCACCTTATGGCTCTTGAAGATCCGATTTTTGTCGAACGTGCAAGAAAGAAAATAAAATCAGAAAAGAGAAATGCTGAATGGATCGTAAATGATATCTCCATAGATCTTATAAATACACTAAGCAAAATTGAAGACGAATATCTTAAAGAAAGAATCATAGACATCTCTGATATAAACAAACGGCTCATCGGTAATCTTCAGAAAAAAAAGAAGATGAATCTCTCTGATATAACTGAAAATTCAATTATATTCGCATCGGATATTACACCGTCAGAGACAGCACTGCTGAACAGGCAGTTTGTCCTTGCGTTTGTTACTGACCGCGGCGGCAAAACCTCGCATACGGCTATTATGGCCCGTTCTATGGATATCCCTGCAATAGTGGGAATGGATGATATAACATCTTATGTCAAAACAGGTGATTATGTAATTGTTGACGCTGTTCATGGTGAAATACTGATCAACCCTTCGGATGGTGAAATTGAAGAGTACCAGAGATACCAGAAAGATATTGATGATGCAGAAAATGAACTTGCAAAACTGACGAACCTCCCCGCTCAGACAATTGATAATACTGAAATATTTATTTATGGTAATATTGAAATCCCGGAAGAGATGGAGACAATCAGATCTCATGGAGCACACGGTGTTGGTCTATTCAGATCGGAATTCCTTTTTCTTGACAAGACACTTCCCAATGAAGAGAACCAGCTTTGCCAGTATAAAAAAGTAATAGATTTCTTCAAACCTTACCCGGTCACAATAAGAACTCTCGACTTTGGAGGAGATAAGCTCCATGAATATATGAAGTCTCATCGGGAGATGAATCCTTTCCTCGGATGCCGTTCTATCAGGTTCAGCTTAAAGAATCCCGATATATTCAAAACTCAGTTAAGGGCTATACTAAGATCAAGCGCTTATGGAAAAGTCAAGATTATGTATCCGATGATTTCCACAGTTGAAGAACTCCTCCAGGCCAAAGAAATAACTGCTGAAATGATGAGAGAACTTGACCTGACAGGTACACCATATGACAAAAATATAGAAATCGGAATAATGATAGAAGTCCCGTCTGCTGTAATAGTAGGAGATATCCTCGCAGAACACGTGGACTTCTTCTCTGTAGGTACTAACGATCTTGTTCAGTATGTACTTGCAGTTGACAGGGTTAATGAAAAAGTTGCCGATCTTTACAATCCCCTTGATATTTCAGTTCTCCGGCATCTTAGAATTATATCGGATATAGCATCGGCACATTCACGTCCTATCTCAATATGCGGGGAGATAGCAGGAGAGCCGAAGTTTACCATGATGCTTCTTGGTCTCGGATTCAGACAGCTTTCAATGAGTTCTAAATATATGTATCAGATAAAGCGTATTATCAGATCTGTAACTATAGAAGAATGTGAATCTTTATCCCGGGCGCTGCTTCAGATGAAAAGAACTGCTGATATCGAAAGAGCAGTAATGGAGAACATGCAGCAGAAATTTCCGGATATAGTTATTTAATGAAATTATACAGTGAACTTGCGGAATATTATTTCTCAATAGAATCCAACCACAGAGAGATACAGAACGATATAATTCTAATCAGATCTTATCTTAACGGACTTGATCAGCCATCGATACTCGATCTCGGCTGCGGCACAGGCGAACATCTTAACGCTCTGAAAAAATTCGGAGTAAGAGGTGTGGGAATCGACAGCAGCACAGAGATGCTCGATGTTGCACGAAAGAGATACCCCGCTGGAATTGATTTTATCCATAAAAGTTTCAGTAATTTTGATTACTACAATGAGTTCGATGCCGTCCTGTGTCTTTTTGGCTCTATGGTTTACCTTCTCACCGATAAAGATGTGGATAATTTTTTCTGGAATACATGGCGTGCACTTAAACCGGGGGGTATCGGTATCTTCGAACTCTGGCACTCTACCCCTGTACAAAAAATAAAAAGCAGACCTCTAAGTCACGTATCCAGTACAAAATATAATGATGTAATTATTGAACGTGAAAGAGGCTTTAATATAATTGATGATTCCAAGCGGACTATCGCGAAAGTCGAATATCAATATAAAGTATTCTCTCCAGACTCTTCAGACACTTATAGTGATACACATATAATGAGATCGTTTACCCTTGAAGAGATCAGCGCTTTCATAAAATCAAACGGCTTTGAAATAAAAAATGTTTTTGCAAACTCTTTGAAAGAAAAGTTCAATGAAAACTCAAATAAGATGCTGATTATCTTTCAGAAAGAAGCTTGATCTAAATAATATACTCCCCTGATTTATATGCGTTCTTTAGAGCTAACATCTACCAACATCTCAACGGCCCCCCCCCTGAGGTGGGCTTAATATTAAAAGATGTCTGAAAATTAATTTCTAAAACTATATATGGAGTTGTGTGTGAAATTAAAGTAAATACATCTTCCTGCTGGCAATTAATGTTAAACCCTAAAAGTTATACCCAATTTTAAAAGTCCCCCTCCG
>JBBRFT010000041.1:0-19874 GCA_038241375.1 Spirochaetota bacterium
TCATGGAGAGATGTATATGACTGATCGCCGGCCTTTAATATAGCTGAGAGTTTTCTGCTCCCTATGCTTATGTGAGTTCCGTTATTGGCAAGACTGATGTTTGATATACCTTTTAGATATACCCGTTCACCGGAGATTATTCCCGCTTCTTTAAGTTTAAGAATTGAATTAAGGCTGCTGCGGGAGAGCACCTGATGGCAGAGGTTCATATATGAATACTTTTCCTCCCCACTGTCCCATCCCGATAGACATGGGCTCATAAACAGTTCCCTGTAAAATGAATCTGTTATAAGATCATTAAGCTTTTTCTGTCTTACGGGAGGGTGGGGTGAAAAATAGAGAGACACATCCTGCCCGTTCATTGAGAGCTCAAATTTTTTATTCGAATAGAGCACCAGAAGCTGAGTCAGGAGATAGCTTTTCAATGTCTGATTTTTTATATTCTCCGCTGACCTCTTCCCGTGATTTCCGCAGGCGGGAAAAAAAGATACAATCTCCGGAGATGTATTATCATTAAGGAATGAATTCAGAAAACTGATCCCGGTATCTCTTACAACGGGGCTAATATAAGTCCGGTTATCCAGAGAGTCGGCAAGAGCAAGTTTAAGCAGATAGCTTACGGGGATTCTGAGAAATTCCCTGCCGTCTTCACGTATTATAAAACTATCCCGATCCTTTCTATCAGGACCTGAAGGGAAAGCTTTGTCCTCTTTAAGATCATTCAGAAACACAGATTCCGCATAAGCAGATAGAGTATTCCGTGGAAATCTCACCCAGCTGTTTTCCCAGATTCCTTTTTTATTCTCATCCAGGTATTCTCTTAATCCATCAAACGCAGTCGGGCGGAGATCACCCCGCTCAATACGCCTGATAAGATTTTTCAGATAATTAGATTCATTAATATATTGCGGCAGATCCACATCGGAGCTCTTCCCCGAGACGGCAGTCTGAAATTCATTTTCGATTCCGCATGTAGCATCATCTGCCGAATATGGGGTGAATTCACCAGACTTCATAAAAGCCGGGATCAACAGACCGCCTCCACCCTGAATATTATACAGATTCTGCAGAACTGTATTATCGTTTACACGGTTCATGAATCCCCCTTAATTGATTATTAATAAAGAGGAACAATGTAAAAAAAATATCAGCGAGCCGCTAAGAAATTGTAAATATTTGTTAACTTCCCGGAATATGCATTAAAATATTACTATTATTCTCACATGATCTGTTTTTAACTCTCCAGCATAGTGTATTTTTTTTGAATTTTTAATCTGTAAAACTTTTTTAAGCAGCCTGATACTGGCAACTAATCGTATCTACTCAAAACCGGTGGTGTTTTATCTCCGCCGCGCCTTTGGCGCGGCGGAGAACAATTTTACCACTGGTTTTTGAGCAGTTACAACTAATCTTATCTGTAAATATTTATTTTAGCTGAGATTAATTTAACAATTCACTAAAATTAAATTATTTCTTCATCATTTATTTACAGAGATATCTTTTACTCCTTATGAAATCAATTTCCAGGAGGAAACAAATAAGATGTCTTTTAAGAAAAGTATTATATCGTTTTTAGCGATAGCTGCGGTTGCAGCAGCAATGATCAGCGGTAATGCAGCTGAGAAAGGTAAAGTTGTAATAAAAGGATCAACTACACTGCTCCCTATTACAATGAAAGGTATTGAAACATTCAGAAGTATCAAACCTGACATTTCTATTTCAGTCGAGGGGAGCGGTTCTGGTAACGGAATCAAAGCAATACTTGATGGAACAACAGATATCTGTAATTCATCGAGAGAGATGAAAAAAGAGGAGTTCGCAAAAGGTAAAGCCGCAAACAAAAACATCAAAGAGATTGCTGTCGCCATAGACATGATTGTTCCAATAGTTCACCCTTCTAATAAAATTAAAAATCTTACAATGGAGCAGCTCAAAGGGATTTATGACGGTACAATAACCAACTGGAACCAGGTCGGCGGAGATGACATGAACATAGTCGTTGTTTCTCGTGATTCAAGTTCAGGGACATATGAATACTGGCACGAGTCTGTAATGAAGAAGACTGATGCAACAAACAAATCTCTCATGCAGGCATCAAACGGCGCGGTTGTAAACACTGTAGCGAATAACAAAAAAGCTATCGGTTACATCGGTTTCGGATACCTTGACAGTTCAGTAAAAATTACAGATGTAAATTCTATCAAAGCTACTCTCAAAAATGGAAAGACAGGTAAATATCCGGTTTCAAGAAAGCTTTACATGTATGTTGACCAGAACAACTACTCTGCAGATGCGAAAGCTTTCGTAGAATTTCTACTTAGCAAAAAAGGTCAGAATATTGTTGCTGAAGCGGGATTCATTCCTCTTAAGTAGTAAAAAGCTGCCCTCTATTATTATAAAGCAGCCGTGTAACGGCTGCTTTAGCTGTTTCTAATATGTAAACTTCAAAATTGCTCACCGGAAAAATTTAACAACAGTCATACTCTGCCATCATCGAATAAACATCTTCAAATCTCTTCTATCCTGTCATACTCCACTTCTGTTTTCTCAAACAGGCTTGCTATCATCTCTTTATCGCCGCTGCCGAAACGGACACAATAACCGCAGTCCGAACTTAGATGCCTTGGTACTGGAATCATTTTATGGACGAAGTCATTCTTTTTAAGAATATTCGAAGCCTTGATAGCGAAATTGGTGGAATGGAATAATATAACGGAGTATTCTGACATTTTTTACCTTTATAAAAACCACAGTGAACAGTTTACGCCGCACATGTCACGGCGGGAACTGTTCAGCTGAGTATCTATTTTTTTACTGCATTAATTACATAAGTATCGCCATCTGCGGATACTTCGGCAGAGAGTTTATTATTTTCAATACATCTGATAACATTCTCTTTCGATGTTTCGTTGTCAACTATAACCTGAAAATCAGTTGCTCCGTTTTTAATTGCCCGCTGTGTAAGAACCACAGGCTGAGGACATGATAGTCCCCTCGCGTCTATTTTCTCTGACATAATGTCCCCCTTAATTAACCTTTTCTCTCATTGTAAAACCGATAATCAGACAGAAAATAATACCGATTACAACAGCAGCCGGACCGAAAGCACCGGTACCCGCAGGTGAACTCGCCAGTAAAAAGTTATGGGATATTCCGGCACCAACTATCATCCCCATAACAAATACTGCCGCATCAGAATCCCCTTCACCGGAGAGTATAAGCTGTCTCCCCGGACATCCGCCGGCAAGAGCGAAAGCAAGACCGGAAAGAACCATCCCCATAAAGTTCCATAGATGCACTGTATGAGCAATGGGCTGAGCCTCAAAACCCGGTTTAAACTGGCCGTAGATCAGATTAAAAATTGTTGCAAAAACCACAAGAGCAAGTACTCCGCTTACAAGATGAAAATCTTTCGCAAGAATAATATCCCTTATAGAACCCATAGTACAGAATCTGCTTCTCTGCGCAATTACACCAATAAAAAGTCCAGCCCCAAGACTTATAAAAAGCGGAGCATGCTGAGAACCGGGACCTTTTTCACTGAAGAATAGCGGACCTGTTTCAGAAACTCTGAAATGAAAAATAAGCATAATCATCAGAACAGCCATAAATGCAGGGAATATCCATCCGGAACTCTTCTTCTGCTTGTAGTTTCTTCCAAGACTAAAACCGTATTTAAGAAATAGAACCCCGATACCTATACCGGCAGTAAGACCAAGAAGACCAACTATGGCATTCCAGTCTCCGCCCGAGAGACGGAGAAGCGCTCTCCAGGGGCATCCTAGAAAAACAAGAGCACCGATCATGGCGAATATTCCCAGAAAAAATCTGAGGATAGTTGAAGAACCAGCACGAGGCTGATACTCTTTTTTAATCAGCGCGATAGCAAACGAACCAAGAACAAACCCGGCAATTTCAGGTCTGATGTACTGAACTACATCGGCCCGATGCAGACCAAGAGCCCCGGCAATATCCCTCTCAAAACAGGCAACGCATACACCCATATTTGCAGGGTTACCCATCTTCTGCAAGGTTACTGCAATAATACCGATTAAAGAACCGGTAATGATAATACCGACCTTTGAAGAGAAAAAGTTTTTCATAAGAACCTCAATATTAATAAAATGAATGTGATATATCCACTAATTAAATAACTATAATTAAAATTCAAGAAATAAATATATTGTATCAAAATAATTGATAAACAAGAAAGCTTTCTTTCACCTTTACTATAAAGAAAGCAGCGGCGGGCTATTTAAACGTAATTTACAAACGGCTGCCGATTATCGGATTTCCGTAGATTATCTTAAACTTAAGAACCCGAGAATCAGGGCGATAATACCCATGGCGACAGATATTACGCTTATTACTGTGGTCGTTCTCATCATAGAATCGGGGGAGTGGTACAGCGCTTTTATTTTTCTGAAAGGATTAGAAATTGTTTTTATTTCAAGATCGATGCTGTCAAGATTACAATCGGGAAGGCCGAGTTTTACCCTGTAGAATTTGCACAATACTATCGACTTATGATCCTCTCCGATAAGAAGCGCAGGATCATGAAATCTCTGATCAGTAGTTGAATTATAAAATGTTTTATAATAACTGTCTATAAATCGAAGCCAGACGTAGATGCTCTTCTGTTTTCTTTTTCCTGTTCTCACTGACACTTTTACAAAATCATTAAATTTCAGGCCGGGAATCGGAGAGATGTAAACATCATGGTCTCTATACAGCTCCGAGAGCTGCCTATTTACACGGAATGTATCGTTTATTTTCATGGTGATTTCCTTTTATGCCATCTTAGTATCTCACACCGAATAGCCGGAGTTATACAAAATTCAGAATAAGACCTGCTTTACCAAAGGAGCAGGCCGACAAACCGGGTGATTTAAAGTTTTCATCAATATTAATTTTGAATAAACCGGCTATTATTAGCAATCAAAAGTCTGATCGAAATAATAAGTTTATGTAAACTTTGTAAAATCAATCGATATGAAGCATCAGCCCCTTCAGATACTCACCTTCGGGATGGTAGATACTGAATGGATGATCCTTACTCTGCGACAGCTGCGCCATAACTCTTACATCACGGCCGGAGTCAGCAGCTGCAGAAAATACTATTTTGCGGAAGAGGTCAGCTGACACATGATGCGAACAGGAGAATGTGAACAGCAGCGAGTCTTTTTTAATCTTTTTCATGGCGCTTAGATTTATATCCTTGTAACCGCGTGCACCTCTTTCAACTCCCCTGGAGGACTTCACAAATGCCGGAGGATCGAGGACAATGAGGTCGTACAAATCATCATCCATTGTGCGGAGATACTCGAAACAGTCTGCCTTGAATGCGTTATGATTTCCCGATTGCAGGTTCTCTTTTTGCAGATTATCTTTTCCGCCTGAATTAATTTTTATGTTCTCAAGAGTCATCTCAACTGCATCTGCGGATATATCAACACTATGAACAAGCCCGGCACCCCCGGATAAGGCGTAGACAGAAAAACCCCCGGTATAACAGAAAGCATTGAGCACAGTTCTCTCTCTGGAATAATTTCTTACCAGCTCACGGTTATCTCTCTGATCGACAAAAAAACCGGTTTTCTGACCATGTTCAGGATTCACAATAAAATTCAGTCCGTTCTCTTTTACAATAACAGAAGATTCACTGCCCCCTCGGATAAAACTGAAAGGTATATCAACCTTCTCAACTTCATTTACTCCCGGACTTTTGATGCATATGTTTTTAAAACCGAGTTCAACAAGGGACTCGGCAATAACATCAAGAAGCACTTCGGCGCCCTTAATCAGAATCTGAAGAACAACTATATCTCCGTAAACATCGGCAATCACTCCAGGGAAAAAATCACCCTCTGCGTTTATAAGTCTATAACAGTCTGTGTCTCCGTGAATAATTCTCTTCCTCAGATCTGCTGCTTTATTTATTTTTTCATGAAAGTATTCCTTACCGAAACTTTGAGTTTTAGATCCGGTAAACTCAAACATCCGGCATAGAATCTGGCTGCCGGGTGAAAAGAATCCGTATCCGAGAATCTCACCGGAAACAGTTACAACTTCAACTATCTCTCCGTTTTCATATGCCGGAATAAATACCGCCGCTCCGGAGAAAACCCATGGATGTCTGTTCCGGAGAGACCGGTCACGCCCCTTCTTTATCTTCAATTCTCTGTACATTTTTACATCCTGAATTTTTTATGCAGCCATGGCGCTCCGGCAGATATCCAGAGGAACATAAACCATGAATGAACAAATATAAATATGAGATTGTTCTGAGAACTTTTACTGAACAGAATTTTTTGGGAAAAAAACAAAAGTACCAGAATAAATCCACCGGAAAGATACCGGATTAAGCATGATATAAAACCCGCTGAAGATTTAAAATTTATATATTTTTTTTCAAGAATCATCCCTACACAAAATCCTGAAAGCGCCCCCGATGACATCACTGACGATTTCGAAGCAAATATCATTGAGAAGAGCATAGGGATAATTATTGAAACTACAGCTAAAATGACAGTATTAATCCGTGAGAACAATATCTCCAATCTATCTATAAAAAGCCAGAATACGATTAAAAGAACTGCACCTGCAATCCATCCGGCGAGAATGTCTGTTGGGAAATGAACTCCAAGATATACTCTTGAAAACGCGATCAACAATATAACTGCTGCTGAAAAAAAAACAAAACGCCTGTTCTTCCGCCATAAAGAAAGCGATCCCCACACAACCAGAGACTGCTGAGCATGACCGCTTGGTATACCCGGCCCTCTAGTCGTTCCGATTTTCACTGATTCATCAAGATTGTAAGGTCGTGGATGATTTATAAAATCCTTTAGAATTGAATTGAGCCAACCGGAAAAAATAATGAGAATGAAAATTCTTGAACCAAATTTTTTATCATAACACCAGTATATGAATGGAAGAAATATCATATAAAAAACCATTCCACCAGTAAAAGAGATAAACTTAAAAAACAGGTCAAAGAAAGGGGACCTTATCTGCTGGACTATCTTTATTACATCAATTCCCCACTGCCAAATATTTTCCATATTTTATCCTTAAACTTATATATGTGCTAACTCTATCAAAACTAATTTGCGCCAAAAACAACATCCACGTCTTTAACACGCAGGTGCAGATTCGATGCTATCCTTAAAACCGCAAGCTTAATCTGATCACTGCACATTTTTATTATCTGAGGATTTTTCATCAATTCATTACCTGCGTTAAACGATCGGGATTTAAACTCTGTCATTTCATCGTTAATCAGCCGATGCTCATTTATCCAGAGACTCCCTTCAATAACTATACCCGCCTTGTAAGTGGTGATATCGATAGCCGGTTCATTTAATATTATTGCCGGAGATATAATTCTGATCTTATCCCCATCCATAATAATTTTAAACTCAGGACTTTGTGTATCAATTATGTACTGAAAAGTAGTGAGCCATCTGAAAAGCACACTGGACTGAACCGGCCCCCTCTTGTAGGATTTTATATACTCCTGATAGACCTTCTGCTCGGCAAGAATAAGTTTCCCCGCACCAGTCAGCTCTCCAGTCATTATCTGAATCTTATCAGGAGGAATGGCTGTAATACGATCAAGACTGAATTTCATAAAGATCAGAGAACCAAGGAGGATAACAATAACCGTCATTAATACGGAATAAATAATCTTATTCAAGCGCAACTCCTATGAAACATTTTTTTATTTAAGCTGAATCAGCCGAATTTATTTACAAAAATAAATCACAATCATAATCGATTGTCAAGATTAAATATAAAATCTCATTCAATGCCTGAACTGCTTAAACAATTCATATAAAAAGATACTTGCTTTAAACTAAATCAAATTCATTCAATGTTATAATCAATGGATTATAGCAATTAACGATTGAATTAGAACCTGTCATTTCGAACGTAAGTGAGAAATCTTAAATTCAATGCAGGAATTAGATTTCTCAGGCGCTGTCGCTTCTTCGAAATGACAGATTATGTACTATTTTATTCGTTAACTGCTTTAATATTTTTTTCAACAAATACTTCCAGCACTAAGATAATCAATTTAATTATCCGGAGATAAAAATGGTAACATTCAATGATATAGAAAAAGCTGCATCGCTGTTGAAAGGGATTGTACAGACTACCCCTCTGATAGAATCCCCTTTTTTCAGAGAAGAATATAAACAGCATGTGTACTTAAAGCCTGAAAATCTTCAGATTACCGGTGCGTTTAAAATACGCGGTGCATATAATTTCATCGCCTCCATGACAGATGACGAAAAGAAGAAAGGAATAATCGCATCTTCCGCCGGCAACCACGCTCAAGGTGTAGCTTATGCGGCAAAACTGCTCAACGTCAAAGCTGTAATTGTTATGCCACGCACAACTCCGCTAATTAAAGTCGAAGCAACAAAAAAGCTCGGAGCAGAGGTTATACTCTCCGGAGATATTTATGATGAAGCATACCATGCTGCAGTAAATATTTCAAAAGAAAGAAATCTCATATTTGTACACCCCTTTGACGATGAAAAGGTCATCGCCGGACAAGGGACCATCGCAATTGAAATACTGAAAGAGCTGCCGGACTGCGATACAATACTGGTTCCAGTGGGTGGCGGCGGACTTATCTCCGGAATTGCAATAGCAGCAAAACATATAAAACCTGACATAAAAATAATCGGCGTTGAACCTGTAGGCGCGGCAACTCTTTCACACTGTCTTGAATACGGATGCGTAACCGAACTTGATAAAGTTCAGACAATTGCCGATGGAGTTGCCGTCAAACGAGCCGGAGAGATCACATTTGATATAGTATCAAAATACGTTGATGAAATAATTACAGTAAGTGACTACGATCTCATGGAGTCGTTTCTTATGCTGGCTGAAAGACATAAGCTCATAGCTGAAAATGCCGCCATACTCTCCATTGCGGGATTAAAAAAAATTACAGGCCCTGAAAGAAAAATTGTATCTGTAATAAGCGGCGGAAATATTGACGTGCTTACGATAGCAGGAATGATCGATCAGGGACTCCTCTCCCGTGGAAGAATATTCTGCTTCTCTGTCGAACTCCCCGATAAGCCGGGACAGCTTCTTAATGTAGCGCGGATACTCGCAGAATACAACGCAAATGTAGTGAAACTCGACCACAACCAGTTCAAAAGTCTCGACCGGCTCCATCGGGTGCATCTTGAAGTTACCGTTGAGACAAACGGGCATGATCATATAAATTTGATATTGAAAAAATTCAGTGATGACGGATATAAGATAGAGAGGGTTTACTAGAACCTCTCCCCCTCGGTCCCCCTCTCCTCAAGGAGAGGGGGAAGTTGTTTTAAACACTTATTATAACTTAAATAATTTTTTGTACTATTTAAACAATTCCCCCTTCTCCTTGAGGAGAAGGGGGTTAGGGGGATGAGGTCATATTTTATTTTTTCATACCACACAATTACTCTTCTTGACAAATATCACAAAAC
This sequence comes from Spirochaetota bacterium, assembly GCA_038241375.1. GTDB lineage: Bacteria > Spirochaetota > UBA4802 > UBA4802 > UBA5550 > WRGT01. The sequence goes on from JBBRFT010000041.1 coordinate 9,498, forward strand.
ATGTTAACAAAATTAACATATAACCAATCTCAAAAAAAAGGAGTTAATATGTCAGTACAAGTTGGTATAATAGTAGCATTCAGTATTTACCTTATTGCAATGCTTGCAGTTGGTATCTACTTCGCAAACAAATCAAGTGATCTTTCGGATTACGTTTTGGGCGGCAGAGGTCTTGGGAAATGGGTAACCTCAATGAGTGCCCAGGCATCAGATATGAGCGGATGGCTTTTGATGGGACTTCCTGGTCTTGCATATGCATCAGGCTTCGGTGAAGCGTTCTGGCTTGCCGCAGGACTTTCTCTCGGTACTTATCTCAACTGGAAGCTCATTGCAAGAAGGCTTCGCATCTATACAATAATGGCAAACGATTCACTAACAATCTCGGATTTTTTCGAAAACCGGTTTGGCGACACTACCCGGATGTTGAGAATTATTTCATCAGTCTTTACTGTAATTTTCTTTACTCTGTATGTTTCTTCAGGATTCATTGCAGGAGGGAAGCTCTTCAACACTGTTTTCGGTATACCTTATGCGTATGCAATACTTATTGGCGGTGGAGTTCTGGTACTGTATACATTCCTTGGAGGATTCTTCGCTGTTTCCTGGACTGATCTTATTCAGGGATTTATTATGCTCTTTGCTGCTATTGTGGTTCCGATAGCGGGTATTGTAAGCATGGGTGGAATTTCCGCTACGATGGAAAGAGTTACTGCAATCAGCCCGACACTTTTTTCACTAACAAAAAATATAATGGGTAATGACCTAGGTGCTATTGCAATTATATCCTCCGCAGCCTGGGGACTTGGATATTTTGGCATGCCGCACATACTCGTTCGTTTTATGGGAATTGACAAACCTGAAAATATCAGAGATGCCAGAATCATTGCGATGATCTGGGTAATCATATCTCTTGCTTCTGCTGTTTTTATAGGGATCATAGGACATGCATATACAGGGGGATCACTCCTTACAGGCGGCGATTCAGAAAAAATATTTATGATAATGGTTCAGTCATTATTTGTTTCATTTATGGCCGGAGTTATGCTCTCTGCAATTCTCGCGGCGATCATGAGTACAGCTGACTCACAGCTTCTTGTTGCTGCATCTACAATCTCTGAAGATATATTTAAAACCTTATTTAAAAAAGAAGCAACTCAAAAGCAGCTTGTCTGGACAGGCAGAGCCGCTGTTATCGCAATCTCCATCGTAGCGTATGCAATTTCGCTTAATCCCAACAGTTCAGTTTTTAAAGTAGTCTCCTTCGCATGGGCTGGCCTTGGTGCAACTTTCGGACCGATAATTATAACCGCACTTTATTGGAGAAGAGCAACGGCAAAAGGAGCTTTTGCAGGAATTTTATTTGGAGGATCTACCGTTCTTATCTGGAAAAATCTTTCTCACCTTGGTGGAGTTTTTACCATATACGAAATAGTACCAGGATTTATAATGTCAGTTCTTGCAATAGTAATTGTAAGCTTAATCGATAAAGAACCGTCGAAAGAGATTACTGATGTCTTCGACAGGTATCAGGAAGAGCTTTAAAATATTTGCCCTCACCCGGCCGGCGCAAAAGCGCGGCCACCCTCTCCCGGTCAAAGGCCGGAAGAGGGTAAATTTATTTTTCCCTCTCCAATGCAGCGCATTGGAGAGGGTGGCCGGCCTTCAGGCACGGCCGGGTGAGGCGGGATGTGGCGGGATGTGGCGACTCTGGCACACATAAAAAAAGGGATGCCCGAAAGCATCCCTTTTTTTTTATGATTTGTAGAGACGTTGCATGCAACGTCTCTACAAAAAAATCAACGTCTCTACAAAAATATTAAATACTACTCTGCTAATGCGCCTGTGAAAACTGCATCTGAAGCTTTAACTGTAGCACCTTCGTTGAACTTGATTGCTCTTGCTCTTCCGAAAAATTTAGGGAACTCTGATCCGAGATAGAACTGTGATGATAGAGTCTTTCCTGTATAGAATGCCGCTTCAGCATTGTCATTAAGGAGCGCATCTCTGTCAGCGCCTTTAGCATCGCCAACAAGCTCTTTCATTTTAGGAATAGTAAGAGTCATAGACCAGATATGTGTCCATGCTATTGCTATCATGTACATCGCCTCCTGAAGAGGAGTCGCGTGCATAAAAAGGTTCAGGAACTTACCTGTAGCCATCTGCTGCTTCAGCATTTCGATAAGATCATCAAGTTCTTTTAAACCTTCATTGAAAAGTTCAAGATATTTATCCTCAACAATCCCTTTAGCTTTAGCAACAGTCTCGTGCATTCTCTTTGCCATTGCTTTATAGTTAAACTGATCCTTGTTCATGAGAATTTTTCTCATAGTAAGGTCCATTGACTGAATACCGTTTGTCCCTTCCCAGATAGCAAGAATCTTTGAGTCGTTCATGTATCTTACGATAGGATAATCTTTACAGTATCCGTAACCGCCGTATGTCTGCATTGCCATTGAAGTAATCTCAACACCCTTGTCAGTACATCCAGCTTTACAAATAGGAGTGAGAATCTCAACAAGACCCTGTGCTTCAGCTTTTTCAGCTTCGTCAGATGATGCGTGTGTCATGTCGATATTTTTAAAGAGGAAGTAGCAGAGCATTCTCTGTCCCTCAATGTGAGACTTCATCCATAGAAGCATTCTCTTAACATCGGGATGCTTGCTTATTGTCACAAGAGAAGCCTCAGGATTGAGCATCTGAGTTACATCAACTCCCTGAAGTCTGTTTTTCGCATAAGTCACAGCGTGCATATACGCGGCAGACGCATTCCCCTGTCCCTGAATTGCAACTCCGTTACGGGCAAAGTTCATCATCTGGAACATAATCTTCATACCCTGGCGCTCCTGCCCCATGATATAACCTGTACAATTATTGTTATCGCCGAAAGCAAGCTGTGATGTTGCCTGACCGTGTATACCCATTTTATGTTCTACACCTGAACATGTTACATCGTTGAATGCTCCAACAGAACCATCAGCATTAACAAGATATTTTGGCACGATAAAAATAGATATACCTTTTGTCCCCTTAGGGTCGCCTTCAATTCTTGCAAGTACAGGGTGAATCATATTTCCATAATAATCATTTTCACCGGAAGATATGAATATTTTCTGTCCTGTGATTTTATATGTTCCGTCAGCCTGTTTTACAGCTTTTGTTTTAAGATTACCAACGTCAGATCCCGCTTCAGGCTCTGTAAGACACATTGATCCGCCCCATTCACCTGACATAATCTTGTCGCCATACATTCTTTTCTGTTCTTCAGTAGCGTGTGTAAACAACATCTCCATACAGCCGTGTGAAAGACCGGGATACATACCAAGACAATAGTTTGCAGCGCATATAAATTCATTTGCAGCAGCTCCTACAAGATTAGGCATCCCCATACCGCCATCTTCAGGATGATCAGTAAGCCCCATAAAACCGGCTTCATAATATTTGTCCAGTGCAGGTTTAAAAATTTCAGGAATTTTTACAGCTTTTGTAACCGGATCCCATTTAACACCAATTTTATCTCCCTCTTCTGCAGTGGGGAAAAAAACTTCAACCGCCATCTGCTCGGCAAGATCGATAGTCGCGTCAAAAGTGTCGTGATCAAAATCAGCAAATGCAGGATATTTTGTCATTTTATCGAGTTCCAGAAGTTCAAAAACGACAAATTTTACATCCCTTGTATCAACCAACGGATTAAGCATATAAGCCTCCTTAATATGTTTTTATCTATTTTACAGGGAGATAGGATCGTCATCAAACGGATGACATTACAAAAAGTAATTACATCGTTAACCCTATCCACCAAAAGATCAAAGCTGGTGCTGATTCTGTTATTTTTTATGAGCCCGACAAATTTTAAAACTTATATATTTTTATAAAATCCACTCCTCTTCCAGCATAGTCCGCGCCGGAGCTGAGCAATCGACCTGTTTCAAGAAAAACCTTTATTATGCCATCTACGCCATAACTGAGTAGTCTACCCGTTTATAAAACATTTCTCTCCCGCGCCATCGGCGCAGGAGAGAAAAAACTTCTTTTATTAAAGAATTCATAGAAGGTGACTTTTAAAATGTCAATAAATTTTGCTTTTTTTACTTAAATAGTCATAAAAATTGCCGGTTTTCGAAGCTTTATCACAGATTATACCTGAAAACAATTACTCCATCTTCGACATTTATCTCAGCTTTAACAGTCCCTCTCTTAAAAACCTTTATCATTTTGCTGTTCTCATAAAGAACACTTGCGCAAAGATGCTTTATACCACGCTCTTTTGCAATATTCAGGAGATACTCAAGGAGAAAACCGGCTATCCCGCGCCCCTGATACTCTTCATTCACGATAAAGGCAAGTTCATATGTATCATCTGCTTCGTAGTAGGAATATCTCGCTTCGGCAATAATCTTCTGAGTATTCCCAATTTCAAGAACGCCCACAATAGAGAGAGTTTTGTCGTAATCAATATTTGCATATCTCTGCATATTTTTATGAGGCATAGAACTCACTTTGGAAAAGTACCTCAGATATTTCGCCTCGTCGGAAAACTGATAGAAGAGTTCCCTCATCATATCTTCATCCGAAGGCTTAATCGGGCGGATCTTCAGATCAAGCCCCTGCTTGAAACTTTTTACAATTTCAAGCGACTCCGGATAATTCAGAGAATTATCCCTGCTGAAGATCTGATCTCTATACGCGTAGCCCATCTTCTTGGCTTTCTCAAGAAGCTCCTCCCTATGGTCAGGATGAGCTATATCAATCATGGCAAGAACACGTTCACGTATAGATCTTCCGAAAAGGTTTGCAACACCATACTCTGTTACAACATACCTTGTAACACCAAGAGTCCCGCGCGCCATATCCGCCTCATCTTCATGTGTCACTACAATGTTGCTTCTCCCTTCACGGTCCACTGAGTTAAGTACTATTATAGACTTCCCGTTTTTAGCAAACGCAGCACCAACAGAGAAATTCAGCTTACTCTCGTAACCCGAAAGAAGATTATCGCCGGAAAAAAATATTATAAGCTCTCCGGTAACGTCTATTCTCTTCACATTCATTATGCTTACGAGGTTATTCACTCTCCGTATATTCAAAGGGTTGGCAAGTACCGCAATGGGATGAAATTCAAACACCGGGTTATGCGAAACATAGTCATAGAGCTTCTTACTTCCGTAGCAATAACTTGTAGTAACCTGTCCCCCTTTAAGCCTGTTCCTTTCCAGCGAAACGGCGCCGCTCTCAACAAGATCAATTACCCAGTCAGAGATTACATTTGTAAATACACCGAGATCTTTTTTAGTTTTCAGATTATCGGCAATGGCGTCGAAGACTCTACCGACGTTCAGTACAACCGTCGATCCGTCATCAACAAGGTTTGCAATATGGAATCCGATTCTCTTCATCGCATCATCATAAGGTTTTCTCTCTCTTTCAGGGAGAGGGAAATTGCTTTCAATGATTGAGTTCACCTGGTCTGTGTGAATAAATGTATCTCCATATGTAACAGGCATTGCCGGATTAATCTCAGCCACTACAAATTTAGCCTGTTTAATAACAATTTTCGCAACATCAGAAGCAATCCCCAGACTCATGAAGCCTCTGCTGTCAGGAGGGGATACGGTCACCACAGCCACGTCAATCCGCTGCGCTTTACGCGAAAAGATAAATGGAATTTCCATAAGATTAGCCGGAATAAAGTCAACCTCTCCCGACTGAATTCTTTTAATAATACTTTCACCAGTACTGAAAGTTTTAAGCCTGTATCTTGAGTTGCTCTCTGAATCTATCTTCAGATAATCACCAAGCGTTATCAGCTGAATCAGCTCCAGATCAATAATATTCTGATCTGTTGACGCGGTCATTTCCGACAGAAAAAGTCTGGGTATAGCAGCGCCGCTGCTGAGGAAAATCTTACTCCCGGGCTTTATCATCTGAACAACTTTTTTTACAGTTGTATATTTTTCTGTATGTTCCATTTATTCCCTCCCCCTCTGTCGCAAGCGACATCTCCCCCATAAAAAATGGGGGCGACATAATATATCCTCCGGATGTGCGGGGGCTGCAAGATTCAGTTGACGATACAATTTTATTACATTCTAATAATGTTAATAGCTACTTTCTCTTGGCCTCTTCCTCTTTCTTCAGATCTTTTTTCAGAATCTTGCCCACGGTGCTTTCGGGGAGAGAGGATCTCACTTCAATTATTGAAGGCCACTTATATTTTGCAAGCTTTTCCTGACAAAATTTCATAACCTCTTCTGTATCTAAAACCGCGCCCTCATTCGGTACAACATAAACTTTAATCTGTTCTCCGCGCTTTTCGTCTGGAAGACCGATTGCTGCGGCCTTCTGAATTCCAGGATGTTCATATAACACCTCTTCGATCTCTCTCGGGTAAACATTATAACCGCTTGAGATTATCAGATCCTTCATTCTATCCACAATAAAGAAATAGCCATCCTCATCCATATAGGCAATGTCTCCTGAATAAAGCCATCCGTTCCTTATCGCTTTTGCAGTCTCTTCCGGTTTATTAAGATAACCTTTAGTAACCTGCGGCCCGCGGAATATCATCTCCCCCTCTTTCCCTGCAGGCATCGGCTCCTCACCTGTTGCAAGATCGACTATACGCACTTCAGTGTCGGGATAAGGCAACCCTATACTTCCTGCCTTATGATGTCCGCCGTAAGGATTAAGATGAGTCTGAGGTGAAGTCTCTGTCATTCCGAATCCTTCATTGATATCTGCACCAGTAAGCTCTTTAAACTGCTTCAGCACCTCCACCGGCATAGATGACCCGCCCGATGAAAGAACTTTATAGCAGCTCATGTCTGTTTTCTTTAAATCGGGATACTGCAGCATTCCTACATACATTGTGGGAACCATGGAACACACCGTAGGTCTGAACTTTCTTGTAGCAGCCAGAAGATCCGCAGGCTGAGGCTTTGGAACCATAACCGCCGTCCACCCCATAAACACCGGGAGATTCATCGCCGCGCTCATCCCGAGAACATGAAATATTGGAGCTGCTGAAATTATCACTTCATCTCCACGCTTCAGAGTGGGGAACCATGCTCCATACATCTGAGCCATACTGCAGAGATTCCGGTGAGTAAGAATTGCACCCTTTGAAGCACCAGTTGTGCCGCCTGTGTACTGATACACGGCAACATCATCAAATGAGACATCAGCCTTCGGAACAGTTCCACTCTCTTTAACAGCCTGTGCCCACGAATAAACATTATCTGTCACAGGAACTGCCGCTGCCATCCCCTTCTTTTTCCCCACAAGTTTAAACAGAGTCTTCTTCACTGCCGGGAGATAATCCCCGATTGAAGTATATATAATATCTTTTATCTTTGTCTCTTTCCTGAGAGCTATCATTCTATTAGCAAGAAGATCAAGTGTAATCAGAACTTTTGCCCCGGCATCATTGAACTGATACGAAAGCTCACGATCTGTATATAGGGGATTATTCATCTGCACAATTGCGCCTATTTTCAAAGAGGCATAATATGCCGCGACAGTCTGGATCATATTAGGGAGGAGAATGGCAACAACATCACCTTTTTTAACACCCTTAGACAAAAGAAAAAATGCCAGCCTGTTTACCATATCACTTAAGCCGTTATAATCGATTCTGAATCCCTGGAAAATCAGTGCATCGGTTTTACCGTATTTCGAAACAGTTCTCTCCAGAACGTCATGGAGACAGATCTCTTCATAATTGATACTTGCAGGTATCCCCTCGGGATAAAATTTAAGCCATGGCTTTTCTGAATAGATGTCTTGTGAACCCATATCTCCCCCTGTTATTGTTAACTTGAATTTTCCATAGATAAATCACTAATATAATCCGGAGAGAATTCCCTCCCACCCTTCAGCTATAGCGGGAAGGAATTCTACTCCGGCAGACAATCTATTTATGGAGTGAGTTATTTAACACCTGATGCTTTTATAAAGTCAAATTATTTAACAAAAATATTTATATTAATGCAGATAATACCGCCGATCCTTACTCTCTATAAGTATTTTAATGTTTATTTTAACCAATGGTATTAAAAAACCAGCAATTGAAGTGCGACCCGAAAGTCGGTTCGTATAAAGTATACCCAAGGAAGAAAAAAAACGGTCCTTATAACGGATTAGATTTAATAACTATAATTTTTGAACCATGATGCATAGGATTAAGGGGTTTTCATGATTGGGGGTTGAGTTGTTAACTTCATCATCAGGCGAATCCATAAATCTTATGAATGATGGTTCAGACAAAAGTTCTCATTGAAAAAAAATCCCGTAAACAAAAAAATTTTTATTTATCCCGCCCGGCAATCGTTTCTATATAAAGGTGATCATATGAAAATTAATAATCCGCACGACGTAACTTTTCGTGATATTTTTTCGGACACATTAAAAGCAAGAGAGCTTATAGAGATAGCTCTGCCAATGGGGACAACAGAGTTATTTAACTGGCGGACACTTGTAAACGAGAATGAAAGCTTTATAGACGAGGGGCTGAGAGAGTTTTTTTCAGATATCCTATTTTCTGTAAACATAGACACTGGAGAAGATGTAAAAATATACCTCCTGTTTGCACACAAGTCGTATCCGGATCCTGGAATATGGAAACAGCTGTTTACATATCTATCACGGATATATAATAAAATGGATAAAATGACACCGGTAATTCCTATTGTATTTTATCATGGCGAAACCGAGTGGAAAATATCAAAAAATTTCAAAAACAGTATGGAACTGCCGGAAGATGCAGAAAAAAAGCTACTTAAATACATCCCGGATTTTGAGTATGCACTTATAGATTTAAGTACTAAAGATATAGATGCGATGCTAACTTCGTTGACAATGAAAGTTGTATTATATACATTTAAAAATATAAAGGACTTTGAGAGCAGAGAAAAACTTGAAAATTTTATAAAACTCTCAAAGGATCTTTTTTATGAAGATTCGGGATTAAAGATAATACAAAAATTACTTTTATATTTATATGCTACAAATGAAATAAACCCGGCAGAAATGAAAGATTCAATAAGCCGGTTGATATCTGAAGATAAGGGGAATATTGCCATGACAACAGCCGAAAGATTAATGAAACAGGGTTTTGAACAGGGAATCGAAAAAGGGATTGAAAAAGGAATTGAAAAAGGAATTGAGGAAGCGAAGGAAGAAGGTGCTATAAAAATGCTGAAGAAGGGTTACCCTATTCAGGAAATTGCAGAAATTACCGGTTTATCAGAAGAAACTGTTTTGAGATTAAAAAAAGGGTTCAATTGAGATAATATTTATAATAAACGAAAAAGTTTCTCCTATCTGCATTATCCCCCCGATCAGTACGATTGTATTCAATGTCTAAAATTAGCCGACACAGGCAAATCTTATAATCCAGACAATTTTAACTTGCGCCATTCTCATAGTTTAATGAATAATGCAGAAAACATAAGGATTGAATCGATGACAGAATCCGGATCAGAGACAGAAAAAAAAATTATAGCAGAGCACCCATTCGGGATATTCAATATAGAACTGACAAACCGCTGTCCCATGAAGTGCGTAATGTGCCCCCGTACTAATTACATGACAAGAGAGCAGGGATTCATGGAGTTCACTCTCTTCAAAAAGATAATAGATGAACTTGCAGATGTAAACCCGTCGTTCCAGAACGACAAAGTCGTCTGGCTGCATCATTTCGGAGAGAGCCTGCTTCACCCTGAGTTTGATCTATTTATCAGATACGCCGCAGAAAAAGGTGTCCGCACAGGGCTTTCAGTTAATCCGGTAATGCTCAGTGAAAAAAACTCTATGGCGCTTCTGAACTCAGGGCTCCACATTCTCTATCTGTCTCTTGACGGACACAATGATGAATCGTTTTCGAAAATCCGTGGTGTGGACAACATGTATGAAACTTCGCGAAGCAATATGATAAATTTTCTGAATATGAAAAAAGACAATCCATGCAGTATGAGAATAATTCTGTCAATGATAGACTTTTCGCTCAATGAAGAGAGCATCGCGTCAGTTAAAAATAAGTGGGAATCACACGATCAGATTGACGGATTTCTCATGAAAAATTATACAACATGGGACGGCGCAATTCCCGAGATTGAAGCTCTTGCCCCGGACTCAAAAAATAATATACAAGATAAAAATTCAACCGTAAACTGCGCTTTCCCATGGGAAAACATTACAGTTACATGGGATGGAGATGTTGTACCATGCTGCTTTGATTACAATAAAAAACTGGTTCTGGGAAACGCAGAGACACAATCGCTCAGCTATATCTGGAACGATTCTCCTATGCAGAAGTTGCGGAGCGAGTTTATAAATAACAGAATAACAAATCCACTCTGTAAAAACTGCAGAGAACTGCAC
>JBBRFT010000042.1:0-19864 GCA_038241375.1 Spirochaetota bacterium
TAGCCTCTTCAACTGTTATAACTCCATCTTTACCGACTTTATCCATTGCATCTGCAATCAGATTTCCGATTTCCATATCATTATTAGCAGAGATTGATGCAACCTGTGCAATTTCTTTTTTATCTTTAATTTCTCTTGAAACTGAAGCAATATAATTTACAGCAGCTTCTACAGCTTTATCGATTCCTCTTTTAAGGTCCATAGGATTCGCACCGGCTGTTACATTCTTCAAGCTTTCTTTGTATATTGCAGCAGCAAGAATAGTTGCTGTTGTAGTTCCATCACCTGCTATATCGTTTGTTTTGATAGCAACTTCTTTTACCATCTGAGCGCCCATGTTCTCAAAAGCATCTTCAAGTTCAATTTCTCTTGCAACAGTTACTCCATCTTTTGTTATAGTAGGAGCACCAAATTTTTTATCAATTGCGACATTTCTTCCGCGAGGTCCGAGAGTTACCTGTACTGCATCAGAAAGTTTTATTACTCCTTCGAGTATCGCTCTTCTTGCTTCATCATTATACTTTAATATCTTTGCCATTTTTATCCCCTTTTATGAAATTCTAAGTTAAAATTATTTAGCTTATTACTACTAAAATATCATGCTCATTAAGGATTAAATAATCTTTATCCTCATACTTTAGTTCCACACCTGCGTATTTACCGAAAAGAACTTTATCACCAACTTTTACTCTCATTGGTACAAGATCTTTTCCGTCAAGTCTTCCTTCTCCAGTTGCAACAACTTTACCACGTGAAGGTTTTTCCTTTGCTGTGTCCGGAACATACAAGGAACCCACTTTTGCAACCTCTTCATCAATCAGTTCTACTAAAACTCTGTCACCTATCGGTTTTATAGCCATATTAGCCTCCTTAAGAAATAATATAGGTTTTTATTTGAATTCTAAATTTCAAATTGTTAGCACTCACCTTAACGAGTGCTAACAATTCAAGTATATAAATGCGCTTCTTTATTTCAAGATTAATTTGATAAAATTTAACAATATTATTTAAAAAATTTTAAAAGAAGTTTTAAATAGAAGAAAATGTATACAAAAAAGCCTAAAGTGCGATATAATCCGATTTCCCACCTTTTTTCTCCAACACTCTGCACCCTTCGATAACCATATTTTTATCAACTGCTTTACACATATCGTAAATTGTAAGAGCGGCAACAGATGCTGCGGTTAATGCTTCCATCTCAACACCTGTTTTACCGCTAAGTTTCGCTTCAGCAAAAATCTCAACACCGCATCTTTCTTTATCAAGCTTAATAGTTACATCAATATAATCAAGTTTTAATGGATGACACATGGGAATCATGTCAGAAGTTTTCTTTGCGGCCATAATCCCGGCAATTCTAGCCACCTCAAAAATATCCCCCTTGGGAAGAAGTTTATTTTCTATAGCATCAACAGTTGCTAAATCCATTTTTACAAACGAACATGCTCTTGCATATCTATCCGAAGAAGATTTCGGGCTGATATCCACCATAACAGCCTTGCCATCATCACTATAGTGAGAAAAATCAGACATATCCTTCAACCTTTTTTAAAATATTTATATATATATTTTAAAATTCCAAATGAAACGTAAATTGAAGCAACCGCAAAAATCGCCCACGCCTTGAAAACAAAAAGTAAAGAGAGAAACACAACCGCCGTAACTGTTGCAGGTGCTTTCCCTTTTTTCCAGACATCGGAAAAAAACTTGGAGTAATCAACTTTTGAAACCATCAACAATGCAATAATAACATAAAAAACTGCAAATGCGTAAAAATTTACCTCATAACCTATCTCGCCAAAATATAGAGTATCTACACTATTTAGAGCAGGGACAATACTCACAAGAATACCGGCAGGAGGTGAAGGAAGTCCGGTGAAACCACTTCCGCCCTCTTCGCAATTAAATCTGGCGAGTCTGTAAAGAGCACAAACTGGGAAAATTGCAGCAACAGCCATTCCGGTACTGAAACCGAAAACAACAGGGAACTGATAAAGAAAAGCCTGATACGCAAGCACACCAGGAGCAATCCCGTAAGAAACTGCATCTGCAAGTGAATCAAGCTGCATTCCTATTTCGCTCTCTACATCAAGCGCTCTGGCAATCGCCCCATCGCATGCATCAAAAATAGCTCCGATATAGATTAAATATCCAGCTATAACCAGATAAGCCATATCACCGAATGGCGGCACATACATAGCCGAAAACAGTATAGCGGCAAACCCCATCAGCATGTTTCCCATAGTGAAAAGACTTGGAATAATTGATTTTCTTCTGCTCATATTATACCCGGATTATATATATTTTTAAGTACTAATTACTACGTTAATATCATTTATTGTCAAGAAAAATAAGAACTGCAATTCAACAACACCAAAGCTTTAAAATTATAATCTATCTTCATAAAATCATTTATCAATTTATGCCGTTATTTACAGCATAAACAATTAAACAAATACATATAACATTAAAAATCGGTTTTCAGGCGGTTCTTATTAACTCTACGCTCAACGGCAAGCGAAATAAGTTTTTTTAGAAGAGAAGAATAATCGGTACCGGTTTGAGCCCATAATTTGGGATACATACTTATGTTAGTAAAACCCGGAAGTGTATTGATCTCATTAAGATAAAATTTATTTGAACTTTTCTCAAGGAAAAAATCCACCCTTGCCATACCAGAACAGCATAAAGCTGAGTATCCTTCGACTGCTGCTTTTCTCATCACTTCTGTTAGATTTCGATCAATATCAGCAGGAATCAATAGCTCAGCTCCATTTGAATCTATATATTTTGCTTCATAAGAATAAAATTCATGCCTGGGTCTAATCTCACCTGGGATAGAAGCCTCAGGTTTATCATTCCCTATTACGGAAAATTCTATCTCCCGTGCATCTATCGCTTTTTCGACCAGAATTTTGTTATCCCAGACCAATGCCTCATCAATTGCACTCTCAAGATATTCTCTACTTTTAACTTTTGATATTCCCACGGATGATCCGGCATTACAAGGTTTAATAAAACAGGGGAAACCTATTTTATTCTCAATCTCATTTGTTAAAATATCCTTTGATAAATCCCACTGATATTTTAAAATTGTAATCCATTCAACAACAGGAATCCCGGCATCACGGAGCAGTCTTTTAGCAACATCTTTATCCATCCCTATTGCAGAGCCGACAACATCCGCACCTACATAGGGAACCATTGCTAGCTCAAGAAGCCCCTGCAGAGTCCCATCTTCACAGAAAGTCCCGTGCACGACAGGAAAGACAACATCCACACTAATCTCTTTCGAGGATTGCGATTCGAAAAGATATAGTTTACCGCCTCTCTCATAGTGATTAACAAACCAGTTCCCGGACTTGTTAAGTTTAAGCACATCCCCAAAATCTTTATCTTCAATAATTTCCGGAGAATCCTGAACATACCATCTCCCGTCGTGATCAATACCGATTGCTGTTACTTCATATTTTGACTTATCAAGATATTTTATAACAGATGCAGCCGAGCATCGAGACACATCATGCTCGCCGGAACGGCCGCCATATAATACACCGACTTTAATCATAATCAGATAACTTCTATAAATGCTTTATGAAGGATCTTAGCTGCAAGTTCTGCATACATTGAGTCAATAACACAGGATATACCTATTTCAGAAGTTGAAATCATTTCAATATTTATATTCTGATCAGATAAAACACCAAACATTTTACCCGCAACTCCATAAGAAGAAAGCATGCCAACACCAACAGCTGACACAATTGCAATGTCCTCTTTCGCCTCTACAGCGGAACCGCCGAAAACTTTATTCATCTCTGTACATAACTCTATAGTCTTGGAAAGATCCTCTTTTTTAACTGTAAAAGAAATTGAAGCCCTGTTATCATGACCTGTAGACTGTACAATCATATTTACATATATTTTATGTTCACCAAGCTCATTAAATAACTTCGCGGAAATACCTGGCTTGTCGGGTATATGTCTTATTGTTACTTTAGCTTCATCCTGTTTTGATGTAATTCCGCTAATGACAAATTTTTCCACCATCTCCTCCATCGGCATTACAATAGTCCCTTCTTCAAATGAAAAACTCGACCTTACATGCAGCCTGATATTATATTTCTTTGCAAATTCAACTGATCTTGAATGAAGAACACCAGCGCCAAGACGGGCAAGCTCTAGCATTTCGTCATAACTTATTTCATTAAGTTTTCTTGTAGCTGAGATCATACGCGGATCTGCAGTATATACTCCATCAACGTCTGTATATATCTCGCAATCCCGTGTTTTCAAAACTGCTGCAAGGGCAACTGCTGATGTATCGGAACCGCCACGTCCGAGAGTTGTAATATTATCCTCTTCATCAATGCCCTGAAAACCTGCTACTATAACAACTTTCTGCTCGACTAAGGCTTTAGTAATCCGATCTGTAGATATATTTTCAATTTTTGCGTTAGAAAAATTCCCATCAGTCATCATCTTAATCTGCGACCCGGTGTAAGATACAGCATCAACGCCTATCTCATGGAGAGCAATAGCAAGAAGCGAAATAGAAACCTGCTCGCCGGTAGAAAGAAGCATATCCATTTCACGCTTAGACGGATTAGCAGATAACTCCTTAGCAAGATCAACAAGAACATCCGTGGTCTTCCCCATGGCGGATACAACAACAACAACAGAATATCCTTTCTCTCTATAACTTTTGATTCTTGAAGCAACAGCTTTAATCCGTTCGGGATCTTTAACAGAGGTCCCGCCATATTTTTGAACAATTATTTTACTTCCGTCCATTATGTTCCCTGTATATATCTATTAAAAATTAGAAACCAGTATTGACCCCTTCACTTATAACTACATCAGCACCACTATTTAGAGGTTGAAATTCTGTGTCTAAAAATAATTTACCATAGTTCGCTGGAAGAGCAGCATTATAATCAATATAATAAAATTTATATGTACCGGGTGTCAAATTAGAAAATGTTACATTGGCCCCGTACCCCACATAAGGAGGAATTTTCAACCCATAATTGTATATCCCATCGGGATCCCCGTGAACCGCTAATTCATAAGCATTCCATGCATTAGTATAAGTAGCAAGATCAAGACCCGCAACCTGACTAGTCCAATCTGATTTATATTTTTCATATTTAAGGTAATAATCTAATATAGGTTCGATATAAGAGCCTGGATATGCTGGAGCTATAGGAAGGTCAGAAGAACCAGAAACTCCTCTTACACCGACTTTATTAATCCTTAATGCAGATCCAGAAAGAGTTGTGTAATAATTACTAAAATTTGAAGTTATTTCCGATGTAGGTATAGCCACCACATATCGAGTAGGAGAACCTGAAGTAATCGTAATTGAACCTGTTTTCCCCGGCACATAAGCCCTTGCAACAGCATGTAGATTTCTACCTATATCCGATTCTCCGGCTTTCACATCTCTCAACCAATCGGAAAATGCATAATAATGGCAAACTTTATAAACTCCTGCAGAGTAAAAATCGTATTCATACTTTTTAATAAAATTCTTAACCACAAGTCTTATTTCAAGAACGGTCTCCCCGTTATCTTTTGTATAAGTCATCCCTCCAACAATGGGAATCTGTACGGGGAAAACACGGTTTATTCCACTCGACTCAGTCCTTAAACCATCCCAATAAGAATTAACTGAGAGCTGGTTAAAATCGAATCCGTTAACAGTCTGTTCATTGAAAATAAATTCCGCGTCTTTTTCATAAGAAAATGAATTTACAAGCTGATAGAGTTTGGCATTATTAAAAGCCATCTTTCTTATATAAAGCTGAACCGAATCGTAATTTCCCACACCGGGATCATCCGTAACAAGTTCAATTCCTGTACCATTAAAAAAAGGATGATTAGATGTATCATCAAGCGGAATAGTGAAGACTTGCCTGTAATCGCTTATCTTTGCCCCGTTAAGTCTGATCTCTGCAATATCAAGCATAAAAGTAGTTGGCTGTGCATCTTGGGTGGTAACAGTAGCACCAACCAATGAACTTGAATCTGTTACATCATCGACTGAGTCATCCTGAAATGTAGACTGATTTATTGTTTGATCCGTCATTTTTGAAAATCTTGAAACACCTTCTGTTTCAAGAGTCCCTTTAATTATAATCCTCAATCTGTTAGTCTTCATTTCAGTAAAAATCGGAGTATCGCCGCAACCGATAATTGCGAGTAGAATCGTCAGTAATAATATTATTTTATATTTCATTGTTTATTAAACACCATTTTACAAATTAAGATTAAAGTATAAAGATATTCCAGCATTGATTACATAGCCGTTTGTTGTCGAACCCTGAAGATGCTTTTCGTAAATACAGAGATAATCAATTCTCAAAGCAATGTTTGCCATTTTACCCGCAGGAAAAGAAATCTCTGTTCCTGCCATAAATAAGGGGTCCCACTGCTTTGTTCCATCAGGTTTAAACTCAACATTACACAAACCTGCTCCGGCTTTCAGTTGAAGCTTTACAGGAATATTGATAGGAAGCAGATAAAGAAGATTAAAATAAGTAGGAATCAGTGTAAGCTCATCAACTCCATCTGACTGATAATTCTGATATGAGACATCAAATCCAAGTTTAAGGGGATCATATGGGAGGTTATATCTGAAAAAAGCTCCACCTCCAAGATCGGTGTCCACATGTTCGCCAGTATCCATTATAGGGGTAATAGGCCCGTACCACAAACCTATTTGAGGTCTTTCGAAATATTTTTTTCTCGAACCAGCTGCGAATAGATCTGTGACCATAAGAAATACAACAGCTAAAACAGATATGTAAATTATACTTTTTTTCATTGTTTAAAAGTTCCGGATCCTTATCTTATGGGATAATTCAAGTATATTTGTTACTAAGTAAATGAAACGATAAATGACAAAGCCATCGAGTACGACTTTACCGATGTTATTCTTAAAATTGAATGAATAATGTCAATAATTAAAATGCTGATTCATAAAAGTTCAATGGCGGATCATAAATAATCTTATTGAGATAAAGTCCATATGGCGGTGCTGTAAATCCGCTTATATCTCTATTTTTTTCATTCAGAATCTGAAGTATATAAGAAGGATCCCTCTTCTCTCGATACATCTGCACGGTAGTCCCCACAATTATTCTTATCATATTATGAAGAAAACCGTTTGCCCTGAACCTTAACTTAATTAATCCATCATCTTCCATTACTTCAATGGATTCAATTTTTCTTACGGTACCGTTGTGCTGAGAAATTTTCTTGCAGAAAGATTTAAAATCCTTCTCCCCGACAAGATATGATGTTACCTCTCTTGCGTAATCAGCCTCAAAAGGGTAATTGATCCACATAGCTTTCTTCTTTAAAAAAGGGGACCGAAGAGGATACTTATATATTAGATAAATATACTCTCTCTGAACGGCTGAAAATCTTGCATGAAAATCATCTTTAACACGATAAGCGTTTTTCACCGATAACTCAGAAGGAAGAATGCCATTCATTCCAGAACATAATTTTCGTAGAGGAATATCATTTTTAAGATCAAAATGTATAACCTGACCCAGAGCATGTACCCCCGCATCCGTACGTCCCGAAGCATTAATTCTCACACTCTCCCGTGAAAAAATACTTATGGCTTTCTCAAACTCCTCCTGAATGGTTCTCCCTCGATCCTGAAGCTGCCAACCATTAAAAGGAGTACCATCATACTGAACAAGAAGCGCGTACCTGCTCAAGATTCAGACTCCCCCTCCCACTGTTCAAGCATACTATTTATCTTTTCGAAAAGTATTCTTGTTTTTTCAAGAAGTTCAGTAGGAGTGGTCTTTGAAGATTTACCGGCCCCGAACAACCTACTAAGATATCTTTTACTTATATTAAAATTTTCAATTCGTTTAGTCATATCTTTTTCAGTGGTACCATACTTAACAGTGAGTACCGCTGAGACATAAAGTATCCCCTCGTAACCCCAGTTTTTATCATTATCCGGACCCATATTCCCTGCGGCATCAGCAGGTTCACCGCCGCTCTGCAGCAGATCAAGAATTCTGAGATAATACTCATATGCTTTCTTATAAAAGAAAAATGAAAGTTTCTTATACGGCTGATCAGGGAACTGCTCTGCAAGATCAAAAAAGAGCCATGCAGCTCTTATGGAGGATACACCTTTTTTAAATGTAGGAGCAACGTTTTTTCTTCTGAAATTATAACTATCAACAGCCAGCATAAACGAAGCAGCTCCAAGAGTCAGATTTCTGTCATCATTAAAATTCAATTCCCCGAAAAATTTAGTAACGGCATTCTTTCTTGCAGGTCTCATCTCCTGAAGTTTAGAAATTTCGCCATCCGTTACATCATTAAAATCTTTCGGGTACGCTGTATATAAACAATTAGGACAGACATTAAGCATATAAGCGAGAGGGTAAATCCTGCCCCACTTAGTACTCTCTTTATAAAGTCGTCGGAGTTCATCTGTCAGTTTTTCTGCAATCAATCTCCCGCCACCAGTAAACATCTCCTCCCTGTAAAACTCATTTTTACAAACCGGGCAAAGAGTGAGGTTTTTCTGCCTAAAGGAAATTTTTTTAGTATCGTCCATTAAATACTCCGTAATTCTATAATTAAAATGGATGCATCCGCTTATAAGATAGTGATAAAACTGCACTTCGCCGAACAAATAGCACGACGAAGAAAAATACCACTGATATTTAGTAGCTACAGATCCCTTCGCCCCTGACGAGGGAAAAAATAATTCACAATTAAGTGCTAAACTTAATAAAATTACGCAACTTACTTATGAGTTATAAAAGGATATTCTGTATTAAATATATAAGATCATTAAATTATAGCTCAATATCACGAATTATTCCATAATTATTCAACAAAAATTTTAGATTTTTTGATTGATACTTCGTAATTGAACAAAAACTGTTAGTATTTTACCTTCGTCGCAGCTTAGGCGCGGTAGAGAGCAATTTCACCACAGGTTTTTAAGTAATCTCTGTAAATCAATAATGAAATTAAATACATTTACAATAATTTTCTTTTAAAGTGATGAAATTCTATTGTCGAAACTATAATGACAGGATATACCGTTACAGAGGAAACTATGAAACTACTAAAATTAACTGCAATTGTAATAACAACACTTATTCTAATATATTCCGAAGCTTCAGCTATTTCTGTGTCGGTCAGATCAAGCAAGGATTACTACTTCACGACAAAAACACTTCGCGAAATGAAACCAATGATGACCAACTTCAAAACTGATGAAAATCAGAAAGAAATGGACAGCCTGATGAAAAATTTTGAAGAAGCTACACTGGAACATTACGGAACGAACTATGACACATCCGCAACTAAGTACTATAATCTTAAACTGGAAATTATCAAAGTTCTGGAAAGAGTCTGTAATTTTTATCTTGATAGAACCAAAGAAATACTAACAGCTACCGCTCTGGACAATAATGTTATTGAAATTTTCATCACATACGATAAAAATAGCGGATATGCTACTTATTTTAACAAACCATTTGACCCGCTTAAAGATGTAAGACCCTATGATGAAAAATTTACTGCCAAAGATTATCATTTTTTCTTTGATTCACAAAAAGTTGAAAGCTATCTCAGAAATGGACATTTCAATTATAGTGAAGCCAAAAGATTTTTCAATGATCCTGAAATTGCATTTATTAAGAGCCGTAAAAAAATTAAACCGGATCAGCTGAATTATATAATAGAAAGATATATAAATACAATTCAAGCCTGCCGTACAGCGAAACAATTAGCCCTGGAAATATACAAAGTAAAGAATGAGTTTAATACCGGTGCAATACAGGACAAATACAACCTTCGTAAAGATCAGATTACACCAATCTTTGATGATAGAATACCTGAAAAATTCAAAGTAGATGCTATTGACAATGTAAAGATGCTCTACCCGGTAGAACTTGAAAGAAGAAAGAAAACAGCGGCATTAAATAATAAATAAAATTTTTACATAAGATAAAACAAAAAAACTTCAGCAAGCTGAAGTTTTTTTATATTTATTTTTGATACAGATTATTTTTTATCTTTTACTTTCTTATCTGTTACTTTCTTTGCTTTTTCTTCTTTTTTATCCGCTTTAACAACTTCGACTTTCGGAGCTCTATCAACAAGTTCAACAATAGCCATTTCAGCAGCATCTCCAGCTCTTAATCCTAGAAGATACATTCTGGTGTATCCGCCTTTACGATCTTTAAATCTTAAAGCAATATCATCAAAAAGTTTAGCTACAATATCTCTATTTCTAATAACTTTAAGAACTTCACGTTTATTATGAAGTTTCTTCCCTTCTTCAGTCTCAGGTATCTCGATATTATGCTTAGCTCTGGTAATAAGTTTTTCAGAAATCTTTTTTAGCTCTTTACCTTTCTGCTTAGTTGTTACTATTCTTTCATGCTCGAATAATGAAGTAACCATATTTTCAAACATAGCTTTTCTATGCGAATGAGTTCTTCCAAGTTGTTTTACTTTATTTTTGTGTCTCATTTATAAACCTCATTCAATCCTTTAATCCAAGACTTAGATGGTAAGCCTCGAGTTTCGTCTTTATTTCCTTAAGCACTATATCACTATTATGCTTAGATTTTCTTACTTCATCCTCTGTTCTTTTAACAAGCTCTTCCAGTGTGGAAATATCAAGGCTTTTTAAAGTATTATATGCTCTAACTGAAAATTCAATATCATCAATTGATTTTGATAAAAGGACTTTCATTTTTTCAATCCCTTCGTCAACTACTTCAATTTCCTCTTCCTGCTCTTCTTCAAAGTTTATAAAAATCGACATATGATCTTTAACAATCTTTGCAGCCTGGGCAAGCGCGTCATCAGGCTTTATTGAACCGTCAGTCCATATTTCAAGAATGAGTTTATCATAGTCAGTTCTCTGAGAAACACGGGTATCTTCAACCTTAACATTTACTTTCTGTACCGGAGAGAAGATTGAATCTATTGAAATAACTCCAACCGTCTCTGTGTTTAACTTATTAACCTCAGAAGGAACATAGCCTCTCCCTCTTTCAATCTGAACTTCCATGTCTATTTTTGCAGAATCATTAAGAGTTGCAATTTTTAGATCCTTATTCATAACTTCGATATCCGGATCGACATCAAAATCAGAACCTTTCAACTCTCCAGATCCCTCTTTAACTATATGAAGTACCTTAGATATCTCACCGTCATACTTAAATCTGAGTTTTTTCAGATTTAAAATTATACGTGTTACGTCTTCGTACACGCCATTTATCGTAGAAAATTCGTGTGGGACACCTTCAATTTTTATTGCAGTGATGGCCGCACCTTCAATTGATGAAAGCAGTACTCTTCTAAGTGAATTTCCAACAGTTAAGCCATAACCTTTTTCAAAAGGTTCAGCTATAAACCTGCCATAATTTGGTTGTAAATCATCATGTTCAAATGATATTTTACCCGGTCTCTTAAAGCCCTTAAGAAGATTTTTTTGGGCCATTTTCTCCTCCAACAAAATAATAAATAAACAGCTCTATCGAATAACGAAAAACTACTTATTTTGAGTAAAGTTCTATTACAAGCTGCTCATTAAAAGCATCTTTGACGTCTTCTCTTTTCGGTATTCTGATAATTTTAGCTACTCTGTTTTCATAATCAACATCAACCCACTCCGGCTTTGAATCAATAGCCTTTGAAAGTTTTATCGCATCTTCAAGAATTAAATTAGTCTTGAAATATTCTCTCATTTCAATTTTATTTCCTTCTCTTACAATAAATGAAGGGATGTCAACCACTCTGTCATTAACCTGTACATGCTGATGCTGGATTAACTGTCGAGCCTGTGATCTTGATGTAGCAAATCCGAGTCTATATATTACATTATCAAGTCTTCTTTCCAATAGTGAAAGCATATTCTCGCCAGTAACGCCTTTCATCTTGTTCGCATTTTCGAAATTAATTCTAAACTGCTTCTCAAGAAGTCCATATGTTCTTTTGATTTTCTGCTTTTCTCTCAACTGAACTGCATAATCAGACATTTTAGCTCTTCTTTTTCTCGGTGGACCTGGAGGATATTTTTTACTCCCTTTAACAGGACATTTATCAGTTAAACATCTCTGTCCTTTTAACATCAAAGGAGTCATCTCTCTTCTACATAATTTACATTTTGGACCTGTATACTTAGCCATATTGAAAACTCTCCGTTACACTCTTCTTCTTTTCTTTGGTCTGCATCCATTGTGGGGCACTGGAGTTATATCTTTAATTTTAGAAATATTCAATCCACTCTGAAATAGAGATCTCACAGCAGCTTCTCTGCCTATTCCGGGACCTTTAACATAAACTTCTATTGACTGCAACCCGGCATTTTCCATGGCATTTTCAGCAGCTGTTTTAGCAGCCATCTGCGCAGCGAAAGGTGTAGATTTTCTTGAACCCTTAAAACCTTCTCCACCTGAAGTCGCCCAGGAAATTACATTTCCCTGCATATCTGTAAGAGTAACAATAGTATTATTATATGTCGCCTGGATAAATGCTTTCCCGACAGGAATATTTTTCTTTTCTTTTTTAATTTTTGTTTTTTTCTGTTTCACTTCAGATCCCTCTTATTTCTTTTTCTTGCTACCGACAGATACTCTGCGATTACCTTTTCGCGTTCTGGCATTATTCTTAGTATTCTGCCCTCTTACCGGCAATCCTCTTCTGTGCCTGATTCCCCTGTAGCATCCTATATCCATAAGCCTTTTTATGTTCATAGCAATCTCTGTTCGGAGATCACCTTCAACTTTTATCTTCTGGTCAATGAATTTTCTTATACTTGCAATTTCATCATCTGTCAGCTCTTTTACGCGTGTATCCGGATTGATACCAGCTTCAGCTACTATTTTCTCAGCTGTACTTGGCCCTATTCCATATATATAGGTTAATCCAACTTCTATTCTCTTATCACTTGGTAAATCTACACCTGCTATCCTTGCCATAAAGTCCTCTTAAATAAGATTAATGTTTTTTTACGGTTCTAACCTTTTGTCTCTGTTTGTGCCTGGGGTTTGTACATATTACCCGGACAACTCCGTGACGCTTAATAACTTTGCAATCAATGCAAACTTTTTTTACTGATACTTTAACTTTCATAAATAATACTCCTCATCAAACAAAAAGCCATTTACTGTTGACATTATTTTTATGTCAACTTTATTCTGATTGTTCCCATTATTTTGATCTGTAAGTGATTCTACCGCGATTTAGATCATACGGTGATAGTTCAACTGTTACTTTATCACCAGTAAGTATTTTGATATAATGCATTCTCATTTTACCTGAGATGTGTGCTAAAACTACATGACCATTATTTAATTTAACTCTGAACATAGCGTTCGGAAGCGGCTCGGTAACTACCCCTTCAACCTCTATTGGTTCTTCTTTAGCCATAAACTCTCTCTAAAAAATTTATTAGAATCTTCCCTTAATTTTCTTCTTACTTCCAAGGAAACCATCGTAATGACGCATCAATAACTGTGATTCAACCTGCTTCAATGTATCAAGAGCAACACCGACGATAATGAGAAGTGATGTCCCGCCAAAAAGATAAGCCATATCCTGCGGAACCTGTTCCGGCCAGATTCTTATTATAAAATCCGGAACTATTGCAATTAGAGCAAGAAAAATTGAACCGGAAAGTGTAAGTCTATTAAGTATCCCCATCAAGTGATCAGATGTATTTTTTCCAGGTCTTATTCCCGGAATGAAACCGCCATATTTTTTCAGATTATCTGCAATTTCAACAGGATTGAAACGTAATTGTGTATAAAAGAAACAGAAAAATATAACTAAAGCTGTATAAAGAATTATATATGGAATCTGACCAGGATTCAGCCAGAATTGTACTTTATTAAGATAGGGATTACTACTAGCGCCTATCATCCTTACCATTTGAGAAGGAAAGACTATAATAGCTGATGCAAAAATAATAGGAATTACTCCAGCGGCATTTACCTTCAGAGGAATAAACTGAGAAGAAACACCTGCAGAAGAAGTTCCAGCGCCTCTTTTCCCATACTGTACGGGAATTCGCCTCATACCGAGTGTCAAAAGAATACACGCAGCTACAACTGCAAAGAATAAGCCCAGAAGAATAAATCCGACGATCGGTTCACCGGTATCAGCAATTTTTTTCCCGGTTGCTAAAAGTGACTGAGGCAGACGGACTACAATACCCGCCATAATTATAAGAGAGATACCGTTTCCGATTCCTCTTTCAGTTATCATTTCTCCTAACCACATGAGAACCATAGTACCCGTAACAATTGCGATAACAGAGACTATTACAAAACTCAAACCGCCATCACTGGAAACGACTGATGCGCCATCTGAGGTTCTCATCGATTTCATCCAGAAAGTTAAACCTAAACCCTGGATTGTACAAAGTAAAACAGTACCATATTTAGTAATCTGACTTAACTTTTTCTGTCCCTCTGCACCCTCTTTTGCAAGCTCTGCCAGGTAAGGGAAAACTACTTTTAAAAGATCAACTATGATAGAAGAAGAAATATACGGCATTATACCAAGTGCAAAGATGGTAAATCTTTTTAAGGCGCCGCCAGCAAATAAATCAAAAAAATCAAGAACACCGGCACTTTTTGCTTCAACAAAATAATTCTTTAACGCTTCAACATTAATCCCGGGAATTGGAATATGAGCTCCAATTCTATATACAATTAAAACAAAAATAGTAAAAAATATTCTATTCCGCAAATCCGGTATTTTAAATATATTAGCTACTGCACTTGACATTAATTTACCCTAACGTTTATTTACTTTAGTTTTTTCTGATGACAGGTTCTCCGCCTGCATTCCGGATCTTTTCGGATGCACTTGAAGAAAATGAATCGGCAATAACTTTTACAGATTTTTTAAATTCACCATTACCAAGAATCTTGATCAATTTAGAAGTGTCTTCGATCAAACCTTTCTTGAAAAGAAGCTCAGGATTAATTTCACTTGCATCAAGTTTATCAATTTGCTCAATATTTACTATCTGATAAAATTTCTTAAATATGGTGTTATTAAATCCTCTTTTAGGAATCCTTCTCTGAAGAGGCATCTGACCACCCTCAAATCCGGGCTTATGTGTACTCCCTGATCTGGCCATCTGACCTTTATGTCCTCTTCCACAAGTCTTACCGCCACCTGCTGCAGGTCCAGTACCGACTCTTTTTCTCTTCTTAATTGCATCTGGTTTTTTTATAGTATATTGTTCCATTACTGTATCTCTCTATAATTATGAAATTATTTCTTTAACTTCTACAAGATGATTTACCTTCATGATCATACCTCTGATAACAGGATTGTCATCATGCTCTCTTTCTGAATTCATCTTTCTCAAACCTAATGCAACCAGAGTCGCTCTCTGATTAGGTTTTGTACATATACTGCTTCTAATCTTTTTTACTAATAATTTCTTAGCCATAGTGTTACTCCCAAAGTTTTGAGATTGGAATCTCTCTGATTGCGGCTACCTCTTTTAGACTTCTTAACTGTAAAAGCCCGTCTAATGTAGCCTTAACAACATTTATAGGATTTCTTGATCCCTGTGCCTTAGTCAGAATATCTGAAATTCCAGCCTTTTCAATCACAGCTCTTACTGAAGCACCTGCAATAATTCCTGTACCCGGAGCAGCTGGTTTAAGAATTACCTTTGCAGACTTAAACTGTCCGATTACTTCATGCGGAATTGTATTTTTATTTAAATTAACTTTATATAAGTTCTTTTTAGCATCTTCTTTACTTTTATCTATCGCATCAGGCACATCATTGGCTTTTCCGAAACCGACTCCCACATGACCATCACCATCACCTATAACAGATAACGCGCTGAATGAAAATCGTCTACCACCTTTTACAACTTTTGCGACTCTGTTTATAACAACAACTTTATCAGAGATCTCTACACCATCTACTTTACTTCTTTTTCTTTTAATCTTCATAATTAAACTCCTAGAACTCTAGCCCATTTTCACGAGCTGCATCAGCAAAAGCTTTAATCTTTCCGTGATATAGATAACCATTTCTATCAAATTGTACTTTCTTTAGACCTTTAGCGACAGCTTTTTCGGCAAGAAGCTTTCCTAATAATTTAGCTGCTTCTATATTCCCTCTACTTTTCATTTCAGGGAAATCCTGTGAAAGTGTGGAAGATGAAACTAGAGTATGACCTTTTGAATCGTCAATTATCTGCACAAAAAAATTCTTGTTACTTCTAGATATACAGAGTCTGAATAATTCAGTATTTTTTCTAACTTTCTTTTTGACTCTTATTCTTCTTCTTGAAAATCTCTTCTTTTTTAAAGCCAGTTTATCCATTATTTCTTACCTGTTTTTCCTGCTTTTTTCCTGACAATCTCATTTTTATATCGAATGCCTTTCCCTTTATACGGTTCAGGTGGACGTAATTTTCGAATATTAGCTGCTACCTGACCGACAAGTTCTTTGTTAAAACCTTTCACTTTAAACTTAGTAGGTTCAGTAACTTCAAGAGTTATTCCTGCCGGGGCTTTAAAAATAATATGATGAGAATAACCGAGCTGAAACTGAATATCTGCGCCCTGCTGTATCGCTCTATATCCAACCCCGATAATCTCAAGTTCCTTAACAAACCCTGTGGATACGCCAACTACCATATTGTTTATCAAAGTTCTGAAAAGACCATGATAAGCTCTCAATTGCTTATTAGTATCATCAGTAATCATTACATTGAGAACATTAGCCTCTTTAGAAACATTTACACCATTCAATAAATTTAAGCTGTCCTCACCAAGAGGACCTTTTACATTTATATTAGAATCAGCTATATTTACTGTTACAGTTCCAGGTATTTCAACCGGTAATTTTCCTATTCTAGACATATCTATACACTCTTTCCACTATGAAATTTCACAAATTACTTCGCCACCGACATTAAGCTTCTGCGCAGCTTTGTTTGTAATTACACCTTTTGGTGTTGATAAAATTCTTATTCCAATATTGTTAAAAACCGGTTTCAATTCTTCTGCTTTTGTATAAACTCTTCTTCCAGGTTTACTAATTCTAACAATGTTTAACAATGCAGATTGATTTTGATCACTATATTTCAGGTAGACCCTTAATACTTTCTGCTTATTATCTTCAATAATTTTATAATTTTTTATAAAACCTTCATCTTTCAATATCTTAGCTATAGCTACTTTTATTTTTGATGAAGGAATATCTACTTTCAAATGCTCTGCCTTGACTGCATTCCTTACTCGAGTTAGCATATCTGCAATTGGATCACTAGTAGCACTCATGTTTCAACCACTCTCCACTTTTATTTTCTACCATGACGATTTCGTTACACCAGGGATTTCACCCACACTGGCAAGTTTTCTAAAACAGATTCTACACATATCGAATCTTCTTAGATAACCTCTGGGTCTTCCACATATTGCACATCTATTATAATTACGTACTTTAAATTTACCGCCCATTTTATGCTTGGCGATCATACTTGCTTTTGCCATATCAATTACCCCTGTTCTCTAAACGGCATTTTGAATTCTTTCAAAAGTGCAAATGCTTCATCTTTTGATTTTGCAGTTGTTACAATCGTAACATTTATACCATGAATTTTCTCAGTTTTATCAAAGCTTATTTCCGGGAAAATAATCTGTTCCATTATCGAAAAATTATAATTACCGTTTGTATCAAATGATTTCGGAGATAAACCTTTAAAGTCTCTAACTCGTGGAAGAGCTATGTTAATCAGTCTGTCAAAAAATTCGTACATCATAATTCCGCGAAGAGTTACTCTGCATCCCACATCATAACCTTCACGAATTTTAAAGTTAGCTATTGATTTCCGTGCTACAGTCTTTACTGCTTTTTGTCCGGTAATCATTGAAAGCTCTTCAATTACTGAATTAAGATAGTTTGTATTCGAATGAGCATCCCCCATTCCTACATTAAGTACTATTTTTTCCAGTTTCGGTACCTGCATGATAGTTTTGTATTTTAAACTTTCCATGAGATTCTTTTTATACTTTGAATTGTATTCGTCTTTTAATCTTACTTGCATGGTCAATACCCTTATTTATCTATGCTTTTTGAGCATGATTTGCAAATCCTGGTTTTGGATTTATCTGTTATCTCTATTCCGATTCTGGTTCCTTTTTTACATTTATCACAAAAATACATGACATTTGAAATATGAATTGGAAATTCTAACGTAATCATTCGCCCCTGAGGATTTTCCTGAGAAGGTTTAAGATATTTATTTCTTTTATTAACCCCTTCAACAACAATTCTCCCTTTAGTTCTATCTACTTTTAGAACTTTCCCTCTTTTGCCTCTATTAGAACCACTGTTAACAACTACGTTATCATTGATTTTTAATTTTGTTTTTACACAATCACTCACACTATTCATCTCAAACCTCTTTATAAAACTTCAGGAGCAAGTGATACAATTTTAAGAAAATTCTTATCACGCAACTCTCTTGCTACAGGTCCAAATATCCTTGAACCTTTAGGCTCACCCTTTGCATCAATTATAGCCACTGCATTATCATCAAATTTAATATAAGATCCATCTTTTCTTCGTACCGCTTTTTTAGTTCTTACAACAACAGCCTTTAAAACTGACTTGCTATGAACCTTTTTACCGGTTGAATCTTTTAGACCATATGATGGTTGTGAGTCCTGGACTGCAACAACTATTATATCACCGACAGAGGCATATCGTCTTTTTGATCCGCCTAAAACTTTGATACACATGACTTTTTTTACACCACTGTTATCCGCTACTTCAAGAACTGTCTGCACCTGTATCATGACAAACCCCTATTTCACTTTCTCTATTATTTCAATCAATCTATATCTTTTTTCTTTTGATAAAGGTCTTGATTCTTCAATTTTTACTAAATCGCCGATTGAACATTCATTTTTTTCATCATGCCCTTTCAGTTTTTTAGTTCTTCTTACAGATTTTTTATATAGCGGATGCATAACCAGATCTTCGATTTCAACCACTATTGTTTTATCCATTTTATTGCTTACTACTTTTCCAACCAATTGTTTCCGTGTTGCTTTCATTTAAATAATCTCCGGTTTCTTTTTTACCCTCGTGATTTACGAATTCCTAAATCATACTCCTGTTTAAGGGTTAAAATTCTGGCTATATGTCGTTTTAATCCTTTAATCTTTTTCGGATTATCAACTTTGCTTGTAACTGATTTAAACCTTTCCTTACGAAGTTCGATTTTTGTATCCGTAAGACTTTTATTTAGTTCAGTCATTGTCAATTCTTCAATTTTTCCTTTCATTCCATTGCCTCTAGCTCTAACTAATACTTTAGCCTAATTTTTCAACTTGTACAATTTTTGTCTTTAATGGAAGCTTATGAGATGCACTTTCAAGAGCTTTTCTTGCCATCTCTTCATCAACACCGGCAATTTCGAAAAGTATTCTGCCCGGTTTTACTCGCGCAACAAATCCCTCAGGATTACCTTTTCCTTTACCCATTCTCGTTTCAGCTGCTTTTTTTGTAAAGGGAAAATCTGGGAAAATTCGAATCCAAAGCTTTCCGCCCCTCTTTACTTTTCTATTTATTGCAACCCTCGCAGCCTCAATCTGACGGCTTGTGATTTTTGCAGATTCCAGCGCTTTTAAACCATACTCTCCGAATGAAACAGTTGCTCCTTTCTGAGCAAGTCCGCCCATTCGGCCACGCATAACCTTTCTGTATTTTACTCTTTTTGGCATTAACATAGCAATTCACCTTATCCGTCGAACTTTATCGGGTTTTTCTTTTTACAGAATATTTATCTTCTTCATCTTCC
>JBBRFT010000043.1:0-19762 GCA_038241375.1 Spirochaetota bacterium
TTTATTATGACATCGCTGCTTTTATAATCGGATGTGATACGCTGCTCAGTTACCTTGAAAATATCTCTCTCGACTTCATCCATGACCTCTTCAGTTGAGATGCCTCTGTTGAAGCATTTTTCGATTGAGAGTTCCGCCACTTCTATCAGTTTCCGCCTGAGGCTCATCTCTTTAATTCTTTTTGCGTACACCTCGGCATTCCCCGATGTGGAGGATGACTGATAAATTTCAGCAAGAGCAGCATTGCCTCCGATACGATCGAGATGGCTTCTGTCAATGAGAATCTGCCGGAGTGTTGTAAGGTCAATTGGTAGAGATTTTTTTTCGAGCTCAGCTATTGCTTCAAAAATAATGCGGTGTTTTTCAAGGTAAAAATCCTCCGGTTGGAGGATTTCTGTAACTCTGAGCAGTGCTTCCCTGTTAAGGAGGGCAGAGGCGATGCAAGCAGTCTCCGTATCTACATCCTGCGGGGGAAGCCTGTCCATTGCCATTGGTTTACTCCTTAACTACAATAACTTTCACTGTTGCAGAAAGGCCTTCTTCAAGTTTGATTGATACTTTAAATTCACCCTCAGATTTGATTGGAGAATCGAGCTGTATCTTTCTTTTATCAATATCAAAGCCTTTTATTTTAAGCTCTTTTGCTATATCCATTGATGTAATTGATCCGAAAAGTTTACCCTCTTCACCAACCTGTGCTGCGATTGTGATTTCGATTTCAGACATGCTTGCAGCAAGCTGTTCGCTGGTCTTCTTTCTTTTGTCTTTTTTAATCTTGATAAGTTTCATCTGGTGATCAATTGCTTTTTTACTTGATTCGTTTGCAACTATAACCATTTTTTTAGGGAGGAGATAATTTCTCGCGAACCCTTCAGCTACTTCTTTAATGTCCCCGGCATCGCCAAGGTTTGGTATGTCTTTCTGAAGTATAACTTTCATTGTTTACTCCTTAATATTTCGTTCTATTTCGTAATTAAGTTTTCTGAAATCTCCCCAGAGATCCAGCGTTCCTAAACCGATTAGTAAAATCATTGCGAATACGAGTATTGACGGTCCGAGTATCAGTAAAGTAAAAATCAGCAGAGGGAGCAATATAACCGGCATTCCCTTCTTTTTGATAAAAAACTTTATAATACCCAAAGCCTGAATAATATAGAGCACTGAAGCTGCCAGAGCAATATTCAATGCTGTTACTGCAATTACCGGGAACTGATTTTTATCGAGCAGCAGAAATATGCCCCATCCGGCAATCAGTGAAAAAATAAAGTAATCATTCAGTTTGAAAAGTTCAAGGGATCTGACTCCTGCCCCCTGTTTTTTCATAAATATCTTTTTCATCAGCAGAAAACTGAAAGACGTTACCAGCAGCGAGTAAATAAAGGCCGAAAAAGGTATCATATCTTTCGCGAATTGAACCCACTTGCTGTCCTGAATTACTTGAAGAGAAGTATTGAAATCCTCTCTAAGTTTTTTTCTGTTCTCTTCGGGAGTTTTGTACTGCTCAAATGCCTTTTCCATCTCTCCGCGTGACTGTTCCAGCAGTTTTACGACTTCGACTTTCCCGGTTTCTATAATGTCATATCCTTTGACTTCTTTAAGAAAATAGAAATCGGCGGTGAAAACAACTGCAAATAAAATTGCAGTAACAGAAATAAAAAAGTCGAGTCCTGATGATTTTCTGAAACAGTATCCCCCAACAGTTCCGGCAATTAAAGGAAGAGTATAAAGAGAAAGTCCCCCTTCGTAACCATTGAGAACTATTGGAATTAAAGCCGCAGGTGCAAATAGTGCAAGGCTTATCCATCCCCACTTATAAAAAATAAAAGCTGAACAGATTGTCAGGATTACACCTGCTATGAAAAAAATTACACCCAAAACTATTTTTCAACAAACGGGATCAGAGCTATAATTCGTGCTCTTTTTATTGCCTGTGCAACGCCTCTCTGGTGTTTCGCACAGGTACCTGTAACACGTCTTGGAAGAATTTTACCACGATCTGTGATAAACTGCTCTACCATTTTAAGATCTTTGTAATCTATAGTTGCATTTTTATCATGGCAGAATCTGCAAACTTTTCTTTTAAAACGCATATTACGCTGATAAGGTCTGTCTCCACCCTCTTCCTGGCTCCCATATGGTCTTCTGCCATATGCCGGTGCTGCTACTGCTGCTGCCGGTGCCGCCGCTGCATCTGCTGCGGGTTCTACTGCTTCTGCAGCAGGTGCGGCTGTCTCTGTATCAATATTTTTTATCTCTTCTGACATTACTATCTCCTGTAATCATAGATTTAATTAAAAAGGTATGTCGTCGTCTGAAAAGGGATTCTCTTCAAAACTGCTGCTTCCGCTTCCGCCGAAATCATTATTCGGTTCTGAAGTTTTGCTTCGCGGTTCTGCTGAATAATCACCACCCTGTTCTTTTCCTGTTAGAAACTGGAAATTTTCAATTACGA
Source organism: Spirochaetota bacterium (assembly GCA_038241375.1). GTDB lineage: Bacteria > Spirochaetota > UBA4802 > UBA4802 > UBA5550 > WRGT01. Next base: position 2,453 of record JBBRFT010000043.1, read on the forward strand.
GTTCAACCTTAGAACGTTTTTTACCGTCCTGATCATCCCAGCGTGACTGCTGTAATCTCCCTTCGACGGCAATTCTGTGTCCTTTTTTACAATATTCGGTAATTATTTCACCGAGTTTTGACCAGGCAATGCAGTCAAAATAGGACACCTGCTCTTTTTTCTCACCTGTAACAGCGTAGGTCCTGCTGTTTGCCAGTGAAAAACTTGCTACCGCAGTACCCGCAGGTGTGTAGCGGATTTCAGGATCACGTGTAAGTCTGCCAATCAGTATTACTCTGTTAAGGTCGCTTGCCATTTGTTCTCTCCGGGTTACGCTGTTTTAATGTCTGCGGGTCTTACAAAAAGATATCTTAGTATGTCAGCGTTTAGGCCGAATTCCTTCTGTATTTTGTCTACTGCTTCGGAAGCGGCATCTACAAGCATGAACATGTAATAGCCTTCTCTATCCTTGGAGATTTCATATGCGAGTTTTTTAATACCCCAATGATCCTCTTTTGTGATTACTGCACCGTGCTTCTGAAGAACCTCTTTCACCTTTTCTTTGTGAGATTCTGTTTCACGATTTCTTACGATAACTGTAAGTTCGTAGTGATTCATTATTTCCTCCTTCCTTTGGAATTTGCTGCTGAAATACGTGATCTATCCGCTTTCAGCAGAAAGGTTTTACAATTTTGAAAAACTGTGTGAATATATCAATAATTATTTTATTAATGCGGTAAATTAATGGCAGGATTACGAGGATTGGAAGGATTTTCAGGATTTAATGACATTTATGGGATTATGTGTTGCTCGTTAAGGGTATAATGCAGGGTGTTAGAGAATGTAGAGACGTAAAAACCGTACAGATGCAAAAACCTTACAGACGCAAAAACCGTAGAGACATAAAATCGTACAGACGTAGCATGCTACGTCTCTACATAGTTTAATTCATGAATTATTTACTGCCCTCATGTTAATTATAATTATAATAAAAATGTTGCATATTTATAAAATTGTTTTATACTTTGCAGGCTGATAGTTGTGTTTACATTCAGCAGCAGGCACGGCAGGGGAATAATCAATGCATGATGAGAATTTAAAGGTTGATCTGGCGCTAAGAGAGATAGGGGATGTTCTTCTCCGGTGTCTCAGGTATGAAACTTGTTCTATCGAGAGACTTGATGCCGCACTTGTCAGTATTGATGAAATTATGAATGATCCTGGCAGTCTGGGGCAGTGTGAATACTACTTTAAGGCAACAGGGAGCAGTTATATATTATTTTTCTTCTCCAATATTATCTACAATCTGAAAACAAAGAATGATCTTATGCTTACGCAGGATGTATTAAAATGGCTTGCAAGCGTATGGAAAAATTTTATTCAGAGAAATAAGACCTATCAGAATTATTTCCGTCTAATGGATTTGTATTCGGATACTATGAAAAAATATTATTCCGAGGATACTTCGTTTATTAATAAACTGAGTAATGTAAATCTGGTAACTCAGCAGTTTATAAGCGGCAATGCAGAGGATGATTCCGAGTTGGATCGTATGGAGAAATTCTTCCAGGTATCCGAAGAGATTTCAAACGCCATGAAACCGACATTCTATTTCCTTCAGGATTTTTTCAGAGAGGTTAAAATTTCTACCGGGGAAGTTCCCAAAGAGGCTGAAATTATTGAAGCTAAGGGATTATCCGGATTTGGACATGAAACCTATACGTATAAAAAAATCATTGAATACTCATGTAAATCTGCCGGAATTCTTGAAGCCGTTTATCTGATGCTTAAAAAGAAAAAACCGATAAGGCAGTTCCGGATATTTGACGGGAAAAAAAGATTTCTCACAACTTCCGAAATCTATGATCTCTATATGGAGAAATTCAGCTCCCTTAAAAAAGAGTTCGGGGAGCTGAAATAATCCTTCTATTTTTTCATCTTGCTGTATGAGTCGTCACGCCATTTAGCCGCTTCTGTATTGTTCGGATTGATTTCAACCACTCGCTTGTAATACTGGTATGCTTTTTCCCAATTGCTTTGAAACCAGTAGCTGTTGGCAATACTGTATATGGCATCTTCATACTTCGAATCAAGTCTAACTGCGTTTTCAAATGATGCAATGGCCACATCCCACTTCTTCAGCTGATAATAAGATAGTCCGAGAGTGTAGTGATGCTGTGCTGTTTTCGGATCTGCCGAGACAACTTTTGCCGCGTAGAATTCCGCATTATTATAATCCTGCATCCCGTAGTAGATCAGTGCAATTCCATGCAGCGCCGGAGCATGTGACGGATTGATTTTTAAAATTTCCAGATACTCTTTTAACGCAAGGTCATTTTTGTTAATGATGGAATATGAATGGGCAAGAGACCATTTAGCTATTATCAGTTCGGGATTGAGAGCAAGTGATTCCATTATATCTTTGTAGGATTCAGTTCCTTCAGTTCCCATATCTTTGTATCCGTAATTTTTGAGCTGGGCTTTTATCTGCATTGTCTCCGAATCCTGCTTGTTCAGCTTATATGCTTCATCAATTGCTTTCTGGGCGTTGTCAAAGTCAGAGTTGTTCAGATAAGCCATGCTTAAAGCTCGATGAGTCTGATATAGTGCAGGTCCGAACTCAACAGCTTTCTTCCCTTGTTCAATGGCTATCTTCAGGTATGGAGCGGAGTTTCCTTTTGCGTATTGAATCTGATATCCCCATAATGCGTTTACCTCGGCAAGTCCCGCCCATGCAAGCGCGTAGTTAGGGTCATACTTTAAAGCCTGTTTATAATTTTCAATTGCGACAGGATAGTTTTTTACATCGTACTGTATCTGCTCCATGCGTCCCTTTATGTAGTACTGGTAAGCGGTAAAGTTTCCTGTGGAATTGGAGTATTCTTCGATGCTGTTTTTCTGCTGTGATGATGATTTTCCTGATATTTTATCTGTAAGGTCTTTAGCAAGTTTTTCCTGCAGTTCGAAAATTTCATCTGGATATTTTCCGTGAATATTGGATCCTTTTACCACTTCTCCGGAACTTATATTCATAAATTTTGCGGAGAGTTGTATATTTTTGCCTATTTTATTAAAGGTACCGTAGACAAGAAAATCTGCGTCAAGCTTGTCTTTTGTCAGTTCCCGGAGGTTCTCTATATCGCCGGTATCAACTCCTATGGCCTGTTTAAACTCAGCGCTCTCCAGAAGATGTCTTTTTATCCGGTTTGAGTCTATTACTACAAAGTTATCAACTGTAGAAAGAGCTCCTGATAGAGTTTCACTTATCCCTACAGAGAGAGTTTCCAATTCTGAATTTTTCTCTTTATTCAGTTTGTCAAAGGGGAGGACTACAATCTTGTAATTAGCAGCAATTAATGCGCTTTGCATGAGTGATATAACTAAAAATGAGAAAAGAAACTTTCTTATTATTTTCATGATGTTCTCCATAAACTTATTCTATTCATAGCAAGCTGCATAATGTCGTTAAGTTAAGCACTTACTTGAGAATTATTTTCCCGCAGCTTTTGGCGACGGAGTCTGTGAATACTAAGATAATATATATGGTTAAAATTTTTCTACAATTTTTTTTATTACAGAATAATATCATGATTTAATCGCTATAGTAATTAACGATTTGATTAGTACAATTTATGTCACTGCGAGGCATGAAATGCCGTGGCAGTCTGTTTTGTTAAATACCGATTCTGATTTTTTAAACTAATTTTAAATAAAATAGATTGCTTCACTTTGTTCGCAATGACCAGGTTCTAATTCAATCGTGAAACGCTATAATGAACTTCATCAGGTGTTTCTCTATAAAAGACTCCTTGGGGGAGTTTCTGATGAAGGGTGTGAGGAGCAATATTTTTTTTTAAAGTGCTCATGACTGAAGTAAATCAATTGACCTGCCGCGGCTTTTTTCAGTAATATGATTGTTCCATATCTAAGCCGTTAATAAAGGTGTTATATGAAGAACCGGATTCTTTTATTTGTATTTATCGGAGGCATAGCCCTGAATGTTGCAGGCTATTTCTTTGCTGATTTTATAAAACTTTTTGTTAAGTTTCCTCTTTTTCTCGACAGTACAGGAACTATACTCTCCGCGGTAATTCTCGGCCCGTTTGTCGGGGCTCTCACAGGTTTTACCTCTAACCTGATTCTTGGAGTGACGCACAATCCTGTTAATATCCCATTCAGCATTGTAAATATGATCATTGGGGTCACTGCCGGAATTATAGTAAAAAAATACGGCTTTAGCAGAATCAAAATTCTGTTGCTATGTATTGTATTTGTCAGCATTGCCAGTGCACTAAGCGGAGCGATTGTAGCTTTTTATGTCTTCGGCGGAGTGACCGGAGCAAAAATTGATCTAAATATTATAAGCATAATGAATGCAGGATATAAATTGTTCACAAGTTCTTTCCTCGTTCGACTCCCAATAAATTTTATTGATAAAAGCATTAGTGTACTGATAGTTCTATTTATTGTACGAAATTTAAAACCTGAATATCAGGGGTTAGCAATTAAGAAAAATGACATTTAAAATTTTTGTTAAGACAACCTTTGCTGCTTTAATTATCTCTTTTTTTTACAGTTCTCCTGCTGAAAGTGCAGAAGGGATAAAAAAAATTATTGTTTCAGGAATAACAAATAAAGCCCCTGTCGAATATAATACTGAACAGTTCGGGCCAACCGGCATCTATGTTGAACTATGGAAATTATGGTCTAGAAAAGCCGGAGTATCTGTCGATTACATAATCACAAGTCCTGAATACGCAGAAAAAGCGCTCTTGAGTGGCGAAGTTGATGTTATAATGGGATATGATCTTACTGCAATTAACAGCAAGTACTTCACCGCCGTTCCGGACATATATTTATCTGAAATATATATATACAGCAGCAGAAAAATCCCTATCGTTGAAAAACTTCAGAATCTTCAGCCTTATAGGGTTGGAATTACCAGGGGAATGGCATCTCGACTCGACGGAATGAATTTTGAAATTTTATTTCTGGTTAAAAACTCCATTCGTGAGCTTATTAAAGCTGCAGAAAATGGGGAGGTAAATGTTTTTATTGCTGAATCAACCATCGCGAATTATGAACTCACAAAAAGCGGAGCATGGAAAAATTACATACAATCCTCTAAACCTGTTTTAAGCCATAGTGTCGGAGCAGCTGTCAGAGCTGACAATAAAAAACTTTTAGTGCTTATCAATTCAGGCTTCAGCAGTTTTACTGAAATAGAAAAACTAGTGGCTGAACGGACCTGGTCCGGCGGGAACTTTAAATACCGGGTACCATGGGGATTTGTTGGCACGATATTTGTTATTGCTGTTGTGATAGGGGGAGTTGCCGCTGTATGGTGGTGGAACTATCAGCTCCAGGAGAAAATTGAGAAAGCGACCAGGGAACTGAAAACTCTTAAGGACGAAGCGGAAGCTGCCAATAACGCAAAGAGCCGTTTCCTGGACAATATTTCACATGAGCTGAGGACACCTCTTACTTTAATACTTGCCCCTGTTGAGGATGCCATGAAGGGGAGATCTCTTGAAAAAAATACACTAGAAATGATTCAGAGAAACGGCAGAAATCTCCTCTCTCTTATCAATGACCTTCTTGAGCTTTCACGCATAAGAGCCGGAATGGTGACGCTTGAAGTTGTCGAGTCAGATTTATGCACCGCGGTAAAGCTATACTGCGCTGAGATGGAATCGGTTATGAGGCATAGAAACATAGATCTTGAATACTCGCTTCCGGACAAACCTGTAATGGTATTTATCGATACAAAAAAATTTTCGCGCATAGTTTCAAACTTCTTTTCGAATTCGTTGAAATTCACGGATCCGGGCGGAAGAATAACAATCAGTGCTGAGAAAAATGACGACTCCGTAATTCTGAAGTTCAGTGATACAGGGAGCGGAATTCCGGCATCAATGCTGAATTCAATATTTGATCGCTTCAGTCAGGCGGATACTTCATCATCAAAAAATTATGAAGGAACAGGGATCGGTCTTTCAATTGTGAAGGAGATTGCTGAACTTCATGGCGGCAATGTGTCTGCAGTAAGCAGGCACATCAGTGAATATCCCTCTGACCACGGAACTGAATTCACCGTAGTGATTCCGTCAGGGATAGACCATTTTGACGGTAGAGATGATGTTACGTTTTTAAGTTCCGGCGGGAATGAATTCCGGCTGCCCATTGCCAGAATCGTTAATACTCTGCCGGAGAGAAGTCTTGAATCATCTGCAAAAAGGAGAGAGATCGGCGTAACTGAAGATAGACCGTCAATTCTGATAGTTGAGGATAATAACGATATGCGGAGTCTGCTGGAAAATATTCTGTCAGAAAACTATCTTGTATATTCTGCAGCAAATGGAAAAGAGGCTTTAAAGATTCTTAATATGGATGATGAAATAAACCTTATTGTTTCTGATGTTATGATGCCTGAAATGGATGGTCATGAACTTATGAGAAACATAAAGTCTGATGAAAGAATTAAAGATATTCCCTTACTGTTTCTTACGGCAAGAGGGGATGAAGTTGTAAAAAACGAAGGACTGGAACTCGGCGCCGTCGATTATATTACTAAACCTTTTAATTCCGATGAACTGAAACTCCGCATAAAAAACCAGATGGCTCTTCGGGTAATGCAGAATACTCTGCAGAGAAGAAACAATGAGCTTAATTTAAAACTCAAGCAGCATATGGAAACGCGGAAAACTCCAGTAAGCGGAGATGTTAAGAGAAAGCTTGATTCTCTGTGCGAATTTATTAGAGTGCATTGTACCGATAATCTCAGCCGTGAAGATCTTGCAGATGCTTCTGAAATGAGTCCCGACACATTCAGCCGCATGTTCAATCAGCATACGGGGGTAACACTGTCGGATTATATAAACGAACTGCGCGTGAAGGAAGCTAAAAGACGGCTCGGTGAAACAGATGACTCAGTAACAAGAATCTGTTTTGACACAGGCTTTGACAGCATAAGGACATTCAACCGCGCGTTTAAAAAGTTTACAGGGAGAACTCCCGGGGAGTTCAGGGTCGGGGGGATTGACTCATAGTCGTTATTGTATTATTCTTTATCAATATATGAAAGCACTGCAGATGCGAACGTTTTAAAATCATCGAGGTTGATGCTTATTATTGAATAAACAATGTCCCAATCAATTTTTGAATATTCATGTACGGCAATATTTCTGAAACCCACAGCCTTTCTTAATCTGTCAGATAGACTTTTTTCAATTACACCATATTCATTAAGTAAAACAATTGCAGAAGACATTGTTGCAGGCGGAGGATTTTCCGAATCAGCAATTATTATAGCTGCGATATCGACGCACTGTTGAACCGCCCTCTCAAGATTTACAGATATAATATCCTGAATGTCAATATCAGATTTTAATATTTCCGGGCTTGCAGGCCGTTTCTGTTCAATTCTGGCGATGCATTTTCTCAATGATTCTATCTTTGTTAAAAGCAGGTCAATGTCCACGGGCAAATTTCTCCGCTCTATGTTTCAGTATCATCCTGATGTTAGGCAGAACATCAGAATCAAAATAAATGGCTTTTCTTATAAAATCAGCATAAATACTGCTATTTTTTTTAATAAGAACAATTCCATTTTTCAGAATTTCTTTTAAAATCAGTCCTTCAATTCTGTTCATATCCACCAGATCTACTTCATATCCAAGGTTAAGAGAAAGCCGAACCTGCAAATCTGCAAGATACTCAAGGTCAAACATCTCTTTTCCGGCTATTGCTAAATCAACATCACTCTGCTTAGTCATTCTACCGGTCGCAGCTGAGCCGTAGAGTATACAGAGAGAGATATTGTTTTCATTTTTAAGTTCATCACGGATTATTTGTTTAATCTTTTCCATGAGTTTATATTATCATCAGCTTGCATCAATGTCAAGTCTGATTCATAAACGACCTCTTGTTAAATATTTTATCGATCTTATAATTCTTCCCGATTCCATTTTTTAACTTCACCAGTAAATGAATCTATAATTTCAAATGCAGCATTACGATTTTTAATGTTATTATCTAAAGTTTCATCATTTATTAGTATTATTATCTCGGCATTTTTACCTATATATTTATCAAGTCCATCTACATGGATATCGCTTGAGTCTATCATTTTGTTAATTTTAATCGCATTCATGATATAGCCGCCCAATTTAATACTATATTTACAGCTTAATTAAACATTTTTTGCTTAAAGAGTAAATGGAATTATTAGAAGATTTCACTTATAAACTATGGTTTAATATTTCAATGAACAAAGTTGATATAGCCATTTTCTGATGCGTCAGATTATGGCTATATCTTTTTATGGTCATATTCTGTTGCAACAGCGGATGGCTTGCCTATTTTAAAATTGATGATTAAGATAACATTAAATAAAAGTCTGAGAGGTAATAATGCTTAAAGTGTTATGGATTTTAACAATTATTTTTTCATTTATCGGGGCAGTGCTTTTCGCCGGTGCAATGTCATCTGCAAATGGAGCTCCTCAACAGGCTGCTGGTGCGGCTATGGCTCTCTGTTTTGCTGTAATACCTTCTGTTATTTCACGCGCTGCATCTGAGTTAAAGAAATAACCTTTGAACGGAATTTGTGTTAAATAAATAAGGTGGCCTTGCCTATCGGTTACTTTATTTATTAGCAAAAAACATTGTTTCATTGTAGAATTCTGCAGACACTTATGGATTGTAATAGATTAAAAAACCCCAGACTACAAGTATTTGGATATATTTACCTGGTTAAAAGACATATTATTATTTAATTGACAGAGTTAATAATATATTATTTGTCATTATTTATGGATAAAGAAAAGTATATAAAACCGATTAAGAACCTGCTCTACGGCATCGCCTTTTTGTGGATTGTTCACATCTTAAGTTATTTTTTTCCTCTTAATAAATTTGGAATTGTCCCAAGGAATATTTACGGGTTATGGGGGATCCTTTTCGCGCCTCTTCTGCATAATGATTTTTCTCATCTTTCTGCCAATTCCGTGTCTCTTTTTATTCTTGGTCTGTTTCTAATCACTCTTGAACATAAAAAGTCATATTGGATAATTATTGCCGTTGTTCTTCTCGGCGGTGCGGGTACATGGCTTATAGGTAGACCGGATACTATTCATATCGGAGCTAGCGGTGTCATTTACGGTATTCTTGGATATCTCCTTGCCCGCGGTCTTTTCAAGAGAGATTTGAAATCGCTTATTATATCCCTTGCTGTATTCTTTTTATACTCCGGAATGATTTTCGGTGTTCTGCCGGTTAACTCATCAATGTCCTGGGAGAGTCACCTTTGCGGATTTGTATCCGGAATAATTATGGCATCGTCTTACGGGCGTAAATAACAGGAGTCTGTTCATGAAAGATAAAAGTGTTGAGGCTAACGTGCTTCCAGAAGTAAAGGTTCACGTCTGGTTTGAAAAGGATAGCGGAGTATATTTCGGGCATGGCAGATATGAACTCCTCCTGCTGATAAATGAGCTTGGTTCTCTTAAACTTGCCGCTGAAAGAATGGGTATATCATACAGGGGAGCATGGGGTAAGATTAAAAAAACTGAAGAAGTCATTGGTCAATCTCTGATTTATAAAGATAACAATAAAGAGGGTTATAAACTAACTGAATTCGGCAAAGATTTTGTCTCCGAGTTCAGTAGCTATTATAAAGATGTAACCGAATTCGCACAAAAAAGAGGTCTTGAGCTTCTCACTAAAATTAAAGTTATATAAATATTTTTACACCTCCGGATTATTGCTTCTCCTCTTCTAATCCGGTGCTGTTGTCTTCGCTTGAAAAATGATAACAGAAAGATATCATTCCAATGCTGATATTCCTGTTTGTGCATTAAGTTTGAAATTTTATAGTTTGATTATCCCATTTGTAATATATAAAAAATATACCCGGCAGGTTTCATAGATGAGAAAAATAATTAAGTATTTCGCTGAACAATCGCTTCTTGTAAATATTATCTCGGTAGGGCTTGTAATAACAGGCCTACTGTTTGTTTTTACCGCACAAAGGGAGGCTTTCCCCAGGGTTGATTTTGACTGGGTTATTATTACTACGGTATATCCCGGCTCTACGGCGGAGGATGTGGAGAAGCATATCACTATCCCCATTGAAACAAAAATGAAGGAGATAGATGGTATCGATGAAATTTCGGGAACCTCTCTTGAAGCACGGTCATCTATAGCGATAAAACTTGATCCGGATGCCAGAGATAAAGATAAAACAATAAATGATATCAAGGATGCCCTGGATAAGGTAACCGATCTCCCCGATGATGCACTTGATCCAGAATTTACAGAACTTAATACTTCAATGACTCCGGTTGTTGAAATTTCTCTTTTAAACAAAAACAGTGTCCGTAGTGATGCCGATGAGTTTGAACTGAGGAAATATGCAAAAATGCTTGAAGACCGTCTGCTTGAAGTGAACGGTGTTGGTAAAGTTGATAAAAAAGGTTATAGAGATAGGGAGATGATTGTTGAGATTGATCCTGCTAAACTCAACAATCTTCATGTGGCCATAAACGAAGTCATCAATGCGCTTGCGAGAAAAAACCTGAATTTCCCCGGCGGTATTATAAAAACAAATAACGGCGAATTTCTTATCCGTACAATCGGTGAAGTTAAAACACCGGATGATATAAGCAAAGTTCTGGTTAGAGCCAATGAGATGGGTTATTGGGTGAGGGTCGGAGATCTGGCAAGAGTAAAGGATTCCTTTGAAGAGGAGACCATAATAAATAATACTCTCGGCAGGAAATCTATTACTCTGACTGTGATAAAAAAAGAATCAGCTGATATTATAGATACTGTTGAAGATGTAAGAACTGAGCTGGCCAGATTTAAAAAAATACTGCCAGAATATTATGAAATTTCTGAATTTAATGATATGTCGTACTATGTGAAAAGAAGACTGAATGTTCTGGTGAACAATGGTATTATGGGGTTTGCTCTAGTTGTAATAACTCTGTTTCTCTCTCTGGGGTGGCGGATAGCACTCGTTACAGCACTTGGAATTCCATTTGCTATGTTTGCCACGTTTATCTGGATGGGATACGCCGATTTAAGCATAAATCTTATGTCGATGTTCGGTCTTATTATGGTACTTGGTATGCTTGTAGATGACGCAATCGTAGTTTCTGAAAATATTTACCGTCACCTTGAAGAGGGGGATAATGTTAAAGATTCTGTAATAAACGGAACACTTGAAGTTATTACTCCCGTTGCCGGAACCGTTCTTACAACTATAGTAGCGTTTGCTCCTCTTATGTACATGAAAGGGGTTATGGGTAAATTCATGTGGATGCTCCCCGCTGTGGTTATCGTTTCACTCATCGCATCGTGGATTGAATGTATGTTTATTCTCCCTTCACATATTTATGAACTCGAAAAAAATAACAAATTTCATACTTCTTCGATTGGCGATAAAGAGGGACGACTTTTTAAAATGTTTAAGGCGAAGTATGCATCATCACTTGCCTTTGTGCTTAGTCACAGATATAAAGCTGTTTTATTTATCACAATTTTCTTTTTTGCTTCCCTACTTTTCGCGGGTAAATTTATGAAGGTTGTGCTTTTCCCTCCCGGCGGAGTTGAGGTCATTACAATAAAAGCGGAGGCTCCTACCGGTATCGGCGTGCAGGAGATGAACAAAAGACTTAAAAAAGTTGAGGAGAAAGTATTTGCTCTTCCAAAGGAGGAGCTCCATACGTTTACTACAAAGGCGGGGATTATTCAGGAAAATCCGTCAGATCCATTTACTAAAATGGGTTCAAACTACGGTATTATAATGGTATATCTTACACCCTTCAGCGGCAGGGACAGAGAGGCTTCTGAAATACTTGATGCCTTGAGAAAGGATTCAACTGATCTGAGCAGTGAGTTTACCAAGCTTGAATTCTCCATGGTTAAGACCGGGCCGCCTGTGGGAAAACCTGTTAGTATAGCGATTAAAGGTGACGATTTTGAAACTTTAAAGAAAATATCCGATGAGTACAGGGAGTATCTCGCTACAATCCCCGGCATTAAAGATGTTAAAGATGATTATGAAGATTATAAAAACGAACTCCGGGTTTATGTAGATGAAAAGACCGCGGCCATGACCGGAATTACGGTTTTTGATATTGCAACTACCATACGTTCATGCTTTGAAGGCACTGTTGCGACTAAGATAAAGAAAACTGACGAAGAGATTGATATAAGAGTAATTTTTCCCGAGAATATGAGAAAGAGTATTAGCAGTATAAAGGATGTTAAAATCGCTAATCGAACAGGTAATCTTATACCTATAACACAGGTTGTCAGATTTGATGATAGTGCGAAAGGAATATCTGTCATTAAAAGAAAGGACTGGAGACGTCTTATTAATGTTACTGCGGATATAGATGAAAATGCTAAAGATGTAACATCTGTTACTGTCAACAGAATGCTTAGTGCAAAATTTCCGGATATTGATGAAAGATTCCCCGGATATACTGCATCTTACGAAGGTGAATTCAAAGACACATCTGATTCCATGACAAGCTTGCTCAAATCTTTTCTTGTAGCGGCTCTTGCTATTTATATAATATTGGTTTGGATTTTCAGATCCATGACACATCCATTGATAATTATGGGCGTAATTCCTCTTACGATAATCGGTATAATATGGATATTTTTCTTTCATGGTATGCCGATTTCATTTATGGCAACAATGGGTCTTGTGGGGCTGGCAGGTGTTGTTGTAAATAACTCAATAGTCATGATTGATTTTATCCTTGTCCGGCGTGCACAGGGTCTAGCTCCGATGGAAGCAGCTATTAATGCTGCACCGACAAGAATCAGGGCGATATATCTTACCACAATAACGACTTTTCTGGGACTGATTCCTACGGCGTATGGAATAGGCGGTTCGGATCCTTTTCTTGTACCGATGGCGATTACTTTATCATGGGGACTTCTTTTTGGAACTCTGATAACTCTGTATGCTACGCCGATACTTTACGTTGCATTTGCTGATCTTCGTATGGTTTTCTTCAGCAGATATCAGGAAGTGCTTAAACCGGAGGATCAACTGACTCTGCAACAGATAGAGGGTGAGATGGGAGAGACTATTAAGAGAGATCTTCTAACAGAAATTCACACGGAGATCCATTCCGACCTGAGAAAAGAGATTAGAACAATAACACGTGAAGAGTTGAAAAAAGAACTCGGTAAGATAAAGAAAAAATAAAATATGAATGGGGATTAGTCCATGGGCATAATCCCCATTTGCAATCATAAAGCTGAGATGATTCATCTGAATTAATTAAGTCAGAATGTCTCTGTATAGAATTGGAATTACGGGTAAATCTGATCAGGTAATATTCCGTAAAAACAGATTGTGTCTCTTTCTTAAAACTGTCGATTGTAATGACATTGAAAAAAAATCTTCCAGAATAAACCTAATAAATATTTAATTGACAACCGCTAAATTTAACATAATTTCTTTATTATACGGAGGAGATTATGCCTGCTGAAAATATGAGCACAAAAGAAGCTGCTGAGTATCTTGGAATAAATGAAAAACAGGTTTATGCACTTATAAAATCAAAGAGTATCCCATGCACCAGAGTTACAGGAAAGTGGGTGTTCCCTAAAAAACTTATCGATAGATGGATTACCACAAATGCTTTAAAGGATGGTCCGTTTATTGATGAAGCGGTCAGAGACCACGCCGGAGCAATATTTGCGGCGGGGAGTAATGATCCTATTCTTGATATACTGATTAATAGGATGCAGAGCGGGGATGGAGGGAAGCATATATTCTCCTCAGTCACAGGGAGTCTCGAGGGAATGCGTCTCCTCGGATGCGGATTTACCGATATTGCATGGTGCCATCTTTCCAGACCGGGAACAGGTGAATATGATATGCAGGCAATCGGGGGACTGGTACCTGATAAAAGAATTGCAATAGTACATCTGTTCCAGCGTGAACTTGGTTTTATTCTTCCTAAGGATTCAAAATTGGGGAAGATTAGTTTTTCATCGATTGCCCGTGATGGGATTAAATTTATAAACAGACAAAACGGTTCCGGTACAAGAATTATTACAGAACATTTCCTTGAGTCTGAGGGAGTCGATTCCGGCGCGATTAAGGGTTATGGTGATGAGGTTAATACGCATCTTGAGGTAGGGCTTGAAATATTATCCGGTTCTGCCGGTGCCGGAATTGCAACCAGTTCTGTGGCTCAAATTCTGGGGCTTAAATTTCAGCCATTAATAAAAGAGAGTTTTGATATGGTTCTTCTACAGGAGACTTTTTTCCGTGGGGAAGTTCAAAACTTTATAGAAACACTCCAATCTGAAGATTTCAGGAGGATGGTGTCTTTTCTCGGTAATTATGATTTTACAAAATCGGGGAAAATTATTTATACTACAGGATGAGTCTTGTTGCTGTTTTTTTAAATCTTTACTAACCGCCACAAAGTGCAGAATCGCACAGTTGCGGCGGATATTCTATGTTTATTGTATCGTGCGTTACGCTATGTTTTCTTCTTACCTCTCCTGCATCTCGTACCAGTTTACATTTCGAGTTAAGTACATCACCGATGCCAGTACAAGAAACAGTGCGATTGAGCCGAGTATAAGTGAGTACTGATCCAGCTGCAGCAGAATATATAGAAACGAATATAGTATTACAAGCATAGCCGCCATTGCGAATGTCCGTTTTTTTGCCTGGAGTATTTTTGCCGAATACATTGTAATCAGTCCGATGGTTGCAGCTGAAGCGATGAAATATGAAAACGCGAAACTCATGAATTCCGAAAATGAAAGAAGCAGCAGATAAAATATTGTAAGTGCAAATCCAACCAGGAGATACTGGAACGGGTGAATTCTTAATTGCCCAAATATCTCAAATAGAAAAAAAGCAAGAAAAGTAAAGCCGATAAAGAGTATGGCGTATTTAATTGATCTGTCTGTGAGGCTGTAAACGTTAACGGGCATGAAGAGACTTACTCCGAATGAATCCTCTTCGCTTAATAGATGGTGTGCTTTACCTGATGTATTCAACAGTGTGGTCAATTCCCACTTTGCCTGAAATCCCGTGTGATCAACTGTTCTGGCAGAGGGCAGAATTGAACCTGTAAATGCCGGGTCTGTCCAGTTTGACTTTATAGCAATATGAGCCTTTTTCGAAAGCTGCTGGAACATCAGTCTGTCAATTCCCTTGATTGAGGCGCTCACTGCGATTTCAGTTTTATTGTTTGTTCTCAGCCTGTCGCTTGTGTAATTCCCTATTGTCAGTGCATTAGGGATGCTGGTATTTAACCGTGGAGTAAACGGCACTTCAACTCCGTTAATTCTTACATATTTTATCTCCACAGAGGGATTATTGAAAATAGACAGGTTCAAAGTCTGTTTCCCCGTCTGACCCGGCATGTTGTTGAAACTCCCTTTTAGTATCAGGTTTGCAGTGTAGAACGGGATTTTAAAAATACCTTTCTGCCGTACTTCCGCGGTGATGTTTCCGTCAATTTCGGATCTGTCCGGCATTACTGTTTCATTTGCGAATGAAAGGAATAATCCTCCGAGTACGGTATTCTCTCCCCCCCATGAACTGCTCATCTCTGTGTATACTTCGTTCTGTCTCTGTTTTCTTTCATCAACAAGTGAGCTGACCATGGATATAGGAATGAGAAGTGCTAATAAAAGGAAAGATGTTATAAACGATTTTGATGCTAAAGGTTTCATATTTTTTCTCCGGATTTTTAATTTATAAAATGTAATTAATTTTAATGACTTTAATATCCGGGATGTTATTGAAGAGAGTATGTTGGCTGTGTGAAGTTTATGTGAAGTTTATAAAAAAACTGGAGTATTTTAAAATATTTAAATCATTACCCAAATTTTGCAAAGTAAACCAGGCGTACATCAAATTGTCGGCCCCCCAAACCCCCCGGAGGTGGGCTTAAGACCTATTTAAAACTATTCCATCAAGTTACGACTTAAATATTAAAAACTGCTAATCAATAATTTAACTATTTATCCTTGAAGCCCCCTCCGGGGGTTTGGGGCTGTTGAGTTATGGGTACAAGTCAGTTTATCAAAGGGGGATGTTTCGCGCAGCGAAACGGGGGGATTTCCCGTTTACAATACCAATACATTCTGCTGTACAGGAAGAGTCAGCTCTGCCGTTACCCCTTTGTCTGGATTATTTCTTACAGTAATACTCCCCTTGTGTAATGCCGCGATCTCTTTCACGAATGGAAGTCCCAGGCCTGTGCTTTTAATTTTTGAGTTACTCGATGGCAGAGAATAAAATTTGTTAAAAATTTTATCTGCGGCATAATCGGGGATACCTTCGCCGCTATCGGTGATAATAACGGACACAAAGGTGTCTGTCACATCAGCTGAAATAGTAATTGTGTCGCCATCTCCGGAGAAACGAATAGCGTTCTGCAGAAGATTCTGTATTGCGTGACGAATCAGAAATATATCACACTCAATTTTAATTGATTGAGAGGTGTTATTGTTTACTATAATATTTTTTTTATGATAATCAGGGTAGAGACTCTCAAGTATATCATTTATCACCGCAACAAGATCTGCTTTTTCAATATTCTTAAGTCTCTCCTGACTCTCGATTGATGAAAGTTCCAGCATTCTTTCGATTATTGATTCCATCCTCCGTGACTCGCGGAATATATTTTTATAGAAAATTTTCTTCTGTGCGTCGGGGATATCATCTTCGAGAAGTTCCGATGACCCGATGATTGAAGAGAGAGGACTTTTTAACTCATGAGTTAGAGTTTGAATATACTGTTCGATATATTTCTCCCCCTTCAGGTCCTCCCATACTTCGGTAAAGGTTTCCGCCAGGGTTGTTATTTCTTTTCCGGCAAAAGCGGGCATTTCCGATCTTTTGTTTGCTCTTAGTGACTTAACGTATTCTGTGAGTCGGTTTACCGGTCTGCTGATCCATATGGATAATATAAAGCTGAGAAATATAAAGAGCATGCATGTTAAAATCCCTGTTACCAGAGCTTTTCTTTTTGCTATTTCAATAAAAAGAGAGATGCTCTCCTCCGGTTTTATAACAGTGATGACTCCGGCAATTTTATTTTTGTATCTGAGCGGTGCGGCGACAAAGATTGATTTTGAATTTGGATTGTTCTCATCAAGCAGAGATGATCTCGCTCCATATTTACCGAGAAGGGTAAGGCGGACGTCACGCCATTTTAAATAATCGGCTCCTTTTTTTATATATTCATTTGAAGAGTAAATAATTATTCCGTTCTGATCAGTGATATATACCTGGAGTGAGACTCCCGTTTTTTGGAGAGCATATATA
>JBBRFT010000044.1:0-19723 GCA_038241375.1 Spirochaetota bacterium
GCTGGGCTTTTTGCGCAAATACTCTCTGATGTGTACCAGCTTGTCCCTGTGGATATTAGAAAGGGAGATATTCCGGATAATGTCAAAGTTCTTATTATAAATGGGCCGGTGGATCTTTTTTCAGATGTTGAAAAGTATAAAATAGACCAGTTTCTAATGCATGGCAGGTCGGTTTTATATTTTGTTAATTCATTCATCGAGATGGACACCGGTGAACAGTCCGGCCTTATTGGGAATCAGCCCATTATACTTCCGGTTACTTCCGGTCTTGAAAAGATGAGCGCCCATTACGGTATAAAAATTAATAAAAATGTTGTGCTGGATAAAAATTGTAAAAAAATAAATATTGGGGAGATGCTGACAGATTATCCCCTTGTTCCTTCTGTTGATAAGGCCGGGCTGAACAGTGAAAGCGTCATTACGAAATATCTGAACAATGTAGTTTTTATAAAGACATCATCGCTTGAGGTTGATGAAAAACTGAAAAATAAAGGTGTTAACTCCTCTGTTCTAGTTTCTACATCTCCCGAAAGCTGGCTTATGGAGGGGAAGATGAATTTCAGTCCATTCTTCATGTCTCCACCATCAGGTGTTGAGCTTAAGAGTTATCCTGTGGCGGTTCTTGCATCAGGGATATTTGAAAGTTATTTCAAAGGGAAAGAGATCCCGATGAGGAAACTCTCTGCATCAAAGAAGCGTTCTCTTGTAACAGAGAAAAAACTCGATTCGACAATATCATCAGGCAGATCGGAACTTATAGTTGTAGGGACATCGGAGCTTAACTCATCTGGATTTATTAATTCAGCAAGAAAAATTTTATCCGGCGGAAGCGGATCAGGTGTATTTTCCAATGACATTCTGCTGCATTCTATGGTAGATTATCTCACTGGGAACAGTTATATTCCGGAGATGAAGAGTAAGAGTCTCGATTATAATCCGCTAATAAAAACCGGTGATCAGACACGTTTTCTTCTTAAAATAATAAACATGGGACTTGTCCCGTTCTTTGTAGTTCTTACCGGGCTCATCGTCTGGAGACGGAGAGCCGCACGCAGACGTTTTATTGAATCACTATTTTTACGGGGTGACTTGAATGAATAAGAGACTAGTTTATACCCTGGGGGTTATAGTTTTTCTGAGTATATCTATTGTGTTAAAGAACTGGAGTTGCAGCAGTGTGCCCTCTCTTGAGGGTTGGTACGAACCAGCTGATGAAATTATTGTAACAGGAAAAGATGTTTCCCTGAATATGACAAAAAAAGAGGGTAAATGGCGCATCAATGAACAGTCTTACGCTGGAGATGCCGAGCTTATTGAGGCTCTTGAACGAAAAGCAAGAGATTTTAAATTACTTGATTTAGTCTCCGATAAAGGTTACTATGATAAATATGACCTGACAGAAGATAGAGCTATTATGGTTTTTATAAAAGGGAAGGGTAAAATCTTAAGAAAAATAATTATTGGTAAAGCGGGTTCAACAAAAAATCATTCCTATATCCGTGTCGATGACTTTAAAGAGATTTATCTTGCATCGGGAATTATGAACAGTGATTTCAATCTGTCAGTTTCTGATTTAAGAGATAAAAACATATTCGATATTAAAAAAGAAGATGTCAAATATTTCAGAATAAGTTATGGCAAAGAAAATTTTGATTTTCAATTATTTCAGAATAAAAAAGAGACTGATGGTAAAGATGAAAATCAGAAATCTCCGGAGAAATGGATGTGCAGGGGATATAAAGATCTTGAGTTGAGTGATTCTGCGGTTAATTCAATTCTGGCGCTCTTTTCTCCGTTGAAAGCCGCAGAATTTCCGGAGAACGCCGATGCTAAAAAAACCGGGAAGATAGTCTGTATAGTAACAATTCCATATGGTGATAAAAAATTTGAGCTTGAAATTTATAGTAATAAAGAAAACGATATGCACTATGCCTGGACAAATGAGGGTGATTTTCTTTTTACACTGGGTACCTGGCAGACTGAAAAACTATTTATAAAAGATATATATTCTTTAGGCGTAAAATAATTAAGTAAGAGGTGATTCCATGTCTGATGACATTAAAGATATTGCAAGCCAGCTTATAATAGCCGAGGACTTTCGTCCTGAGAAGATGACAATTATTCCAATTTCTCAGCGCCCTATATTTCCCGGTATGATGATACCTCTCATCCTTACCGGCGATATAATGATCGACAGCGCTCAGGAGATTGTGGATTCGCCGAATAAGATCGGCGGAGTTGTTCTTATAAAAAATCAGCATGACGGAATGGCAAAATCAGAGGATTTGTATCATGTCGGTGTAGCTGTAAAAATAATAAAAATCACACCTGTTGATGAAAGAACAGTTCAGGTTATGCTAAACGCCATAGGCCGTTTTACATTGAAAAGTGTTGCGCAGAATGAACCGATTATCCGGTGGAATGTTGAAAATTATTTTGAGGCGGAGTTTAAACCCACTGACGAGATGAAAGCCTATTCAATGGCAATCATCAGTTCTGTTAAAGATTTAATCAAAACAAATTCTTTATTTCAGGAGGAGCTTAAACTTTTTCTTAACAGGTTCAGCGTCGAAGATCCGGGAAAACTTTCAGACTTTGTAGCATCAATGACACAGGCCGAGTCGGGGGAGATACAGGATATTCTAGAAACTTTTGATGTCCGGCAGCGGGTAAAAAAAGTTCTTATTCTTTTAAAGAAAGAGATAGAGCTTAACAAACTCCAGAAAAAGATAACTCAGCAGATTGAAGAGAAGATCTCTAAGCAGCAGAAGGAGTTTTTTTTGCGGGAGCAGCTTAAGGAGATTAAGAAAGAGCTCGGACTTGAAAAGGATGAAAAATCTACTGAAATTGAAAAATTTCAGGAGAAGATAGAGAAACTGAAACTCACAGAAGAGGCAGCGAAAAAGATTGACGAAGAGATGAATAAAATGCGTCTGCTCGAACCTCATTCGGCGGAGTACGGCGTCAGTAGAAACTATCTTGACTGGCTTACATCTCTTCCCTGGGGGATCTACTCTGAAGATAATTACGACATAGCAAAAGCCCGTGCGATTCTCAATAGAGACCATTACGGCCTTGATGATATTAAAGAAAGGATTCTGGAATTTATTGCAACAGGGAAGATGAAAGGGAATATCTCCGGATCGATTATCTGTTTTATCGGGCCTCCCGGGGTTGGTAAAACTTCCATCGGTAAATCGGTAGCGGAAGCTCTGAATAGAAAGTTTTTCCGTTTCTCTCTTGGCGGGATGAGAGATGAAGCTGAAATTAAAGGGCATAGGCGCACATATATTGGTGCAATGCCAGGGAAGATTATACAGAGTCTTAAAACTGTGGGTGTTTCAAATCCTGTTATTATGCTTGATGAGATTGATAAAATCGGTGCAAGCTTCCAGGGAGATCCTGCATCAGCTCTGCTTGAGGTGCTTGACAGTGAGCAGAATAATAACTTCCTGGATCATTACATGGATGTACGTTATGATCTTTCAAATATTCTTTTTATAGCCACAGCTAACACTATGGATACAATTCCGGCACCGCTTTTCGATAGAATGGAAATAATGAAACTTTCCGGTTATATTCTGGAGGAGAAAGTTCAAATTGCTAAAAAGTATCTTGTAAATAAGCAGCTGATTGAACATGGACTTAAAAAGAATATGGCGAAGATTGATGCCGGTGCATTAAAGAAAATGATAGATGGTTACGCGCGCGAGGCCGGAGTCAGGTCTCTTGAAAATAATATTAAGAAAATTATGAGAAAAGTTACAAAACGTTTTGCTGAAGGTAATACCGAACCAGTTACAGTTACAGAGGATAATCTTGAAGAGTTTCTTGGTAAACCGAGATTTACAGATGAGTCGCTTTATGATAAAAGTATTGCCGGTGTGGTTATGGGTCTTGCATGGACAAGTATGGGCGGCACAACACTATATGTCGAGTCAACTGGAATACATACAAAAGTGAAAGGTTTTAAGCAAACCGGCCAGCTTAAAGATGTAATGAGAGAATCATCTGAAATAGCTTATACTTATGTTCAGTCAAGAGCTAGAGATTACGGCATAGATGAAGATTACTTCGCAAATCATTATGTCCATCTCCATGTCCCGGCCGGCGCTACACCAAAGGACGGCCCTTCGGCAGGTATTACCATGGCAACTTCCCTGTATTCACTTGCGAAAAATATGCCGATCAAGAAAAATATAGCGATGACAGGGGAGCTTACTGTAACAGGCAAAGTCCTACCGATCGGCGGTGTGAAAGAGAAGACCATTGCCGCAAAAAAAGCAAAGGTCAAGACTATAATATATCCGTACGAGAATAAAAAAGATTTTGATGAACTTCCTGAATATATAAAGAAGGGACTTGATGCTCACTTCGTTAATTATTTTGACGAAGTCCTGGAGATTGTTTACTGACCTCACCCCCTCGGTCCCCCTCTTCTTAATGAGATGGGGAGGTTGTAATAACAAATTTATTGATTTTTTTATTGCCTCCAAATATACGATACTGAATTTACCCCTTCTCCATGTGGAGAAGGGGGTTAGGAGATGAGGTCAAAATTTTAATTTTTTTTCATTGACATTATTTACCTCAAAATATTTAGTCTTCTAGAAGTTGATGTGCCAATGCCCAGGTGGTGGAATTGGTAGACACGCATGGTTGAGGGCCATGTGGGATTTTCCTGTGTGGGTTCAAGTCCCGCTCTGGGCACACAAAAAAAGGCTGCTGATGAAAATCAGATAGCCTTTTTTTTTGCAGTTCACCCGCTATTTGCGGGTGATTGATAATTTATTTAATAAAAGAGGAATTTAATGGAAAGAACACTTTCAATAATTAAACCTGACGGCGTAAGAAAGAATATCACCGGAGAGATAATCAGAAGATTCGAAACCGCAGGACTGGTAGTCGCCGCGATAAAGAAAATTCATATGTCAAAGGAAACAGCAGAGGGATTCTACGCGGTTCATAAAGGGAAATTTTTTTATGACGAACTTACTTCGTTTATGTCAGAAGGGCCGGTGGTTGTATTGGTTCTCGAAGGTGAAAATGCCATAGCGCTTAACAGAAAGCTCATGGGGGCTACAAATTTTAAAGAAGCAGATCCCGGAACAATCAGATCAGATTTTGCAGAGAGCATTCAGTTTAATGTAGTGCACGGTTCCGATGCACCCGATACAGCTGAATTTGAGATTGGTTATTTATTTAAACCTGAAGAAATTTTTTGATAGTAATTATTTAAAATTTAATCTGGAAAAATAATAAATTAAATCGGAAAACTGATGTCGTTTTTTGGTGAATTGCATGCTAACGGCATCAGTTTTTAATTAGTGCCGGCTTACTCTCTATATTTCGATGATATTGCCGCGGTTTTTTTATCGCGGATCTCTCCGATTTTATTCCATAACTTCTCCGCAGTCTGGCGGTTCTTCGCATAATATTGATGACTGAACATCAGAAAGTAATCCTTCTGAATAAATGGTTTCGGAAGTTTTTCAATACCGGTAATTCCTCCGGTTGAAAGATGATTATCGGCGACAAGATCCTGGTGAGCAAAAGCCGCTATTCTCCCCGTCTGCAGCTTTAAAAAATTCTGTCCGGTATTTTTAGAACCGTCATCAACAGAGACCCCTTTTTTAATAAGATCATTTATAACGGAATATCCGGAGTTCGCTCCGATTTTTACTCCCGGATCAGAGGTGTCTATTCCTGAAAATTTTTTACCGTCCCAGTTTATGGATGATCCTTTCTTCCTGTAAATGTGGTAGCTTAGAGTCGCTATTCTTCTGCTCCCGTCGGGTCTACTCTGTTTTGAGGGGTAGACCCCATTTACATCGCGGTCTTCACTGTAGGAGAACATAAAAGCTCCATCAATTAAATCTCCTTCGCGAAGCGATAGCTGTACCCGTCTGTTGGGGAGTCTGATATATTCTATTTTAATTCCGGTCTGTTTTGCAGCTTCAGAAATTATTTCAAAGGCGATTCCCGGAGGATTTCTGTCATCACGTATCTGAAAGGGGAATGCTTCCGAATCGGAATACCCTATACGGATTATAATTTCTTCTGCAGAAAGAGAGTTAAAAGCAGATGTTATTGTAAAAAGCGTTATTATTAGAATCTTTAATGATGAAAAAACTATATTTTTCATGAAAACTCCGGTGCTTTTCTAATATTAGAATTAGAAATTGATTAAAGGTCAAACACAAAAATTTGCTATTCCAAAATTGGTGACTATTTAAAAACTAGTGGTAAACTTGTTTTTGGGAGGCACAGCGCTGCGCGCCGTGTCTGGAATTGGGGGCTTACGGGGGCGCAGCCCCCGTAAGCCCCCAATTCCAGGCGTATGCGAAGCATACGCATCCCTAAAAATAATTCACTACCATCAAAATTGAATTAATACCGGAAAATTGTTTATTGACAAAGATTACACAATAAAATATCAGGTATTGTAATGCTCAAGGAAAGGTGTCCGAGCGGCCAAAGGAGCACGGTTGGAAGCCGTGTGTTGCGCAAGTGACCGAGGGTTCGAATCCCTCCCTTTCCGTATAAAATAATCCCCCGGGTTAAATATGACATACCAGGTAATTGCCAGAAAGTGGAGACCTCAGACTTTCGGTGACGTCGTCTTCCAGGATCATGTTTCTAAAACAATACAAAACAGCATAACTCAGGGGAGGATTACTCACGCCTATCTCTTTTCCGGTCCCCGAGGTGTGGGTAAGACTACTATGGCGAGAATTCTTGCCAAGGCGCTAAATTGCGTAGAGGGGCCCACTCCGACTCCGTGCGGAGTATGTGAAAACTGCGTTGAAATAAAGCAGGGGAACTCTTTCGATGTAATAGAAATTGATGGTGCTTCCAATAACGGGGTGGATAATATCCGTGAACTCCGGGAAAATGTCAATTTTGCTCCGGCTAAATCGAAATATAAGATATATATAATAGACGAAGTCCATATGGTTACCACGCAGGCTTTTAACGCGCTGCTGAAAACTCTTGAAGAACCCCCTCCGCACGTTGTATTTATATTCGCGACAACGGAAATGCATAAAATTCCTGAAACGATTCTTTCACGGTGCCAGAAGTATTTTTTTAAAAAAATACCGGTAGAAAAGGTTGTGGATCATCTCCGGAACATCGTGACAAAAGAGGGCTACAAAATATCTGAAAATGCCCTGTTCCCCGTGGCGCGAATCGCCGATGGTTCCATGAGGGACGCCCAGTCACTTCTTGAGCAGGTCATTTCCTTCTCGGGCGTTGCAACAGGCGGAGACACTGAAATATCCGAAGAAGACGCACTATCTATAATGGGAGTTGTACCGACTGAGAGCTATATCCGGCTGATGAATCTTATTTCCGATACAGACGGTAAGGGATTGATGGCGGAAGTCGACAAGATAGTATCAATGGGGATCGACATCTCAAGATACTCATCGGGTCTTATTGAGGTAATACGTTCTCTCCGGCTTATAAACAGTGGTGTAGATCTTCAGGGGATTTTAGGGCTATCAGCCGAAGAGATGAAGTCGCTCCGTAACGCTGCGGTTAAGTTTACCGATGAGGAGCTTAGCAGATTCTTTGTCAATGGTGCCGATCTTGTGAAAAATCTCAGATTTTCAGGAAACGACAGAGTTTATCTTGAAATGACTCTTCTCGACATGGTGTCAGTGCGGAAAACTCCATCCATTGCGGATATAATAAAACATCTCGAGAGCGGAATCGGAAGTATGGAACAGCAGCCACACGGGGATGCTGAAAAAAAAAATGAAAAAATAGATCAGCCCGTTAAAAGCGGAGCGCTAAGTTTAAATGAATCCTGGAACCGTTTTATTAAAGATCTGGAAGTTAAAAAAGATAAACTGTTTTTTATTCTAAGACCTGCTGAAGCTGTTTTTAATTCAGGGGTGCTTACACTTCAGTATCCCGACGGATTAGGCAGCTCGAATTATAAAGAGATACTCGATTCAGAAACATTAAAAAGTATTGAAGACAAGTTTTCTCAAGTTCTTGGATCGTCAATAACTGTAAAAATCGGAAAATCATTTCCGTCCATAGACGAGAAATCTGCGGAGAAGATTTCAGATCAGAAGAGAGTCGAAGCTGAAGAGAATCCCGAGGAGGATAACTCCAGACCTCTCCCTGAATCGGAGATGATTTTAAATCCTGAAAAGGAAGATTATAATATAGAAAGCCACGCTGTTACAAAACTTCAAAGCGCTTTTCATGGACAGATAATAAAAAAAGGAGAAAATATATGTTAAAAGGACTCGGCGACATCGGCCAGCTTATGAAGATGCAGAAAGAGATGAAAAACATTCAGAAAACAATCCAGAAGGCCAAAATCAGCGGAGAGAGCTCTGATGGAAGCGTTAAGGCTGTGGTAAATGGTGAATTCAGCCTTCTCGATATATCTATAGACGAAGCTCTTATTAAAGCCGGTGATGTAAAGAAAGTGGAGAAGATGGTTTACTCTGCAATTAATGATGCTGTGAATAAAGCACGTGATTTTTCAGCCGAAGAGATGAAAAAGATGGCCGGCGGAATGGATCTCGGCGGAATGTTTAAATAGTAAAAATAGTAAAAAATAAAAGTTAATAAACAAAGGTGAGATGATTTGACCACGCCATCTGTATATCTCGACAGAGTAACAAAGGAACTGTCAAAACTTCCCGGTATCGGGCATAAAAGCGCGTCACGGATTGCTTTTCATCTCCTTAAGATGGGAAAGCCCGATGTCGAGAATATTGCCGCCTCATTGATCGATTTGAAAAACAATATCAGGGCATGCGCTGAATGCGGCGGAATTTCGGATACGGAGATATGTTCTCTCTGTTCCGATACAGGTCGCGAGCGTCATGTTCTCTGTGTGGTCGAAGGTGCAAGAGATGTGCTTAATATTGAGGCATCGGGGGAGTTTAGAGGGCGCTATCATGTGCTATCCGGGCTTATTTCCCCGCTTGACGGTATTGGTCCGGAAGATCTTAATATCAGCACTCTTGTGAAAAAGTGTGCTGCCGGCGGATTTGAAGAGGTAATTATGGCTTTAAGTCCGACTATTGAGGGTGATGCAACAACGCTTTACGTCGCATCTCTCATCTCTCCCTTCGGAATTAAAGTAACAAGAATTGCCCATGGTCTCCCCGTGGGTTGTGATCTTGAGTATGTAGACTGCGCTACAATTGCCAAATCAATAGAGGGGAGGGTTAGAATCTGATTATCTCTTACCCCCGGGCCGTTCTCTCTTCTTTTTCCCCTCAATATGAATAATAATAGGGAGCCCTTCAAGATCAAAGGCCTTCTGCAGTTCTTTTTCGAAGTATCGTATAACATCCTTCTTGAAAAAATCTTCATTATTAACAAAAAATTTAAACTGAGGCGGAATTGTATCGATCTGCACAGCGTAATAGACTTTGATTTTCTCTCCAAGCTGCGGGATTTTACCGAAACTTTTAATATTTGCCATAACTTTGTTAAGAGTAGGGGTATCGATACGTTTGTTTGCTTTCTCTTTAAGCAGTATTGCTGTTTCTAAAACTTTGGTGATCCTCTGTTTCTCCTTCGCGGAGATTGAAATTATAGGGAAGTCCGTTGCTTTATAGAATTTGAAAATAAGTTTATCTTTAAAAGCATCAAAGGTTTTGTGATCTTTTTCTACAGCATCCCACTTGTTGACCGCTATTATAATCGGTTTTTTTGCTTTTAATATCTCGTCCGATATTTTTTTGTCGTTTTCAGTAAGTCCCATGGTGGCATCAATAAGGTGAATAACAACATCGGCTCTATGAATGGAGTCAACAGTGCGCGTAAACGAATAGTATTCGATATTTTCTGTAATTTTGCTTTTCTTTCTTATACCGGCAGTATCGATGACCTGAATGTTTTTACTGTAATACGAAAACATATCATCAACTGAATCTCTCGTTGTACCTGGAATTTCCGAGACAACAGACCGTTCAAAGCCCATAAAAGCATTAAGCAGTGTTGATTTCCCGGCGTTCGGACGTCCGACAATTGCTATTTTGAGGTCCGGTTCAGGTACTGATGTCTTTTGTGACGGGAGAAGTCTTACTATATTGTCCAGAAGCAGATTGATGTTGAACCTTCTTGCCGCGGAAACAGGTATAACTTCTGTCATTCCCATCTCATAAAAATTGGTCATAACCTCCAGCTGGTCGCCGCTATCCATTTTGTTTACTGCTATAATAGTCGGTTTTGACATTTTTCGTATTATATCGGCAAGATCATAGTCAAATCCTTCCGGCGCCGGGTATTCCATAAGGAAGAGTATAACATCCGATTTCTCAAGATGCTTATTCGCTCCATCTAAAATGTTATCCGACAGCTCAGATGCAGATGAAAGGTCGAGTCCTGGAGTATCTGAGAGTATAAAGCTTACTCCGTCGTGCACCAGATTACGTGATATTACATCCCGGGTAAGTCCGGGAAATGAATCAACAATAGATTTTTTATCTTTAATCAGAGTGTTGAATAGGGTTGATTTACCCACATTCTGCCTTCCGACAATTGATACAACAGGTAGTTTAGCTGACATTGGTGCTCCTCCGGGTCTTCTTCGGCTTAATTAGACCGATCTTTTACATAGCTTTAAGAAAAAAAAAGCACACCTTTAAGTCAAGACATTAATAGATTATATTTTTTTTGAAAAACAGCATAAAATCAATGATATTTGACCTTTTGAATTTTGACATATCCGTAACCACTCAAAAATCAGTGGTAAAATTACTCTCGGCCACTTTTTGAGCAGTTACATATATCCGTGAATTACTTAAAAAACATTAGTTATAATAGAAATTCAGCATAAAAGCGTACTCCAACCATCATAACAGGCAGAGCTGTTGACCGTTAATCTGTGTTCGAAGATCATATTTCAGGACAGCATCAGCAAACGGCCGGTTAAAACCATATTTATGTTTTACGAAAGCTTCTCCAACTGGCGGATAAGGTGTTATTTTCTACAATTGTTGACCTGTGTCATCAATTGGATCATTAAATGATGGTAATTGCATCATGAAGTCACTCTGTTAGGTGATTGATTCATCTTCCGGCACCGTTTTTCGGACTTACTTCGGCATTCGGACTTGTTAAATGGGGTTATTTGTTGAAAACATCGACTCCGACGGGTGGTTATTGAATAATTTCAGTCGATAACCGGGACTTTGTCATCCGTCGGGCTTCAATTAATGGAGATAATTGTAAAAATTCATCTCCGGATTACGTAGGTGACCTGTTTTATCATCTGTTTATGAGCTACTTCCGTCAATCGGAGGCCGATAAACGGAGGTAATCACATACGGTCTGTTTGTTTTTTCACTCCCGGATGGCCCGGTAAGTGATGGTTTAATCTTTTTCTCGCTGCAATAACGCTTAAAATAAAAAATATTAAAGCCCGCAGTTTGTTGTACCGACATTTTATGTAAGATTATTGATGCAGTTATATGTTTTTTTTATTTTTTACTTGCATTAATAATAGTTCTATGTATGGTTAAGTAAATTTTGGATTAATAAAAAAAAATTTGAGGTGTAATTTTATGGCAAGTGCAAAGCAACTGGAAAATACCATCAAGAGAAAAAGCGAAAAAGTAGTTAAGCTTCAGAAAGAAGTTAAAGTTGAAACTGCTGCTATCTCAAAGCTTAAAGGCGAATTAGTTATCGAGAAGAAAAAAGAAGCAGAAGCAAAAGCAAAAGCAAAAGCATCAGCTAAGCCAAAAGCAAAAGCTAAGCCAAAAGCAAAAGCTAAGCCAAAAGCTAAAAAGTAATTTTTAATTCTTTTTTATTTTGTGAAAAAGAGGGGATTCTCCCTCTTTTTTTTTTACTGCATCGAATTTATTATTGAAAAATAAATTATAATCCGATATTTAAAATGATTAGTAACTATATCTGTAGATCGGGGTAATCAGTTGCTTAAAGTAGAACAGAGAAAAAACAGGGATTTTAACACGTTTCAAACCATCGATGATGTTATAAATATACTTAAAGATCAGTTTGCCACCCGTAAACTATACATAAAGTATGACATCGAGAAGCATGAAGCGATGATAAATGAATATAATCCGGATAAATCTTTAATGATTGTTACGGATCCGAACTATAAGACAGAAAAAAATCTGACGATTTACGGTTTGTCCGATAAATATATTGAAGTTGACCTTGTAGTAACGGATGAATTAGGTCCCGGGTATGTTAAGTGTAAAATTGTTAGCGCAAGAAGGGCAACCGAGGGACGACGTGACCTTCGTTTTAAGGTAAACAAGGGTGAAGCAGTTGCTACAAACTTCAGAGTTTCAAAACATACTATCGATGTAAGTCGTTTCAGTATACCAACAAGTATTAAAGTTGTTCTCGACCAGTTTCAGTCGGTCAACATCAGGTTTACAGATCAGTTTAAAGTTGATGTTTTAACTAATGATTCAAAAGATGCTGTTTTGAAAAATATCAAAAATACCGGCAAAACTCTTTTCATCCCCGATGTTAATGATCCTGAATCATACAAAGCTATGACTGATGACTTTGTGGATATTGCAAAAATTTACGGTCATGAACTCGATACATTGATCAAGAGAAATGTAGAGAAAGGATTCAAATCTATAATAATTGTACCGGTAATTTACCTGACTGAAGATGAAAAATCGATCCCATTCGCATATATACAGGCTATTTCAAAGAATGAAGTCATGGGGATAGATAAGGTTATCGACCTTAAGGATATGTCTTTTAAACTTGTGGATCGCATAAGAGATGCCAATACTCTTCTTGTTTCGGTACATCAGCAGATTGTTGATATAAGCCGCGGCGGGGCAAAACTTCGAATAACCGACCCCGACCTGAAAAAGTATATTCAGAAGTCCAGAGGGTTTATTTTTGATATAGTTTTCAAGCTTCAGGCTCCAATGACTATTTATGGTGATATAAAGACCACATCGACTGATCCCGAAGGGAACCTTTATCTTGGCGTGGATTTTGAGGGCAACTCTTCGAGAAAGGATGAGATGAAGCGTTTTTATGATGTACTGAAGCCAATGGAAGCTGAATACAAGTCAAAACTCATTAAAAGTATTAAGAACAGAAGATAGTCATTTATTACCTTTTGCTATCTCTGCATCTGATTTTCGGGAGTAAAACGGAACTGTGTTGTTGAAATCTGTAAACTTTTCCGGTGATTCTTTATATTTTCTCAATACAAGATCAACGGCGGCTTTACCGGAAGGTACAAAATTCTCCATAAATTTATAGCTTATACTCTTCTTCGCAGTCGATTCTTCAATTGTACCGATATATTTTCCGCATCCGTCACCAATACAAAGAAGTTCCCCGGGATTTTTAATTGAATTAAGTAATTCTGCCATCGTATAATCGCCCGGTTCAATTATTTCCTGCGTGATGGAATCAATGATGCGGTATACTCCGCCGAATACTTTAGATTTTTTGGCATCAAACGCCGCGATAATAGTTTTTTCTTCCGAAGCTTCTGTTGATACAGCATAAATCTCCTGACTTTTCAGACCAACCAGAGGAATACCCAGAATCTGCGCGAACATCCTTGCTGTACTCACGGCAATCCGGATTCCAGTAAACGATCCAGGCCCTATACCGACTCCTAAGATGTCGATGTCTTTTATACTGATAGATGCTTGAGACAATAGAGAGGAAAGATTCTGAAACATTGTTACCGAGTGGGAAATACCTGAATTTTTTGAGAATTCAAAAATTCTGCCATTAACTGAAAGCGCAATGAATTCGATTTCGGTTGAGGTGTCAATTACAAGTATATTCAACGGTTATCTCTCTTCTGATTTCATCAATATATTCTATGAAAACATTAATTCTATTCTCGGGAAGCAGATCTCCTGCTTTCTCGGGCCATTCTATGACAGAAATACCATCACCCTCCCAGTACTCTTCAAATCTCAAATTTTCAAACTCGTTTAAATTCTCGATTCTATAAAGATCAAAGTGATGAAGCGGTTTATCGCCTTCATAAGATTCCATCAGACTGAATGTAGGGCTTGTTATATCTTCATCTATGCCCAGTCCCCGGGCTAAACCTTTTGTAAAAATAGTTTTACCTGCGCCAAGGTCGCCGTAAAGTGCGATTACAGAGGAGTTACTGATCCTCCGTCCTAATTCTTCCGCAAACAAAAATGTTTCTTCAGGTGAATTGCTTGTAATGGTTTCTTTCATAATTCAAAATAATCTATATGTTCCCAATAGTTTTAATATCTCTGACTGCTCCGGTGCATATTTGTCAAGGAATTCATCGAATGACTGTTTTTATTGCGCATCATCTTTGAAGATAACCTGTTTTGATTTTAATTACATTATTCTGTTTTTTGCTGTTTAAATGCCTTTTTTCAATATTTTTAGCTTAATATTACTTTTATACTCATTTTTTTCAGCTGTATATGTATTTTTTAGTGACAAGATGCATTTTTTTATTGCATCAAAGAGTGTCTGATTCTTTATTGTGAAAAAAAAAGATACAGGTAGCAGTTTGGATAACTCAAAAGAAGATAAAGTAAAGGGAAGAAAAAGACGTATTACGTCGGCTCTTAAAGTACTTCTTCAGAAGCATGTTTACTCCCAGATATCAATTCAGGAGATTGCTGATGAGGCCGGTTACTCGAAAGGGGGCGTTCTTCATTACTTTCCGTCAAAAGACGATATTTATATCGAGCTTATCAATGATATGTATGCCGAGCTTGATAATAATCATAGACGAATACTTAAAATAGATCTTAAATCTGAAGAGATGGCTCCCTTGTCATCACTTCTTGGTGTAGAAAGTTTTGTTCTTGATAGAGCTAATATTATTATTCTGATGAATATAATCCTTTATTCTTTCGAGAATGATACGCTCCGGCAGATGATGAATAAGTTTTTTGAAAATCATCGATTGTTCTACGAAAACATTATAAAAGAGAATACCAGGGATGATATCAATTCCGGAGGGCTCGATGATAAAACTGCGGCAAGAATAATTCAGGCAGTTGTATTTTTCATCGGTCTCATAGAAGAGTTTGATCCGATTGATCTTGATTATATAAAGATAGTAAAGTATGTATCTAACCTGTTGCGGGCAAAAAACACCGTGGCGGATAGTCATTAAGTAAATATAGTCTTTGTTTTCCAGACTTAATAGTTGAAGTTGTTTTCAGGCAATTGATCTATTCTTCCTGATATTTCAATTTTTTTATGCTGTATTTTCATTTAGAATCCTACCGCGTCTGAAAAATAAAATGCTTGCATATACTCCTTTCCTGGTGGTTATCTTTTTTAAAACTGCATAAATTGCAGGATAAACAGAATTTCCGGTGCCGAATGATAAATCAGGATGAAATATTTTCAAAACTTAACGAAGGGATGCTTCTTGAACGGAGTCGTGCTTTCAGGAAAAATTTAAGTAAAAATATACCTCTCATCGACCGTTGGGGAGGATTAAAGCCGGTAGCGGAGAGTTTTTCCGGTAAACATCTTCTTGTAATCGGTTCGGGCCCTTCTCTCGATAGCAGTTATGATGTCCTTGAAAAACTCCGGAAGTTTGATGAAATAATACTTATTGCGTCGGATATGGCGCTGCGGCCTCTTTCTGAGCATGGAATTTCTCCTCAATACGTTATAACATGTGAAACAACTCCCGCTGAATTTTTCTCAGGCATTGATACTAAAGGAATTCATCTGCTCTCTTTCAGTTGCGCGTCATATTCAAATATCAGTAAATGGAAAGGAAATATCAGTTTTTATAACTGGATGATTGACGGCGAATTTTACGACAATCTCTGGAAGGATTCCGGTGAAGGACTGGGGTTTGTTGCCACGGGGAGTATTGTTACAACGCAGGCTGTTTCGATTGTGCTCGGCTGCGGAGTAGCATCGCTCCTTCTTGTCGGCAACGATATGGCCTTTTTTGACAGATTTTATGCTTCAGGGGCTCATCCTGCCGGGAGAAAATTTTTTAATTCGTGCAGGTTGAATACTCCGGCGACAATTGATATGAATAAGGGGAGAGCTGCAAGAGATTATCAGATTAAAAGGGAAGGTGAGCTGTTTTATACCAATAATCAGTTTCTTGCAGCTAAATTGTGGCTTGAAAGGCTTTTTGCCGGTGCTCCATATCCCGTTGCTGACTCCAGTATGCCGGGATGTTCCCCGGGGAGCGCCCAGAAGGTCAGCCTCGAGGAGTATCTCGCTATATTTAATAATAAGAATTAAAGGGGGAGTGTAATGATTCATCTTCACAAGCTCAATGGAGAGGCTTTTATACTTAATGCAAGTCATATCGAGGTTATTGATACAACTCCTAATACTGTAATTACGCTTACAAATAGTAAAAAATTTGTTGTATCCGAAAGCGCGGAAGAGGTTGTAAGGCTCACCGTGGAGTATAAGAAAGATATATATCAGAGTTTTAGTTAATTTTTGCAACTGCTTAAAAACCAGTGGTAAGATTACTCTCCGCCGCGCCTTTGGCGCGGCAGAGACAAAATACCAACGCTTTTTGATCAGTTACTAATTTTTATTCTATTTATTTAAAATTTAAGTTCTTGTTAATTCATTTAATGCCGAAAATATAAATGGACTATTGTACTGAATAGAACCTGATTGTGATGTTATTGCGGTTTTTTATTCACTTTGTACAAAGGGGATGTTTTAAATAAAATGAATAAATTAATTGACATGTTGTATTGATGTTTGATATTATGTCACATGATTTATACCCATGTCTATTGGTCGGGCTTTAGTGCTTTATATTGTAAAGCTGTTATATAAATAGAATGATGGTGGAAGGCTTATGGGTGATGACGAAAGAGATATAGTTGAAGACGAGGGTAAAAGTCCGGAATCCGAGGGGAGTACCGGTACTTCGAAGATAGTTAAGATACTTTTGTATGTAGCGGGCGGGATTATAATCTTCGTTCTTATGATAGGTATATCTTATTTAGTATCAAAGACTGTGCAGGAAAATAAATACCAGAAAAATCAGGATATCATTGCTGCACCGCCGCCTGAGCCTCTTGCTGTTTATGCTCTTCCGGCATTTTCCAAGACAACAGCCGATGCGGAACCGCATTTTATAAAGATGACCATCTCTCTCGGTTATGTTATGGATCCGATGCTTAACTCGGAGCTTGTAAACAGAAAAGATGAGATACAGCATATAGTAAATATTCTGCTTCAAGGAAAGACATATGAAGAGCTTAATTCGGTCAGCGGTGCCATCACTCTTGCTGAAGAGATTAAGGCTCACATTAATATAAGACTCATTGCTGGTAAGGTTAAAGAAATTTACTTTGTAGAGTTCGTTGTTAACTAAGTTTTCAGTAAAATTTTGAATTGTTCACTCCGGAGGAGGAAATATGGGCGACGGCTCTTTATCACAAGACGAAATTGATGCCCTGTTACAGGGAGCAGATGATATAACAACAGGTCCTGAGCCGACGGGGATGTTTGATTCTCCAGGTTCCAGGGGCGGTTCATCATTCTCATCCGGCGAGCAGTCAAATCTGAGAAATATGCTCAATTCAGCAATCTCTCTGGTCGCGCCGTCTCTAAGCGGTTATCTTGGAGGGAAAAATCTTGTTCTCTCCAATCCGGTTGTTGAATCCAAGCCTCAGAATGCTGTCCGCAGCGATTTCAGCGGTAAATATGTTCAGATTTCAATGAGTTACTCCGGCGCTCTCAATGGAGTAAATCTTATTATTTTCAATTTCAGGGATGCAGGTATAATCTCATCACTTATGATGGGGGATGAAACAGGCTCTGTCCCTGCTGATATTACAGACGCGCATCAGAGTACAATTCAGGAGTTTACAAATCAGTTCATCTCTTCAATGGCTACTCAGTTTAGTAATAAAATAGGTGGAGGTGTAAACACTACACCTGCCACAGTCTCAATTGCCCAGAATCCGTCTGATCTTCAGCTCCCTCCAGGCGACCTTGTTAAAATTACCTATGACATAATTATTGATGGAGTGATGAACTCCAAACTTTACCATATAATGGATGCCAACATAGCCTCATCCCTCGGTATGGGGAGCGGCGGCGGAATGCAGTCTCAGCAGCAGTCTCAGCAGCAGTACCAGCACCAGGGGCCTCAGACGCAGATCAGTTCAGTACGTTTCCCTCAAATGGGTGAGAGCATTACTTCGGGAGGTTACGGCGATATAGCTCTCCTTCTCGATGTTGAGATGACAATGACTGTTGAGCTTGGACGGACAACAAAACTTGTTAAGGATATTCTCGGTCTTGGCGAAGGTTCAATTATTGAACTTGATAAACTTGCGGGTGAACCTGTTGACCTGCTGGTAAACGGTAAGCTTATTGCCCGCGGTGAGGTTGTTGTTATTGATGAAAACTTCGGAGTCCGGGTAACTGATATCGTAAGTCAGGACGAACGTTTTAAATCTGTTAATAAATAGAGAAATGTATTTTTTAAAACAAGCATAGCCGTAAAAATTTTTTTTAAACTGGAAAAATATGAGACATAATACTTCAATATCTTATCGTACGGAGAAAAAAATAAGTTCAGCATTTTTTATGCGGATTTTTATTATTTTTGTTTTTTTTAGTGTTTTGACAGCAGCTGTTCCTGCTTCATCTCAAACTCCAGCAGCAGAAACTCCTGTTGTTAAAACAACGGCTGATACCGGCACTGCTGTTCCGGGAGAGGGTTTTGTAGAGGAGGATTTCAGACCGCAGCTTGAAGAGGAATCAGCTGCGTGGATGATCATTAAAACTATTCTCGTTCTCGCGCTGTTCATCGGCGGTTTTTATATGTTCTTCAAATTTGTTTCCCAAAAGACCGGTTTGCATGTGTCCGGAGGGGAGGCAATTCAGATTCTTTCAACTGTTTCACTGGGAACAAATAAATTTGTTCAGTTAATTGACGTTGCTGGAAAGGTTTTTCTCCTTGGTGTTTCAGACAGCAATATAAATCTTTTAACCGAGATTAAAGACCGCGAGGAGATTGACCGTATAAGGCTTCTCAGTTCCAGGTCAACACCTGTTCAGGGTGCGACTTTTCCTGAATTTGTAGCGGGTCAGGTCGGATGGGTAATAGACAAAATAAATGAAAAGCGAACCCGGGGATTCAAAAAAACGACGGTACAGGAGATATCTCAGAAAGAGTTTGATATGAGCTATCTGAATAAACAGAAAAGCCGTTTGAAAAATATAAATGGTAGCGATGATGAATAAAAAATATTTTTATTTTTTCTTATTTGCACTGATATGCTTTCCGGCATATCTTTTTGCGCAGAGTGCCGGCGGAGTTACTA
The DNA here is from genome assembly GCA_038241375.1 of Spirochaetota bacterium. Taxonomy (GTDB): domain Bacteria; phylum Spirochaetota; class UBA4802; order UBA4802; family UBA5550; genus WRGT01. The sequence continues at coordinate 19,290 of JBBRFT010000044.1, forward strand.
TGCCGATACCTAAGATTGCCTTTGATATAACTCAGGCGACTTCACCTAAAGATGTAGCTCTGAGTTTACAGATCCTTTTTCTGCTGTCTATATTAACTCTTGCACCATCGATAATTATTATGACAACTGCGTTTACACGTGTTGTTATTGTTCTTGATTTTGTGAAAAGAGCGCTGTCTCTGCAGCAGATGCCTCCAAATCAGGTAATTGTAGGGCTTTCACTTTTTCTTACATTTTTTATTATGGCTCCCACATTTACCGAGATGAACGACAAGGCTCTGCAGCCTTATCTTAACGGACAGATCTCCAATCAGCAGTTTTATGACAGAGGGATGGCGCCTCTCCGTGAGTTTATGTTTAAGCAGACCCGGGAGAAAGATATCGCTCTGTTTGTTAAATTATCTAAAATAGAAAAACCGAAAAATAAAAATGAT
>JBBRFT010000045.1:0-19209 GCA_038241375.1 Spirochaetota bacterium
GAAAGGAACGCCGGAAGTGTCGGTCCCAGTCTCAATCCTTTAAAACCGAGTGCAAGGAGAGCAAGGAGAACCGCAACAGCTTTCTGCTCGTACCATGCAATATCAAATGATATTGGAAGCTCATTCACATCGGCGAGACCGAAGATTTCTTTGAGTTTCAGAGCTATAATTGCCAGTGAATATGAGTCGTTGCACTGACCCGCGTCAAGAACTCGCGGTATTCCGCCGATATCGCCCAGATTCAGCTTATTGTATCTGTACTTAGCACATCCGGCAGTAAGAATAATTGTTCCATCAGGGAGACCCTCTGCAACATCTGTGAAGTATTCCCTTGATTTCATTCGTCCGTCACATCCTGCCATTACAACAAATCTCTTTATCGCGCCGCTTTTTACAGCTTCTACAACTTTATCAGCAAGAGCAAATACCTGAGCGTGAGCAAATCCTCCGATAATTTCACCCTTTTCAATCTCAACCGGTGAGGCGCATTTTTTAGCAACGGCAATTACTTCAGAAAAATCTTTGGTACCGCCTGAAGCTCTGTCGGGAAGATGTTTAACTCCGGGATATCCCGCCATACCAGTTGTAAAGATTCTCTCTTTATACGAATCTTTAACAGGAGTGATACAGTTTGTAGTCATTAAAATCGCGCCGTTAAATTTCTCAAACTCCTCACTCTGCTTCCACCATGCGTTTCCGTAATTACCTACAAAGTGGCTGTACTTTTTGAAAGCAGGATAGTAGTTGGCCGGAAGCATCTCACTATGAGTATAAACGTCAACTCCCGTGCCCTCTGTCTGCTTAAGAAGCTCCTCCATGTCCTTGAGGTCGTGTCCCGAGATAAGGATCCCGGGATTTGCTCTGACCCCGATATTTACTTTTGTAAGCTCAGGATTGCCGTATGATTCTGTATTAGCTTTGTCGAGCACAGCCATACCTTTTACAGCTGCATCTCCGCACTTCATTACCATTGCGACCATTTCGTCAACTGATAGGTCTTTAAGAGTCGATGCCATACCTTCAATCATAAAGTTATATACATCATTGTCTTCGTATCCGAGAACAAATGCGTGATGAGCGTATGCAGCAACACCTTTTAGTCCGTAAATAAGAAGCTCTCTCAGTGAACGTACATCTTCGTTTTCTGTAGAAAGTACACCGACAGTTGAACCCTTTACAGCAAGATTTTCTTTCCCGTCGTTAAGCCATGTTGCAGCTTCAGGTAATGCAACCGCGCCGGATGTTTGAAGATTCTTTTTGATTGTAATTGATTCAGCAATAAACTCATTGAATCTGTCATTGTCGAAATTCGCATTTGTAATAGTTGCGAAAAGTGAATCGATAATAAACTTTGCACTCTCAGAGATATTCTCTCCGTTTTTCATTTTAGGTTCTGACAGATAGGCAATTCCTTTCAGATTATATATCAGAAGATCCTGAAGATTTGCAGTAGTAGATTCTTTCCCGCAGACTCCCTTAACTTCACATCCCTGGTTTTTTACCGTTTCCTGACACTGATAACAAAACATACTCATTTTTGAATCCTCCATTATTTGTTGATAAGTATATTTACCACAGGTTCCCGGTATAGTCATTGATTTGAGTCAAGTCGGGATTAGGATTCTTAGGATTTTTCAGATCTAATTTTACATTTTTTAGAGCTTAATTAGTCAATATGGAGAACATCTCTTAATTCCGGGATTCTGATTTGAATAGTATAAAAAATCGTTAATTTTATGAATTTATATTATTTTACTTCCAGAAAAAGCTCTGTTTTATGATATTGGGGGTCAGAGCTTCAATGTCATAAAGTTAAGACGATTGAAGGGAGAGCATCAATTCACAATTATTTTCTCCACCATCTTTTCTGGGGGAGATGTCGCTTGCGACAGAGGGGGCGGTTAAATGTGGAAGGTTTAACTTAATAATGTTGGTTGTCAGAGAATAAAAAGGTCAGAGCATATAAAATGATAAATAAAGAAGAAAAAATATACCGGATTCTACGCGATACATTCGGAGCCGATGAATTCAGGCCGTCTCAGAAGGAGATAATTCTCCGTACACTTGAGGGCGAACACTCAATGGTGCTCATGCCCACAGGAATGGGGAAGTCGCTATGCTATCAGCTTCCGGCGCTGGTTTTTGACGGACTTACGATTGTAATCTCTCCGCTCATTGCACTGATGAAGGATCAGGTGGATCAGCTGAAGAGACTGGGAATTGACGCATCATTTGTAAACTCTTCACTGGGGAAGGGGGAGAGGGAGAGCCGGTACAGTAATATCAAAAACGGGAAGTATAAGCTTCTCTACGTCTCTCCGGAACGTTTCCGGAAAAGAGTATTTCTTGATGCCATTGCTCACCGTGAGATTTCGCTCCTTGCACTTGACGAAGCGCATTGTGTCAGTCAGTGGGGAAATGATTTCCGTCCCGATTACTCCAGGATATGGGAGTTCCGGAAGATCATCGGTGATCCCGTAACCATCGCGCTCACCGCAACTGCAACCGTTGATGTGCAGCGGGATATTATTGAGAAGAGTGGTATCCCGGAGAGTGAGATTAAAATTTTCAACGAGGGGATCTGCCGTCCCAATCTCTCACTTGAAGTCTTTGATGTGATTGACGAAGAGGAGAAGTTCAACATTATTCTTGAGCAGATAAGCGGAGAGAAGGGGACTGTAGTTGTTTACTTTAGTCTTATAAAAGGGATTGAGCGTTTTGCTGAATGGCTCGATCTTAAAAAAATACGTTACTCGATATATCACGGGAGACTCGCGACGGAAAAGAGAAAGAGAATTCAGCGTGAATTCATGGAAGCGAAAAAATCTCTAATGCTTGCCACAAACGCCTTCGGTATGGGGATTGATAAGCCCGACATCCGGATGATAATTCATGCCGAAATTCCCGATTCGATCGAATCGTATTATCAGGAGATCGGGCGTGGCGGGCGCGACGGCAAGCCCACAAGATGCATACTCCTTTACGGACAGGACGATCTTGCCGTGCAGATAAGTTTTCTTCAGTGGAAAAATCCCGATGTAATATTTACTAAAAATGTTTATTCAATGCTTAAGTCTCTGGGGGAGCATGTTAACTCCCACGATTATGAAGATCTTCAGGAGAAGGTTGTACATAAACAGAGAGACGACCATCGTCTCCAGACGGTGCTTAATCTTTTTGATATGTACGGCGTTACCGAAGGGACAATCGAATCTAAAAATCTGAAACTCGTTGGTGAAGTTCCCGATGAACTTCTGGCGGAATCATTCGTCAGATCAAAGATGGAGCGTGACCGGCAGCGACTCATTGACATGGTAAACTATGCAAAGAGCAGCGAATGCCGCAGAGAATTGATATATAAATATTTCGGACTCGGAATGAAGGATTGCGGAAATTGTGATAATTGCAGGGAAGGGGAATTTTAAACTCTCTTTCCGGGTTTATTTTATACCTGTATTTATGATGGCAACTGATTATTTTATTCACCTCACAGCCCCCGCACCCCCGGAGGGGGCAAGACAGTTTTGCCCCCTCCGGGGGTGCGGGGGCAGATGGCGTGGGGATCTTTGGATTATTATAATTGATTTAGTGTTGATTTTCTTTTTGAGTGGATGTTATCAATCTTCTATTTATAAATCCCCGTCTTCAGCACCGACAGGTAAAAATCCCAGTTGTCATTGTATATTGTTTTAAGTTTTTTAACATTTTTATTTTTCTTTAACGCGTGAAGAAAGTCGTCCCGGGTCTTTGCCAGCAGAGAAATCAGAAGGTCTATTAATCTCTCCCGGTCGTAAAGCAGATTGTCTCCGCTGATAGTGCCGAAAACTTTCAGAAACTGTTTCATAAATATTTTTTTTGCCTTATCTTCCAGAGCCTGATCACTGATTCTGTGAGTGTTTGAGATAAAGCGGACGTAGTCGGGATTTTTGATGTAAAAATCTATTGCAATAGAAGAAACAAGTTTAAATCTGTCGAGTATGTCATCGGGGAGTCCGTCGATTTCATTTTTTAAACCGGCTTGTATAAACCCGTAAAGCTTACTGTAAGTGTGCTCTGTCACGTAAACAAAGAGTTCCTCTTTAGCGGCAATATACTCATAAAGACCTCCTTTGGAGATCCCTGCGGTTTTAATAATTCTATCTGTAGAACTCTTCTCATAACCGTGAGAGGCAAATTCGTCAATGCAGGCATTTATTATAAGCTCTCTTTTTAACTCTGGTATGTTGAAAAATGCAGGCTTCATAAAACCCCCGTAATGTATTGAAGTGATAATTTGCTGCCGGCTTTAATCCGTCATAATTCATTTTTTGACCGGCAATTGGTACAATAGACTTTCATTTAAAAGATAGTTATCTTTTAAATGAAAGTCTATCAACTAAATAATTAACCTGAACCTTTGTCAAGATTCTTAAATCCCACTGTTTTTACAATGCTATTAGCGGGTCTGGCACTGCTGCATTGAAAATTAAGGCTCTGGCCCCTTTTATATATCAAACTACGCTCCGGCCCGCTAAAACCATGCTCTGATACCCGAATCCCGAATCTCAATACCATTAGAACCGGTTTTATGAATTAGTGTTCAGCCTGATTATTAGTCTTTCCCGATTTATCTTAAGCCGGCCGTTGTCTATAATAAATACTGCAGATGATGAGCTTTCAAAGAGAATATTGTACTCCTCCTCTTTCTCTTCAAGCATCTTGTTTGTCTGAATGAGCTCCTCGTTGATCTGAGCCATCTCTTCATTAGAAGCTTCAAGCTCTTCAATTGTCGCGTTTAGTTCTTCATTGAGTTTTGCCAGCTCCTGATTTTTCAGATGGAGATTTTCGTCACTCTGCATAAGAGATTTTACGGTCTTCTCAAAATTTTTGTGAGCGTCAAAGAGTTCAAGGGCCATTTCGATGGATGACTGAAGTACAAAATCTCCAGAGCTTTTTATAACGTAGCTGTATCTGGTAATGCCCTTAACTTTTTCCACCATTTCGCGCTCAGAGTGTGACGTATGAAATACGATGGGGATATTTTTCACTGAAAGAATCTGTCTTGCAGTTTCGGTTCCGTCTATTCCCCTTCCAAGATCTATATCCATTAGAATAAGACCAATACTCTATCCGGCGGATACCATCTCAACAGCCTTTTCGCCTGAGTTTGCGGTTATCACGATATAACCGGCTTTTTCAACAGTTTTAGTTGTAATGATCGAGATTATTGCCTCATCGTCCACGAGAAGAACTGTTTTTTGGGATTCTATATTTTTCATTTTTGCTCAGGAATTGGAATGTTCAGGTTGATTATCGGTAAGTGAAGATTAATCATTAAGCATATACACTATAATTTGTATACCATTGGGGGTTTCTGCTAAAGCCGGGTATTATATCTCTGAAAGTTGAAGTAAAGTAAAAGTGATACATTTTTGAATTATTAACCTACCCGGGTTTATTGATTGACCTTTGTTTAATCTGTTTTAGAGTTGCCTTTTGAGTGATCGGTTTTTTTAAGAGTTTTTAAGAGTTTTTAAGAGTTTTTATGATTATACCCGGCAGGTGTTTATGCGTGATCTTCTTGATTTGATTTTAAAAATCAGGCCTGTATGTGAAAAGTTCAGTAATCTGATGTTTTTTGTAAAGGACACACAGGGTAAGTATTTATATGCAAGCACATCAATGCTGGAATTCTTCGGAAAATCTTCTAATGACGTACTTTATAAAAAGTACGAAGATGTTTGGGGAGAGAATACCGGTAGAATAAAACCGATAATGGAAGAGGAGAGCTTTCTTATAAGCGGCAAATGTCACGTAATTGACAGGAATATCCGTTTAGAGAATTGCCGGAGAGAAGAAAAGTATTTTCGTGTTTTTAAAACGGCACTTTATAATGCAGAAGAGGATGAAATAATCGGGATAATTGGAGTAGGACTTGATATTACAGGGGACAGAGGGATGCTTTTTTCTCTGTTTCATATTTTATTCAGGCAGCTTTCAAAATCAGAGAAACGTTATTTTTTCTTCAGAACGGAAGGATTAAACCGCACCGAGATTGCCAGACATATGGATACAACTTTAGAAACCATAGATTCATACCGCCGCAGAATAATAAAAAAATTTAAAGTAAATGAAAGTGAGATGATAATGCTCGAAAGTATTTATAAAATTTTTGTTAACGAAATTACGTCAGCCTGATTACTAATTAAAAAAAAATATTTCGAAGAAAGCCCTTTTGGGCTTAATTTGCTTCGGATAGTTATAAAATATATGAAATTGGAGGTATTTCTGCTTAGTTTTAGATCGTGCTAGCTTGAAATTATCAGATTCTGCTTAGTTTTTTTTTATGGTCATAATCTGATGCGTCAGCGGATGTCTTGCTTTAATTTTATAATGGTTATGAATTGTCTGCAGATTAATTTTTTTTAACAGTATTTAAGAAAAATTGATACTCAGCGGATTGTAGGCGTGAGGGAAGGGTTTATGAAAAAAGATAAAAATGAGTTCTGGGAAATTGAGAAGAAGGAACTCCTTGAAAAGATGATTGAAAAAATATCGTCATTTAATTTTTTGTCGAATAATCCTTCTCGAGAAGTTCAAGCGCAGAAATAAAATGTTTCATTATTTTACGCTGAAGATCTATATCAAGTTGTTCAATTTTTCTTATGAGCACAATCCATTCCGGAGATATGTTCAGTGATCTGCTTATCTGCTGTTCGTCAAAATAAAATTCGATGACAGGGATTCTCAGAACTTTGCATATGTCTTCAATAACGGATGTTTTTAAGTTGGAACTATTTACCCAACGGGAGACAGACTGCTGGTGGACACCAAGCTGATCCGCTAGTTCACTTTGCGTGATACCTCTGCGGTCAATGAGGTCTTTAATTCTTCTTCCGGTAATATTCATTTATTATTATCTCTTTTATCTTTGAATACTTTGAATCTGACATTCCGCCCCAATGATAAGAGTGGCGATTCTGCACAATTTTGGCTAAACTTTTTCTTATATTATAGGCAAAACGGTAAAAAGTCAAATGTTTATAAAAAAATAAACACTTTTTATGTTTTTTTGTGTTGACTGATATACAATATCATTGTAATTAATGATTTAATATACCTGTTATATATATATTGGACGAAGGATAGATTATGAAAGCTGATAGAAATACAATAAAAACCCAATACATGTTACTTGTTCTCCCCTCTTCGAAGAAGCGATTTCAGAAAATGAAAAAGGATGAAGATAAGACAACCTGGCAGCTTTTTGAAGAGATGCTGAACCACTATGAAGAGAGTAAAAAACAGTCTAAGATTATTTCGCTCAATGCTGAAGCTGTTTAGACATTGATAAGTTTAGAATAGGTGATTATCTGTTTTATTGTAAAAATGGAAAATCATCAATTCTGGAAGTTGTGAATACAAAAATATAAGAATATTCCGGAAGTCCGATATATGAAGTTTTTTACCAAGCCGAAAGGGGCCTTATTATTATATAATATTCTGAAAAGAACATTTATCATCACTGTTCTTATTATGGTGATTTCAGTGGCAGAAATAAATGATGCCGCATCGCAGAATCTGTCAGATGAAGGTTTGTCTGCAAACAAACAGTTGTCAGGCAGCAGAGAGGAGCTAATTAAAAGTTTTCAGTCGATGAAAAAAGAGGGCCAGAGTCTCCCTTCATCTTCTGTGATAAATACAAAGCCGGTTAATCCGGGAAATAAAGAGGGCGGATCAGATCAGACCCGGACCGGTCAGATGAACAAACCGGAGATAATAGAAGAGGAACCTTTATCTCAGATTGAAAAAGTTTACAACAGCAGACTTAGTGAAAATGAAAAAATAAGCCAGTTCGGTTATGACTTTTTCAAGCGGGAGATATCCGACAACTTTCTGCCTGTCGGCGAAGGCTACAAAGTCGGTCCTGGTGATTCGGTATCATTATACTTCTGGGGAGATCCTGTTGATATTCTTGGACTAAACGGATTCTATACTATCACAGTAGACCGGGATGGGAAGATTTTTGTACCGAATCTCGGTGTGTTCTATGTTTGGGGACTTGATATTCTTTATATAAAAGAGATTATTCACAGCGCTCTTGCAAAAAAATTCAAACGCTTTGAGATAGCTCTGACGTTAGGTCAGCTCCGCCAGTTTCCGGTATATGTATCGGGCTATGTTAATAAGCCGGGAGTGGTTCAGTCGCTGGGGACTTATTCAGTCATGGATGTAATTATACAGGCCGGCGGTATAGCAAAGAACGGAAGTCTTAGAAGCATAGAAATTATAAGAAAAGACGAAAAAGGGAATAAAAGGATAAAAGTCGACCTCTACAGCCTTTTTATAAAAGGGGAGCTTGTGAATATCCAGGTTAAAGAGGGGGACAGCATCCTTGTAAATATGATCGGGAAAACCGCAGCTGTTACAGGGGACGTGAAGAGACCCGCTATTTATGAAATAGCGGATAATGAATCTATAAAGGATGCCATTGACTACGCCGGCGGGCTGTCTCATTCGGCATACAGCGCCAGCGCGAGACACTTCCGGTATGAAAATGACATTGTCCGTATTTATGAAGGCTCTCTTGCTGAAAACAGTTTTATATTGAAGAAACTTTCAGATGGTGATTCCATCTCAATACAGAGTGTTAACAGGATTGTTCAGAATGAGATTACAGTTGAGGGATATATTAAGTATCCGGGAATCTTCGAATGGATAGAAGGGGTAAAACTCAGTGATGTGCTTAAGAAGGCTGAACTTCTCCCGGATACAGATACCGGAGTTGCCGACATAAAGAGAAAGGATTCCGGAGAGGTTGTGAGCTTCTCCCCTAAAGGGATTCAGTCGGGGAAAGGTGACATTCCGTTACGGAAAAGAGATGTAATAACATTCTACCCCAGATGGCTGAATGAGCCTATGCATATATCGGGCGAGGTGGAGGAGTCTAAACTTGTACCTTACTATAGCGGAATAAAACTGCTGGAGGCCCTTAAGCAGATAAAGTTTAAAGGTGAACCGGCGCTGTTAAAAGCGGAAATTTATTCATTCAATAAGTCTGCCTTCGACAAAAAATCTGATCGTGAAAGTGCAGATTTTTTTACACAAAAATTACCATCAAACAATAATAGAAAAGACCTCGGTGTGAACTTCGATCCGGATGCGGCCGTAATGATAAACAGTAATATCGATGAAAAAATTGAAATTAGCGATTCTCTTGAAAACAGAAAAACAATTTATCTCCTTGATCTGCTGGTGAGAGGTGACGAGTTATCGGATATACTCCTTGAACCTGGCGATAAAATAGTAATACGCAACGTTGAGAGTAATGAGAAGAACAAGACTATAACACTGCTTGGCGAAGTTAAGAAGCCCGGTGTTTACAGATATAGGTCTGGAATGAAGCTTGCTGAAATAATAGAAGAGGCTGGCGGATATACAGATAGCGCATACCCCGGCGGACTTATTTTCACCAGGAAGAACGCGCAGAAGCTGCAGATGAATCAAATCAACATGGCGATGATATCCATGGAGGAGTATGTGACAAAGAGCAGCGCCGGTATATCCGCGGCTGGTGGATCAGAGGAGGAAAAGGGTGCTATTGCCATGGTGCTTAAACAGCAGAGTGCCATGCTCTCTATAATAAAAAAGAAGTCGCAGATGGCTTTGGGACGTCTTGCCCTGGAAATACCCTCTTCAGTAAAAGCTCTTAAGGATGGAGATGACAATATTACTCTTGTTGAAGATGATTATATCTATATACCTGCAAAGCCGAACTATGTTCTTGTTCTTGGAAATGTATATAACCAGATATCTATGCCGCATAGTGAAGGGAAATCTGTAGAGGATTATCTTTCAGATGTGGGCGGCCCCGCGAAGAGTTCAGACCTGGACAGCATGTACATAATAAGGGCGAACGGTAAGATTATATCCCGGGAGAGCTATGAACGGGAGTATGGATTTTTTCTGTCGTTTTTCCGCAATTTTGACAACCTTGAACTTCAGGAGGGTGACGCAGTGGTAGTACCCTTTGAAATTGAGATACCTATTATGTGGCGGCCCATGTTGCGTGATATAACTCAGATAATATTCCAGTCAATATCAACGCTTGTATTGGCAAGCAGCCTGTGAGGATGTGATGAACAGAAAGATACCTGAAGTATATATCGAAGCCCATGATGATGAAATAGATCTTGTTGAACTCTGGAATACAATCTGGAGAAGGAGAAAGTTTATATCGTATTTCACCGGAATAGCGGTTTTTCTTACAATAATTATATCGCTATTTATAAGTAATAAATACAAGGCCGAGGCAACTTTACTCCCTGTTGCCGCGAGCGGCGGAATTATGGGCGATCTTGCGGGTATGGCGGCTCTTGCAGGGATTAACGTCGGGGGGAGCAGTGATAATTCAGCAAAGGTGATGGTTGTGGCAAACAGCCGTACAGTTAAGGAACTGGTAATCACTGAACTGGATCTGATAAAAATTATCGGAGAGGATATCCCGTCAAAACGTGATCCGATGCAGTATACCGTCGAGCAGTTTGACGATCTGCTGTCTATCGTGTCAGATAAGAAAACAGGCGTAATTACAATCGGTTTTGAATGGGAGGACCCGAAATTATCTTCGGACATTGTAAACAGTTATGTTAAAGCGCTTCAGGATGTTCTTGAGGTAAAAGCATTAAGTGTTGATAAAATGCAGAGAGTCTTTTTCGAGAAGAAACTGAAAGAGGAAAGGGTAAAGTTTTCAGAGAAGAAACACGAGCTGGCATCTTTTCAGAAACGGAGCAAGATGATAGAACCGATTGAGCAGGCAAAGGGTACAATGACGCTCTACAGTGCTTTAATGACACAGAAGATTACACTTGAGATGCAGATGCAGGGCCTTGAAAGCGCCATGTCATCAGATAATCCCAGACTTGTCGCGATAAAAAATCAGGTTGCGGCAATAAATAGAAAGATAAAATCCCTTGAAGGTAACAATAGCGAAGGTGCTCTCCTATCGATGGGGGATGCGCCTGATAAGATTATTGAGTATACGGACATTATGGAGGGCCTTAAAACCTCACAGGGTGTCTATGAGACGTTAATTAAGCTTTATGAGAAATCGAAGCTTGATGAAGCAAAGAGCGATCTCTACGTAGAGGTCATTGACCAGGCAATTCCCCCTGATAAAAAAATAAAACCGATGAGAACTCTAATGGTGGCAGTTGCCGGCATGACCTCGCTTTTTTTATCGGTGTTCATCGTGTTTTTTCTTGAATGGTTTGAGAAAGTGAATGGTACAGCTGGAGTGATGAGGAGGAATTGATGATGCATGAATTATTAAAGAACGTATTGTCCTTCGGGGCGGCATTCGGATTATCTGCAATTCTCATTAGATGTATAATTAAAATGTGTATAAAGTTTACTATATTCGACCGTTCAGGCGGGAGAAAAATTCATACAGGAGAGGTGGGGAGGCTCGGAGGAGCGGGGATAATTATTTCGTTTATCGTCGTATCTGCTGTTTGTGTAATACCGGGTAATAACTTTTCGGCATCTCTGCTTATTCTTTTTGCGGCTATGATGACTGTTTTTTTTATGGGTCTTTATGACGATATCAAAGGGATCAGCGCCAGAATTAAATTTCCCCTTCAGATCGCGGCAGCAGCAGCAGCTGTTTATTCCGGAGTGCTGCTTCATATTACTGAATCGGTATCGGGCGGAGCATTTAATTCTGAAATTATTGATTCAGTTTTTACTATCGTCTGGATTCTTGCTTTTATGAACGCAGTAAATCTTATCGACGGCATGGACGGTCTTTCATCCGGGCTGGTTATGATTGCTCTGTATTTTTTTGCAGCACTGGGATTACAGAGCGGCAACGCTAATTTGCTTACGATATCACTGATTCTGATTGGAAGCACGGCAGGCTTTTACATATTCAATTTTCCTCCGGCAAAAATATTCATGGGCGACGCGGGCGCCTACTCAATAGGTTTTATACTGGCAATTATAATTCCAGTATCATTCAATTCTGTATCTGATATAAGAATGATAACTTTTCCGGCTGTTATATTCCTTGTTCCCTTTCTTGATGTAGGCCAGGTCATCATAAGACGATTATTGCTGAAAAAAGCTGTGTTCATGGCAGATAACAATCATATACACCATAAACTTCTGGCTTCCGGGTACAGTGCGCGTGAAGTGCTGCTGATGGTTTATCCTGTAAGCGCGATATTCGGATGTCTTGGTATTATCTACTGGAGTAACGGGAATAATTTCAGCATTTATCTTTTTGTAGTAATAGTTATATTGGCAGCGTTTACACTCCTCTGGATATCCGACATTGAAAAAAAGACTGAAAAACTCTCCGGTATAATTGAACCGGGCTTTAAATGGTGTGAACATTATACAAAGTATTATCCTCAGGGTGTACAGACCAATATAAGAAAACACAACGGAAGGAGAGTGAAAATGCAGGGGGACGTTCATGAAATATCCACCGGCGGATTTTTCTACTCCACAGCGGGGAGCTACACAGTGGGGGATGATATTTTTGTAACTCTGATTCTTGGAGAGAGGAGACCTTTAAATTTAGAGGCTGTGATTGTTAATGTCAGCCGGGGCAATTCGGGATACCCCGCGGGATTCGAGTGCAGATATACCAACGCCGGATTTATAGCAAAGAAGAGAATAATGTATCATCTTCTTTCGGTAAAGGCTGAGGTTAAAAGAAGAGATGGCGATGTAAAGATTCCAAAAAATTTTAGAGTGATCAATGGCGGATCAGATATGGTTGTCGGGAAGTAAGGACAGACGTTCAGGTTCAGCAAAGATATAATTTTTATCCGCTTTGAATTAAGAATCAGTGCGGATTAAACAGGTTGAATATTTATACAGATTTTATATAGAGCGGAGACATACTGTTGAGAAATTTACAAAATGTACTTGTTACGGGCGGGTCGGGGTTTATCGGTTCAAATTTTATCAGGTATCTATTCGGTCAGCCCGATTTTAACGGCAGGATTATAAATCTTGATGCACTAACCGCATCAGTTAATGCTGACAGTCTTAATGACGTGGAGACTAAATACGGCAATACCCGCTACTATCATATACGGGGAAATATCTGCAATAAAGAACTGACCGGGAGTATCTTCAGCCGGTATAATGTTGACACTGTTGTAAATTTTGCGGCAGAAACTCCATGTAAAGATAAACCTTCCTTGCCCGGTCTTATGATGAATACAAATATAAACGGGACCCTTTCACTTCTGGATACCGCGAAGAAATTCTGGGAGGATAAGGACCGTGTTCTTTTCCATCATGTAAGTACCGGAGATGCTCCCCCGGATGATAAGGCAGAGAGTAAAGATGCACTTGGAAATCATTACTCATATCTGAAGTCCAAAGCGTCTTCAAATAATGTAGTAAGTGAATATTTTAAGTCATATGGTATACCGGTAACAATATCCAACTCTGTAAATAATTTTGGGCCATACCAGTATCCCGATAAACCGGTACCGGGAATAATATTCAGTATGAAAGAGGGGAAAACTGTTAAGGTTACGGATGGAAGCCATTTAGGACGGATGATTTATGTCGATGATCACTGCAGCGCGCTGTGGACAATACTCCGGAAAGGGAAGCCGGGTGAGCGATATAACATAGCCGGCGACATAGCCCCGGAAAACAGCCTGGTAATAAATATGCTCTGCGACAAAATGGGGGAGTATATGAACAAGTCCGGTATCCATTACAGGAAGTTTGTAACTCATGTACGAGAAAATAGTACCGCAGATATAAGCTCTGTCACCGGAAGCGGTAAAATAAAGAGCGAACTGGGGTGGAAAGAGAGTGTAGGCCTGGGGAAGGGGCTTGAGCTTACTGTAAAGTGGTATCACGAGAATAGCGGCTGGATAAACAGGGTAAGGGTGTAAGGCAATAGAGGTTGTGAGTTGCTGATACAAACATGTAGTGTAATCTTTAGAGAGGTTGCATGCAGCGTCTTATATTATGTAAAATCGAATGATCCGTTATTTCTGCAATATTTTCTGAACACGATTCCGTGGATTGAATGAATATCGGGATGAAGTTAGAGGCTCGCTTTGCAAAGTTGTAAAATATGTTCTTTGTCCAAAGAATGAGAATAGAAACCAGCCTCGATTTTTTTATAAGAAATCTAAAGACATGAAATTTTAAAAACCTTGACTTTTGCCTCGGGAATCTGCATATTTTATTAATAATGAAGATTTTTTGGTTTAGGAGTTAAAATAATGTACGCGATAGAGTTTGAAACAGTTATAAAGAATAAATATATAGAACTTCAGAATGCTGATGATCTGATTAACAAACAGGTTAGAGTTATAGTTCTTGTGGAAGAGAATAAGTTATCATTGGAAAGTACAGAAAATAAGATTTCCGATGAGCGTATGGAACTTCTATTTGCAGATGCGGTGGATTTGAAAATAGATAAAAATATTAATGTCGATTCACTTTGTAATGAGGTTAACGGGTGATTTTTTTAGATACAAATATTTTAATCTATGCTTCTGTTAATCAGACTATTGAGAAAATGGAAAAATCACAGAACCTGCTTCTCGAAGCAATAGCAGGAAATAATCTTCTAATTTCACCGCTTGTTATACAGGAATATGTTTTTACTTTGAATAAACTAAAAATTAATTCAGCGTTGATTTATAATAAATCTATTGCTTTTGAGAGATACTGCAGGCATTATATTGATAGTGTGATTATATCAGATGCTACTTCTCTTGCATCACGGATAGATTTTTTCGGGAATATTAATGACATAGTACATCTTAAATATGCGGAAAATTATTGCACAAAATTAATAACATATGATGCCGATTTTAATAAATTGAAACCATATTCAAAAATTGAAATAGAGATATTGTCCTGAGTGATAAATTTGTATTAACTGAAATGCTTTAAGCCAAAAATATTGGCTATTCTGTTAATCAGACTATGACCGGATAGTTACCGCAATATATACATCGTGCACTCGAGCGAAATTTTATAATTTACAAGTTTGCAATATTTTCTGAACACGATTCCGTGGATTGAATGAATACCGGGATGAAGTTTCAGTAAACTTAAGGAGAGTTCCGCAAACTTAATCTTTACGGGATTAAAGGGGCGCCAGCTTCTTTATAAACCCCTCAGAGCTTCTGTTGTCCGTGAAACATTGCTTTCATTAAAAATTAAAAAATTACCTGATATTGGAAAACCGCTGAAAAATGCGATTGTGCAGATTTTATCATTTATACTCATAAAATGTTTAAATAAATTTATTAAAATATACATAAAACGTGTAAATAAGTTGACAAACAGTCTTAAGCATTTATGTTCAACCAGTGAACAGAAAAGCGGAAAAAATAACTCTCGAAGAGTCTTATCTGATTTTTAAAGAGTTAGAACGCTCGGAGATCTTCACACAACGTGATTTTGCTGTCCGTATGGGGTACAGTCTCGGGAAGATGAACTGGCTTCTGAAATCTCTCACAGAGAAGGGGCTTATAAAGATTGAGAATTTTGCCAGAAGCAATAACAAGCTAGGCTACCGCTATGTTCTTACTCCTCACGGTATAAAAGAGAAATATAAAGTAACTGCCGATTTTCTGAAAAGGAAAGAGGCTGAGTTTATAGAGATGGAAATGGAGATTGAGGAGCTGAAGAGGGCACTTCTCTAATCACTCCACGCCATTGATGGGAGGGGCCGGGGGAGGGTTGACCCTGATTGTGTATCAGCCCCCGCACCCCCGGAGGGGGCAAAGCATAGTTGTGGAGTCTGTTTTCTAAAAGCCTCTCAAACCCCCCGGAGGTGGGCTTAATAGACTTCGGGTTGATTAAGATGTAAAAGTCAGCATTGGGTTCTAAACATCTGTCATTCCCGCGTAGGCGGGAATCTATGGGGATTTGTAAGAATTTGCAGATAAAGAAGAATTGAAGGTAAACGGAATTGATTAAATATATAAAACAGAAATTGCAGGTTGAGTATCCTTTGTGTTTTCTAAGTGATGGAGAGTAAGTAATTGAACACTTTGTCATCAAGTAAAGAACGAATTTTTAGAATTATTCAAAAACCATTTATTCGAAATGTATTTGTAGTAGCAACAGGCACAGCGGCTGCGCAAATTATCACAGTAGGTTTTTCACCACTTATAACTCGATTATATGGTCCAGAAGCATTTGGTATACAGGGTGTCTTTATGTCAATAGTGACGATAGTATCACCAATTGCAGCACTTGCTTATCCAATAGCAATTGTGTTACCTGAAAGCGATGATGATGCAAAAGGGCTTATGAGACTGTCACTTAATATAGCTTTTTTTATTTCGATATTTGCTTTTTGTATAATTGCAATTTTTGAGAAAGGTTTGGTGAAATTATTACAGATAGAAATGGTTAGTTCGTATATATTTCTAATACCTTTTGTAATTTTATTTTCTGCTTTATATCAGATTATACAACAATGGATTATCCGTAAAAAAGAATTTAATCTTAGCGGCAAAGTAGCCACGATACAATCATTTTTAGTAAACATAACAAAAGCAGGTATAGGTTTGATTAAACCTGCAGCTGTGGTATTGATTCTAATTTCTACTTTTGGTAGTCTGCTTTATGCGATTATGCTTGGAATTGGTATTAGAAAAAATTTATCTATCACAGATTTTTTCAATAATTCTTTAAATAAAAGTAATAAGCGTAAGGTGCTGGCTAAGCGATATAAAGATTTTCCTCTATTTAGAGCTCCTCAAATTTTCATTAATGCTATTTCGCAAAGTTTCCCTGTGTTGATGCTCGCAAGCTTTTTTGGAATAGCTTCGGCAGGTTATTTTGCTATTGCAAGGACTGTATTAGTTCTACCAATTAATTTACTTGGACAATCAGTTTACGATGTTTTTTATCCATATATTACAGAAACTATTCAAAACGGTGGGGATGTAAAAAAGCTACTCATCAAAGTTACATTAACCATGGGAATTTTAGGATTTCTTCCATTTGCAGTTATAGTAGTATTTGGTCCATGGTTGTTTAGTTTTGTTTTTGGTGCAGAATGGGCATTAGCTGGAGAATATGCAAGATGGTTGGCATTATTTCTTTTTTGTGGATTTATTAATAGGCCAAGTGTTGCAGCAATTCCGGCGTTGGGTTTTCAAAGGTTTTTATTATATTACGAGGTGTTTAGTACAGCATCAAAAGTCGGTGTGTTTTTCTTGGGTTTTTATTTTTTTAAGGATGATGTTATTACTGTCGCCCTTTATTCAATTGTTGGGATATTCGCTTATTTATTTTTAATTATCTGGGTTATACTATTTAGCAATAAATACAAAAGAGAAATGTAATGAAAAAACAGGTTAATAAAGATCATTATTCATTCAGTAATTATTTATCAAAACAAAGGTGGATCAGCTATTGGCATCAACTTGATGAAATTATCAAGCTTCAACCGGATACGGTATTGGAGATTGGCGTAGGAGCAGGAGTTTTTAAAAATATAGCCGGGATATTTGACATCAATGTTGAAACTGTAGATATTGATCCTGATCTTAAGCCGGATCATGTTGCTTCAGTTTTTGAATTACCTTTTAAAAACAACAGCTATGATGTCGTAGCAGCTTTTCAGGTTTTAGAACATATATCTTATGAAAATTTAGAAAAAGCTGTAGGTGAAATCAAACGTGTCGCAAAGCGATACATTGTTATATCACTGCCGGATGCTAAACCACGGTGGCATTATTCTTTCTATATTCCAAAATTTGGAGTAAAAAACTTTTATATCAATAGGCCAACATTTGGTATTGTAAAGCACATATTTGATGGTGAACATTATTGGGAGATTAATAAGAAGGGATATTCACTTAAATCATTTTTAAAACTGATGCATAAATTAGGATTGGAATTAATTACGACCTATAGAGTCCCAGAGTTTACATATCATAGGTTTTTTGTGTTAAGGATTAATAAATTAAATATTTCTGATGATTGTGACGTTAAATGAGTTTGAATTTATTAGATTTTGTTGTAATTATTATAAAAACATTTTTTAGCCAATGAAAAAAATTATAATTATAAATATTGCAAATGAATTCGGTGGGGCCGAAAAATCCGTAGTTGATTTATTCAAGCAATACAAAAAAACAAATAATATTTTAGAGTTATTTATTATTAATAATGATTTGATGGAATCATATTGTTCTGAGAATGGTATTAATTTTAAAAAAATTAAAATACCAAAATTTACAGAAAAAAAATTATTAAGCCTGTCGCTTTCAGTTTTTTATTCCATATGCATTTGTCTAAAATTTAAACCGAGATTAATAATATCTAATACTAACCAAAGTCATATGATCAGTGTAATTCTAAAAATAATTTTTAGATTAAAAACATTTTGGTTTGTTCGTGACTATTGTATGAACCCTAAATTAAAACAAATATCACATCTTTTCGTAGAAAAATATTTTTGTCCGAGTCGGCATGTTGCAAATTATTATAATTTTTACGATAAGTCAAAAATTGTAATATTACCCAATGGATTGGAGATAAAAGAATTAGGTTGTTATCCACAGAATTTATTTAAAAAAAAATTTAATATTTCGAAAGATGCTTTTTTCTACGGAATTATTACCAGAATAGAACGTTGGAAAGGTATTGAATATGCAATTGAGGCATTTAATAAGATTGAAGATGATTCATATTTAATAATTGCAGGTACTCCAAATTCTACAGAGGGTGTACAATATTTGAACTTTTTAAAAAATATTTCAGTTCTAAATAATAAAATAATTTGGATGGGTTGGATTAAAGATAATTTAGAATTCATTTCAAATTGCGATTGTATAATCAGTAGTTCGGTTTCTGAACAAGGAGGACCTGAATCTTTTGGGAGAACAATTATTGAAGCATGGTCACTACAAAAATCAGTGATTTCAACTCGATGTGGAGGTCCATCTGAAATTATTGATGATAATATCAATGGTATCCTGGTAGATGAAAAATCTGTTGATTCTTTATATGAGGTTTTTAAAAATAGAGATCTGATTCAACACAAATTTTTAGCCACTAACGGATTCAAAAAAATAACAAAAGAATATTCTCTTTCTACGATAAGCATAAATTTTCATAATGAAATTTTTTTGAATGGATGGTAGTATGATTCCAATGAAATTAAATTCATTAGTAATTAATAGAATAATATATTATGATATTAATATTATT
>JBBRFT010000046.1:0-19011 GCA_038241375.1 Spirochaetota bacterium
GGCCATGATAAGCTCATTCTATTCAATTGAGTATATGGATCATTATCACGATTATAGCCTGAGCGGATATTATTTTCATCTTCCGCTCTTTATACTCGGCATGATACTTCTTGTCACTGTCGATGATCTTTCTGTAGGATTTACCATCGCATGGCAGATCATGACTATTGCTTCATATTTCCTTGTTAAGTTTGAGTTCAGAGAGAAGGGAGTTGTGAGAGGTGCCAATAAGTATCTTATACTTATGCAGCTTGCATGGCTTCTCATCGTGGGTGCTAATTTTTTCATCAGCGGTGCAGCAATAGGGGATTCTATACATTCTCTTACACAGAAGATCGGATCCTCATCACAGGTAAATCTTTACATTATATATGGATTGATTCTTGCGGGATTCGGTTTTAAAGCCGGTATGTTCCCTTTCGGACAACTCTGGCTGCCCGATGCTCACTCAATTGCACCATCTCCAATAAGCGCACTTCTTTCAGGTGTTATGCTTAAAACAGGTATCTACGGAATAATCAGAACATTTTTCTGGATGACTCCGCATAGTGATACTGTTCATTTTAACGGATTTTTCTGGGGCTGCGTAATCGCGGGATTCGGAGTAGTTACTCTATTCATCGGTACTGTACAGTCCATGAAACAGAGCGACTCGAAAAGACTCCTTGCTTACAGTTCAATAGGTCAGCTTGGATATATAATATTTGCAATAGGTACTGCTCTTCTTCTTTTGAATACAGAGAGCGGATATCTGAAAGTGCTTTCTATAATAGTAATAATCGGTGCTCTTTATCATGTTCTCAACCATGCAATATTCAAAGGTCTTCTCTTCCTCAGCAGCGGAAGCGTTCTTTATGCTACTGGTACGAAAGATCTGAACAAGCTTGGCGGACTGATTAAGCTCATGCCTGTTACTGCTGTTGTTGCAGGTATAGCATCGCTTTCAATAGCCGGTATACCTCCATTCAGCGGCTTCGCAAGCAAGTGGACAATAATATCATCATCCGTTCTTGCAGGGAGCGAGATAGCATTTCTTGCAATATTCGGTATAATCGCGCTGTTCACAAGTGCAATTACACTTTCATGTTATGTTAAATTCTTCGGTATGACCTTTACATCTGCCGGAACTGAGTGGACGATTAAGCATGAGATAAAAGAGGTTCCATTCGGGATGCTTCTTCCTAAAATTGTCCTTACAGCTCTTTGTATCGTGCAAGGTCTTATACCTTTTGTATATTTTCAGGTGATAATTCAGGTCTTTCAGAAAGCTAAAGGTTCAACATTAACAGGTCCGTTTAACCAGCTGAATCTCAATGATAATATCTTCACAGCAATGAATGGTGTTTCAATCAGCATTCCCGGATTTGCAAATGGAGCTTCATCTGCGGCAACACCAGCGGTTATACTTCTTGTAGTCGCCGCGGCGTTTGTCATCGCAAGACTTTTTAGAAATTCAGGCGGGTCAACAGATCGTGAAGTACCAACCTGGTTATGCGGATATACAGATCTGAACAATCTGAACAGATACCGTGACAGAAGTATGTTTTCAAGCTTGAAAAAATTCCTCTGGTGGACCGGCGGGAATGTTAAGTAGCAGATTATTAGGTGAGAGGTAGGATATGAACTCATTGGACAGAGTATTAAAAGTTCTAAAAGATAAATACGGCAAAAGCATAGTAAGCAGCGAATCACCTGCTGCTTCAAGACTCTTTGTCGATATAAAAGTTGATAAAGTAAAAGACATTTCTAACGAGATTGTTGCTCTCGGCGGTAGATACCTTGTGGGTATCGGACACGACAACATCGCACGCGACGGCAACATCGGAATGATTCACACATTTGGTTTTGATAAAGAGAATTCTATTCTTCTGCTCAGAACCGCGGTACCGGGGGACAATCCTGTTATGGATTCCATAACAAACGATATACCCGGAGCTGGATGGTCGGAGAGAGAGTTCATTGATCTTCTTGGTATGAAATTCACAGGTCATCCTAAACCTAAAAAGCTTATCACTGCTGATGACTGGCCTACGGATATTTATCCGCTCAGAAAAGAGGTGCCGTACAATCTTGTACCGCCATCGGCTGAAGATGTTGCGTATCAGCTTGATGAGTGTCCTGAGGGATGTTCAATTGTTCCTGTGGGACCGTTTCATACAGCACTTCACGAGCCTGAACATTTTGCAGTTTATGTGGATGGAGAGACCATAAAGGGATGTGATTACAGAGGTTTCATGACTCACCGAGGTATTGAAAAACTCTGCGAAAGCCAGGTGAGCTATAACGAGATCCCATTTATAGCTGAAAGGATATGCGGTATATGCGGATCAGTTCATGCAACTGCATATTCACAGGCTGTTGAAATGGCTGCAGGTATTGTTATACCGAAGCGTGCGGAATATCTTCGGGTAATGTTTCTTGAACTTGAAAGACTTCACTCGCACCTTCTATGGCTTGGAGTTGCCGGACACCTTATCGGATTCGATACTGTATTTATGCAGGCATGGAGAATCCGTGAGCAGATCATGTGGCTAAGTGAGCGTATTACCGGAAACAGAAAAACCTACGGTATGGTTATCGTCGGCGGAGTAAGAAGAGATATAGATAAAGAGACTACTGACGATATTCTTAAAGTTATTAAAAAAGTGGAAGAGGAAGTACATACAATATATAAATCTATTATTGGTGATTCAGCCGTGCACAAAAGGACAAAAGGAGTCGGTTATCTTTCTAAAGAAGAGGCCATCAAATGGAGTCTGGTCGGACCCGTTGCGAGAGCAAGAGGGGTTGACATCGATGCAAGAAGAGATCATCCATACGCTGCATATAGTGAACTTAAGTTTGATGTACCCGTCACAGATACATGCGACGTATGGGGAACACTTGTTGTGCGGATGCTTGAAGTTTTTGAATCAATCAGCATCATGAGACAGGTTGTGGACAAAATGCCGGGAGGAGAGACTCTCACTAGTTTAACTGAAGAGATACCTCCGCTCAAACATGGAATATCGGTAGTGGAAGCTCCAAGAGGCGAGTCTGTACACTTTGTGATTACAGGTGAAGAGAATCGTCCTGATAGATGGAGAGTCCGCGCCCCCACATATCCGAATCTTCAGGCAATACCGGCTATGCTTCTCGGCGATCAGTTCGCGGATTTCCCGATCATTGTGGGAAGTATTGACCCCTGCTTTTCATGTACAGACAGGGTTTCGGTAATTAACGTAGCATCCGGAAAGAATAGAATTATGAGTAAGTCTGAGTTAGAATTTATATCACGCGGCAATAAGTGAGGGGAGTGAATTATGGATATAGTATATGTTTTAATCAACCTTGTTATATTCCTTGCTCTTGCACCTCTGTTTGAGGGGATAGTAAGAAAGATTACAGCGAAGGTACAGTCGAGGATGGGGCCGCCTATAATTCAGCCCTATTACGATATAATCAAGTTGCTTGGTAAAGAAAATCTTGTGGCGGGAAACTGGGCGTTCACTCTTGCTCCGATGATGTCTTTTGCCGCTGTTTTGTCGGTGATATGTTTTATTCCTTTCGGTTATAAGGCAAACTTTCTGACTCAGTATGCGGATGTTATTACTATAATTTATCTACTTGTACTTGGAGGAGTTTCCATACTTATCGGAGCCCTTGCGAGTAAAAACACCTTTGCGATGATGGGTGCAAGCCGGGAAATGGTTACGATGATTATGGTTGAGCCTGTACTCGCAATGACATTCTTTGTCGGAGCGATGAGAGTTAAAAGTCTTGGAATCGATACGACAATTTTCAGTGTTCTTAATAATGGATACAGTTGGGCTGTAGGACTTATGCTTGTACTCTATCTCGCGGCTCTTCAGGCATTTGTAGGTAAACAGCCTTTTGATATAGCTGAGGCAGAGCAGGAATTACTTGAAGGACCTTATCTCGAGTACAGCGGTCCGAACTATGCGTTGTTTAAATATGCAATGATGATGAAACAGATGTTTTACGCAGCTCTCTTTGTAATGGTGTTCATACCTTTCTTGTACACAGGGATTTATGCCTTAGATATTATTATACAGCTGGCTGAAATTGCATGTGTGTATGTTTTCATAGCGTTGATCGGTTCCACTAACCCCAGGTTAAGAATAGATCAGGCAATAAGATATTACTCTGTACTGGTAGTCCTTGCACTCTGCGCGGTGGGACTCTCGGTATACGGAATATAAGGGGTAAGGAGGATAACCATGTGGTTAACAAGTAAAATTAAACAGGTTTTAATGGTGATTAAACCGGGTGTAGTTACTCTGAATTATCCCTTTGAGAAAAGGCCTGTACCTGAGAATTTTCGCGGAATGCCCTACTGGGATCACGAGAAATGTATCGGATGCGGCGGATGCGCGAATCATTGTCCGGCGCGTACAATACTTGTCCGCGACATCTGTCAGGAAGTGAGACTTATGGTGTATGATGCATCGCGATGTACTTACTGCGGCAGATGTGCAGATGTATGTCCTGAAAAAGCAATTACCATGACCAAACAGTTTGAAACTGCAACAGGCGACAAAGAGGATTTAACTGAAAGCATTGAACTTTTTATGCTCACATGTCAGCGATGCGGAAGATGCTATGATATGGAAACTGAGAACAAGATAGATAGACTTGATCTTTTCGGATACAGATATGATAATATCGAAGCACGTGCTCTCATCAGGCAGACAACTGATCATTTTGATGCTGAAATGCTTAAAAAGACTGCCAACTATAAAAGACCTGTGAAACTAGGAGAATAGATATGTTTACTAATCTATCAAAGAAAATTTTCGGCAAGTCATTATGGCTGTACCACTGTAACACTGGTGCATGTAACGGCTGCGATATAGAGATACTCAACGTCCTTACTCCTTATTACGACGTTGAGAGGTTCGGGATGAAGCTTGTCGCTTCCCCCCGACATGCCGATGTTATGCTTCTTTCCGGAGCTGTAACAAGGCCGACTCTTCCATTTGTAAAAAAAGCTTATGACGCGCTTCCAAATCCGAAGCTTGTATTCGGTATAGGCTCCTGCGCGACAGGCGGCGGATGCTGGTTCGATTCATATAACGTAACCGGCGGAGCAACAGGAGTTGTTCCCGTGAATTATTATATACCCGGATGTCCTCCAAGACCAGAGGCTATAATTTACGGTGTAGCACTTGCTCTTGGACTTGTAGATAAACAGGTTGCGCCTATTGAACTTAAGCAGATGGAATTTCCAATTGACGCATACGAAAGGAATAAAGCCTGGGAAGATCGAAACGTTATTTATAAACTTCTGGATAATTGAGGGGGAGCACAGATGTCAAAAAAAATACTTCTTGTTGATGATGATAAGGATCTTGTTGTTACCCTTGCTCAGGCGCTGAAGATGAATAATTTTGAAGTTGTTGAAGCTAACAGCGGCGTGGAAGGCCTGAAAAAAGTACTTTCTGAAAAACCTGACCTTGTCATCTTTGACGTTATGATGGAGACAGATACTGCAGGTTTCGAAGCTGTATATCAGATTAGAAGCAAAAGAGACGGATCGAAATATGCGGCAGTAAAAGATATTCCTATTATCATGCTGACTGCGATCGATCAGGTGACAAACTCACGTTTTTCTTTAAATGCTGATCAGAGTTTTTTACCGAATATTAGTGATTTTCTTACAAAACCCGTTGACATTGACGAGCTTATAGAGAAGATTAATAAATTTGTATAGTAGAATAGCTTGCTCCCGGCAGACTTGTCACCGCATTTTATGTGGAAAACAGAGCTCCCGGGCAAAGCCCCCCAACCCCCCCGGAGGTGGGCTTAAAGGCAGAGAAACGGTGAATTTTAATTTCATTACAATTAAAAGTCCCCCTCCGGGGGGTTGGGGGGCGGGGGGGCAAGTATGAGTAAACAGAAAAAGATATTAATAATTGATGATGAAGATATTGTTCTTAAAAGCTGTTTAAGAATACTGAGAGGCGAGGATTATCAGATAGATACAGTCTATTCAGGTGAGGATGGTCTTGCTAAAATTGATCAGGAAAAATACGATCTGGTAATTACAGATCTTATGATGCCCGGTATGAGCGGAATGGATGTGCTTCGTACTGTTAAAGAGAGAAAACTTGATCTTACAGTGGTTATATTTACAGGATTTGCCACGGCTGAAACTGCCCGAGAAGCTCTGAAAATGGGAGCTTTCGACTATATCCCTAAACCTTTTACTCCCGATGAATTTCGCGATGTAATACATAATGCTATTAAATCGGCTGAAAACGAAGAAACAACAATGCTTGATCTAATGGCGATAGTATCCCATGAACTGAAGAGCCCTGTGTCTGTTGTACACACGACAGCGCAGACACTTGCTAAAGGATACTTTGGTAATGTTGAACCGAAACAGAAAGAGATCCTGGAAACTATAATCAGAAATTGCCAGTATCTTGAAGATATAATACGCAGCTACATCGATCTTTCAAAAATGGAACTTGATGATCTTGAGTCATTTCATCAAAAGATAGATTTTGTAAACGATGTAGTAAAACATGTAGTTGAAATTCCTGAGTATTCATCAAATATAAAAAAGATGCCGCTTCTTATTGATTACCAGTCTCAGCCTGTAATCCAGGGAGATCCGAATCTTTTACAGATAGTGGTGACAAACTTCGTTAACAATGCCATCAAATATGGAACAGCATCAACAGAAGTAAAAGTGACTGTATTTGAAAAAGATAATGAAGTTGTATTTTCAATATACAATCAGGGAGTAGGTATATCTAAAGAGGATGCCGAAACTAAACTATTCGGAAAATTCGGAAGATTAAAACAGAAGGGTACTGAAGGGATAAAAGGTTCAGGACTTGGATTATACATCTGCAAAAAAATTATTGAAAAGCATAAAGGTAAAGTCTGGATAGATTCAGTTCCAGGAGAATATGCCAATTTCTTTTTTAGTCTCCCCATGATGGGATAGATATTCAAAATATTATTATGTATTTTTTTAGAATATTTTAATAAAAATATTGATAAAAAAGAGCCTATTATTACTATAATTGTAGAACTGTATAAAGTACTGTTTTGTTTTAAATAGGACTCAGGAGGATATTTATGAAAAATAGAAGACTTGGACCCGATACAATTATGAACATAATAAGCGGTATATCTATCGTGTCATGGATAATTATCGGTGCAACCTTTATAATGGTTGCTATATCCAATCCTACCTCCTCCGGTATGTCTGCGAGCAGACCCGGATTGAAAGGAGCCGGAGCATGGGCATCAGGGGCAATTTATGCACTCCTTGTTTTTTTGCTTATTCTAAGCATTTCAGGATTTCTCTTTAATATGCTTCGGATGAAGAGAAAAAGTGATAAGATGAGGCTTACCCCGATATTTTCAGGAATATTATCTGCTATCGCACTAATTTTAATGAGTATTTAACAAACTTATACCCCCATAGAGACTAATTTTAATTTATCTCTATGGGGGTAATACATTCTTTTTATTCCCTCGTCTTATCTCTGCTATTTTATAATAATTTTAACTGTATGTGATTTAATTTCAGGCGCAGCCGAAGCGTGTGTACCCACGCAAATAGATTTCTACAGGGCAATTCTGATTTTCTCAGAGTGAATTTCTATTGACAGTTTCACGACGTTTTTCTGTTATCATATAATTCATAAAAGGTAAATTTAATAAGTAGTTATTATTTAACTTCAGCTTCACCCAAAAGGAAAAAAATGAAAAGAACAGATATTGAAAAATCCATAGGCAGTAAAATTAACAGTAAAATTGAGAGAAACAGTGAGTCTGGTCCTTTCAATAAAGATGTGGTAAAACCGGTTGATAAACGGGAACAGAGGAGGCTTGATCAGGCAAAAGGTCTTGTTCCTTTTGCGGTTAAGATAAACGCTGATCTCGTGGATAAGATTCATAATATCGCAACGGAAAAGCAGACAAGCGTGAATGAAGTCGTGGCTGAATTGCTGGAAAGAGGATTAGAGAATAGAAAATAGTAACCATGCCCGGCTATATTCATTAGTCCTATTTATACTTATGAGATATAAAGTTTTATTCGTGATTAAAAATACTATCTTGACAAAGAAATTTTCTGCTGAATAAAATAATAAAATTTATTACAGGTATTACTGCTTTATACGCATTCATAATTTTATTTGATGGTTTGTAAACGATCTATCATTAATGGGAAGGGTCTTTTAAAATGAAAACATTGTTCCGGGCTATAAATACTTTTTTTCTGAATAAAGTCGATGATAATGATTTTGTGCTCTATAAAAAGGGGCAATTTATGATGGTGATGAATCTTGTTTTCATTGCTCTTATGATTCTGCTAACTATCGGGACATTGTTTCTTCCTCCAGAAAGGGCGAAAAGCGTGTTAATGATGACTTCAAGCGCAACTTTAGTGACGATAATTGTACTTGCAATACTAAAAAGCGGTCGTGTGCAGCTCAGTTTGAATACATTCGCTTTTTTTACTTCATCGCTTGCAGCTCTTGGATTTATTGCAAAGCCGCCGCACATTGCAGGGGTGTCTCTGGGATTTTTTATGCTCATGGCTCTTATATATACTTCATTGTTCTGTTCAATACGTTTTACTGTGGTCACGCTGATTGCTTTTATATCGACACATATCGGATATTATTATTTAAAAGCTCTGCCGGTTGCGGAGGGTATTGTTGTTGATATAGCAAAGACAACTCTTATGGACGGGACCGTGACACTGCTTGGAGTTTTTGCCATAGGGGTATCGGCAACCAATATTCTGAACAGAGCGCTTGAAAGGACTGTAAATGAATCGAACAAAAACATTGAACAGTTCAAGAGGATCAGCAGTCTTAATTCAATTATGAATCAGACGTTTAATAAATTAACAGAGTCTATACATGTAACGTCAGATGTTGTTGATTCTTTTTCTGAAAGTTTTCAGAGCCAGGCGGCAACTTTTGAAGAGCTGGCCGCGTCGATGGAGGAGATTTCCGCGAATACTACAAGCGTGTCATTTGCTTCAAAGGAGCAGAACGATTCAATCCATGAGCTCTTTAAAAGTTTCGATGTTCTTGCTCTCTCTGTTGATCAGCTGGAGGATTACGGTAATGAAATATCTGAAATTTTTATTTCAGTACTCCATCAGACAAAAAAAGGTGAGAGTACTTCCGTTAAACTTGACGAAACAAATAAGAAAATCTCAGGAAATTCAAGTGAGATATTATCTGTAGTTACAGTAATGGAGGAGTTTTTTGATAAAATCAATCTTCTTTCCCTTAATGCTACAATAGAAGCTGCCAGAGCCGGTGAATATGGAAGAGGATTTGCCGTTGTTGCAGAGGAGATCGGAAAACTGGCGGACCACTCCAGTCAGGAACTTAAACTGATTTCAGGACTTGTGGAGAAAAATAAAAAAGATGTTGAAGAGGGTAATGCAAACATAGTTGAAATAATTGAATTTATTGATTCACTTCTGAAGAATATAAATCAGCTGCAGCAGAAGTCTGTTCAGGCTCTGGATCAGATGAAAAAACAGAAGACTATAAAAGAGGAGATGAATCTTAAAGCAAAAGTTGTACAGAATAAGTCTGATCAGATAGAACTTTCTATGACAGAACAGGAGTCAGCAATTTCCGATGTAGTTATGTCTATTGAAAATTTTAATAATATCCTTCAGAAGAATACCGAGTCTACAAATAATCTCAGGGATAACGCTCAGGACCTGAAAAAGCTTACAGAAAGTATGCAGAGTGACGGAGAACTCAATGTGTAGTATTTTTTTTAATTCCGTATTTCCCGATTTCGAAGATATGGAGTAACTTATCTTCAAAGATTATTTCTGGTGACCTCTGATAAGGCCGAGATGATTTGAATGCGGCTGGTTGTAATATGATTCAATTTATGGATGCTTTATCCCGCTCAATGCTTCTTCAACTGTATCTGCCGGTAACCCGCAGGTATTATCGGAACAGATATAAATTTTCGTGTCATCATTTCCCGGGAATCGGTTGTTAAGCAGCGGAAGTGATGAAAGTTCCGTGCTCCCCGCCATAATTTTATTGGGTATCCATTCTTTATCAATTTCAGTTTTAAAATTTTTAAGCTCCGGACCGCAAATTGCAATCTCTGCAGTGGGGTAGGATCTGTAAAAATATAATCCGGCCCAGTTTGACATAAATTGTAATCCCCTATCTAAAAGTGCTGATATATCGCGCAGCATCCTGTCGGAAATATCAATGTATGAATTATCTGACAATAGTCTCCCCATTAAATAGAAATTCGATGCCATGACTGAATTTGATGAAGGTATAACGTTATCAAAAATTTCCTTTTTCCGTGTGATTAGTTTTTCACTGTTTTCGTCTGTGAAATAAAGAAGACTGTTTTCCGTATCTGAAAAATGTTTAAGGACATATCTGCACAGGCTTTCCGCATCGCGAAGCCATGCTTCATCAAAGTCTGTCTGGTAGAGAGAGATAAATCCCTGAATCACGAGGGCGTAATCCTCGAGAGTTCCATCGGTATATGGGATATCTTTTTTATAATTTCTGTAAAGTCTGCCATCTGTGATCATTCTGTTTTTTATAAACAATGCATTTTTTACAGCAGCATTGAGAAATAGATCGTCATTGAATGCATTATACGCATCACATAAACCTTTTAGAAGGAGTCCGTTCCATCCTGCGATAATTTTATCATCAAGTCCGGGCCGTATCCGCTCAGACCGGATTGTAAGGAGTTTCTGTTCAACTCCCTTAAGCAGACTCGATAGTTCAGATTCGCTCAGCCCGGATTTTTCTGCAGCTCCATTTAACTCCATGTTACGGTAGAGTATATTATTACCATGCTCCCAATTTCCGCTCTTCGATACATTATAGTAGTCCATAAAAATTCCGGCATCTTCGCCTGCTGTACTTTTAATTTCGTCATAACTCCATATATAGAATTTCCCCTCAACCCCTTCACTGTCCGCATCAATAGCTGAATAAAATCCGGACTCAGGTGACTGAAGTTCATGAAGAATAAATTTTGCCGTACTATAAACAGTTTTTTTATAATCATCTTTTTTAAAGAAACGCCATGCGTCGGAGTAGAGGCTCAGCAACTGCCCGTTGTCATAAAGCATCTTTTCGAAGTGAGGAGCAAACCATCTTTCATCTACCGAGTACCTGCTGAATCCGCCGCCTAACTGATCTTTGATCCCGCCGGCTGACATGGCATCAAGTGTATGTTCAACCTGTTTAAGAATCTCTTCATCTTTGAGTATGCTCCCCGATTTAAGTAGAAAATGCCATATTGACGGCATGGGGAATTTCGGTGCTCCGGTGATTCCTCCGTGAAATTTATCAAACAGAGGTCTGAGCCCTCCCGCTATCCGGGATAAACCGTCAATGTCAGGTGAAATGATTTCTGCTGTGGCATATTGCGCTTCATCTTTGCGGGATATTGCATCGGTTAAAGCTTCGGCCGAATCAATAATATTTTCTTTATCATTACTCCACGCGTTATTTATATTTTCAAGAAGCATTTCCCATCTTTCTGGAGGGAAATAGGTGCCGCCGTAAAACGGTTTCAGATCCGGTGTGGTGAAAACATTCATGGGCCATCCGCCATTCATCCCCAGGGCATGTAAGGCATCCATATAAATACTGTCGATGTCAGGCCGTTCTTCTCTGTCTACTTTTATGCAGACAAAGTTACGGTTCATTATTTCAGCTATATGGTCATTCTCAAACGACTCATGTTCCATTACATGGCACCAGTGACAGGCAGAATAGCCAATGCTTATCAGTACCGGTTTATCTTCTTTCCGGGCTCTGTTGAAGGCTTCCTCGCCCCATGGATTCCATTCAACGGGATTATATGCATGCTGCCGGAGGTAAGGGCTCGCAGAGTCAATAAGCTTATTCGGTTTACTGTTATGCTTCATATTATCACCCACTTTTTTCCGGGTATTTGCCTGAAATCAAATATTGATTTCAGGCAAATACAGTTTTCTCATTATTAATATAACAAATTATCAGGTAGTGGATGTTTTTTTATTTTATAAAATACAAAAATATTAAAATACACTGTTTGATGGCAAGTACTTTGACCAGATGAAAATATTTTTAATTTTCGAGAGTGAGGTTATACAGAGGTGCAGGTTATGCACCTCTGTCGCATTTGCTGCTATTCCGCCAGAACAGCGTGTAATGTTCTGCGGACATTTATTGCAGGATATTGTCCGGCGAGTTTAGATTCAAGGGCCGGAACTCTTTTAAAAGAATTTTTCTGCCAGTCAAAAACTACAGTTTTGTATCCAAAATCTTTGTACCCTGAGATCTGGCAGAGTATTAAAAGTTCACGCGGTGCGTCTTTATCAATCTGATTATAGAATACGGATACAACCTC
This sequence comes from Spirochaetota bacterium, assembly GCA_038241375.1. Classification (GTDB taxonomy): domain Bacteria; phylum Spirochaetota; class UBA4802; order UBA4802; family UBA5550; genus WRGT01. Next base: position 12,388 of record JBBRFT010000046.1, read on the forward strand.
TATATTTTTCCTCGCACCGAAATCCAATACTTCTGTTTTGGTTTTGTTATACTTGCCGGCTTTTATAGGGGTTAAAACCATTATCTCGGGGTTTTTTCCGTCAGTGCTGTATATTACATTTATATTTGCACCGTTACTTCCGTCTGAAGGGCCATAAACACCCTCCGTAATCTGGTGTACAAGTGTGCTGTTTTTAGGAAGCAGCGTCATCACTGCTGTTTCCAGATCAGTCCCATCTTTTAATTCCAGATCATATTTCGGTTCTTTTTTCTGCTGAGTCATCTCTTTCAGTTTGTTCAGCTGTTTCTTAAATTTTGGAGCAGCTGTGAGTTGAGTACATATCAAAACTACGAATACTGATGCGACTACTGCTTTAAACTTCATGGATTTTATTACCTCTAATTATTTTATATAAGATACGAGATTTTATCCCCCCGGCGCCCCCGGCGCCTTCGGCGGCGGGGGAATAGAGCCTTCTAATTGTAAAAAAGTTTAGGAATTACTACTTAAAATAAAATGTAATCCGTTTATTTTTAAGGGGTAAAGCTTATTCCGAAATATACGGATGGACCTGTCTCTTCTTCGGAGATTGCGATATTTTCTCCGGATGTTTTATGTCTTCTGTAATAATTATTAAAAGCTGACGGGGCATATCTGAATTCTCCAATGAATGAGATTGAATCAGACACCCCCAGTCTAAGACCTGCAATAGCTGATGTGCATATACCGAACCCTTTTGAGTTCTCCTCCATGGCACCTGCAGTATATGTTACACTGCTGACTCCGAATCCTATTGAATATCCCAAATAAATACTGGTATAATCAGGCAATGAGGGCATATATGCCCATAGGGGGATCCGTATCATCGGGAACCAGCTCATCTTGTATGAGTTAAATTTTGTTATCGTTTTATCGTAGTCTCTTGTTGCGTAAACAAATTCCCAGCCCGATGTGAAGAAACTTTTACTCTCATGAATAAATCTTGCACCTGCAGAAAAACCTGTAGTACTGTCATATTCTACATCGGCGCCGTCATAATTACCTGAATATTTATATAAATTAGCGCCGGCAAAAATTTCAAGAAACTGAGGATACTCGGCTGTTTTTCTCAAAGATTTTCGTTTATATCCTGATGAAGCGTCGCCGGCAAGAGCTTCACCTGAAGCTGCAGCCAGAACTTTATAGTTGGCGGACATAACAAGTTTTACGTTGATTTTTAGACCTATATTACCCTCTTCGCCATATTTATTGATTTCAGAAAGGGAGCCTAAAATAACATATTTAGCTCCAAGTCCCTGGCCTATCTCACCTGCGTCTTCGTTGGTGAGTATTCCAACCTGCTGGAGTTCCTGCTCTTTCAAAAGTTTGTCGATCTGACTTCGTTCCGAAACATTTGCACCTGCGTTAATCAGGGCTTTAGTCATCTCCTCTGTCGCTATGGTCGCGTCTGAAGCGAATTTTTTATCAGATGAAAAAGGCATTACGGCCATAACTTTTGTTTTGTCTTTGGCAGGTATTTTTTTTAGTAGTTCATTTGCCATATCATCGTAGGTTGATGCGAATAAAAATACAGGGAAAAAAAGTATAAATCCCAGTAGTAGTTTTTTCATATAATTGCTCCGTATTAATTAATTTTAATGACGACTCTAATAAATCGTGTTTCAACGTATAATTATTTTAGAAGGGTTCAGTAATAAGAGTTGATTAAAATTAAAATATTTTCCCGGATAATTTAACAGGGTTAATGAATGAAGTCAAGTTCTTTCATTATTAAGAGATGTTATTTTTTATGGGCACAGCACTTCGCGTTGTGCTTAAAATGGGCCATTACAGGAGCAACTCTCTGATAATCACTCATTTTATGCGCTGCGTCCCCCAAATTCAATTGCTACCAAATTTATTTTAAAAAATTAACGTTGATTCTATTTGACAAAATTTTTAAAATATTTATTATTTAAATAATAAATTTGATTTATTACATCTGATTTGTTTTAGTAAAGGAGTCTTGTATGAATAATAAAATTATAAATATTGTTTCAGTATTTTTTCTGATTTTGTTAATCTTCGGATGTGGTAAAAAAGATGTTCCTGCCCCGGAACAAGCAGATGTTTTTTTCTTTAAGGTTCAGTTTATTCTAGGAGATGTCAAAATCTCAGGGAGTGCTGGTGAAGTTTCGGCTAACCCGGGTGACCAGGTTAAAGCTACTGATACTATAAAAACCGGTAAAAATTCCGTTGCTGATCTTGTTTTTGGTACTTCCGGTGTAATCAGAATAAAGGAAAACAGTAAGGTGACAATCGCCTCCATTGCAGATAAAACCGGTAGTGATACTGTAATTGATATGGATAATGGTAAAGTTCTTCTTACTTTGTCAAAACTCAAAGGGACCGGCTTTAAAGTAAAAACTCCTACAGCTGTTGCGGCTGTGCGAGGTACCAGCTTTACTGTTATCAGTGACAAAAAAGGCGCTAAAATGTCAGTTGTAAAAGGTACAGTTGAGGTTAACCCTGTTAAGGACGGCAAAATTATTGAAGATAAAACAGTATCTGTTGAATCGGGAAATACTACACCGTACATTGATAAAAAAGCCGTAGATCGTATTATAATGGGAGATATGGTTATTCCCGTTATGGAGATGACTCCAGCTGAAAAGATAGAGATAGAGACAGCTGTTAAAGAGATAAAAATAGAAGAGATGCCCGATCTTACTCTTGAACTGAAAGAAGAGATCAGAAAGGAGACAGTTGCTGGACCTGAAGTTGTAGAAGAAAGTAAAGTTGAAAAGAAGGATGAGAAAAAAGAATCTTCGGTTAAAAAAGACGATAAAGTTTCAGCTGCAAAAAAAATTGCAGAAGAGAAGAGACTTGCAGAAGAAAGACTTAAAGAGGAAGCTGAGCTGAAAAAACGTCAGGAAGAAGAAGCTAAAAGACTTGCAGAAGAGAAGAAAGTAAAAGAAGAAAAAATAAAGAAGGACAGAGCATCGAATATACCTACTATGTAGCGGAATGAAGTTTTTATTGTAAGATTTAATTCTCCGGATTAATATTAAAAAATGTGCCCTCTTAGTGCACATTTTTTAATATTATGTTTCACGAAAATTAGATATTGAATGAATAAACTGCTGTAAGTGTAACTCCATAGAATCTGCTGGTGCTGTCATATCTTATAAATTCAGAGTTAATAGAATATCCTGTACCTTCAACTGCCTGATCAAATTTCCCATAGAGAAAAACAAATGAAGGATTCATGTCTTGTGTTATTGTGTATGAGATTACAGGTTCGTAGAGAATTCCGGGATCGTATTCAATTTCTCCTTCCCCCTACCGGTCAAAATCCCCTATAGTCTACCATGCAGTTGCTCCGATATTAAAGTCTGCCGCATGTACTGAAGAGTGTGGAATGATCAGGATTAATAAAATGGCGAATAAAAATTTGTTAATTATTTTATTCATTTTTTTGTCTCTTTTAAATTTATTGAAATAGTAAATTACAAACTTAAAAAAGCAGTTTATGCTCATTTTTATCGGCTAAACCAATAATATATCAGACATGATGACTTTTTTACTACACTACAAGCATAATCTGTATATCGCAGACATTTGTTCCTGTAGGTCCGGTTTTAAAAAGTCCGCCGGTCTGTTCAAAGTAATGATACGAATCGCTTGCCGCTATATATTTTTCAGGATCAAGCCCCATCTCTTTGCCACGTTTGTATATATCCAGTGATGCGAAAGCTCCTGCCGCGTCAGTGGGACCGTCATTACCATCTGTTCCGGCAGAGAGAAAAAATATTCTCTCTGCAAATTTTTGTGATTTGCCAAGATTGTTTAAAAAAGATAAAGACATCTCCTGATTTCGTCCGCCAAGTCCTTCCCCTTTAAGTGTAACAGTGGTTTCTCCTCCTGCAATGATGCATAAAGGAAGCTTGGACTGGTCTCTCCACTGACATGCATCCCGTCCCATAGCCGCGAAGAAGTGCGCAATTTCACGTGCTTCACCTGTGAGCACCGATGTAAGTATTTCAGTCTTGCACCCGAGTTTTTCAGCTTCGGCTGCCCCGGCAAGAAGGGCGTGGTGATTTGTTCCGATGAGTATGTTTAAAGAAGATTTAAAAACGTCACTATCCGGTTTCGGAGTATCGGGAATTTTTCCTTCAGCACCGGCATTGAACAGGTTCATTACTTTTACAGGGAGTTTATTCCCCAGATTATACCGGTGAACTATTTCTATTACGTCACTAAAAGTTGTACTGTCGGGAACAGTGGCGCCTGAAGCGATTGCATCAAGATTGTCACCAACAACATCTGATAGAATAAGATTGAGAGATTGTGCCGGGTACATAATCTCCGCAAGTCTTCCCCCTTTAACATTGGAAAGGTGTTTCCTGATACAGTTTATTTCATGGATCTCCGCTCCGCATGATAATAATATTTTTGATACGGCCTGTTTCTCTTCCAGCGAAATTGAAATGCCGCCGGCCCCGGTGTAGGGTGAGCACATTACGGCAGATCCTCCTCCTGAGATAAGATTGATAATCAGATCATCTTTACCGGCATTTTTTATAAATCCGAGTATTGTATTTGCTGCATTAATTGATCCTTCATCGGGGACCGGGTGTCCCGCCTCCATGAGTTTTATGTATTTTAAAGTCTCAATGTGTCCGTATTTAACAGCAATAATACCGCTGCTGATTCTCGATCCGAGTATCTCTTCAAGTCCCAGGGCCATACGTGCTGAAGCTTTACCCATTCCGGTGACAATTATCTTTTCAAATTTTCCTAGATTTACCGTATGTTTTTCAGTGCCTGTATCTATTATAAGCTTATCACTTTTCAGTTTAAGCTGTTTTTTCATCATATTAAGAGGGTCAACTCTCATGAGGCCCGCTCTGAAAACAGATTCAAGAATTTCCATTGCTTTTTGATCGTTCATCGCTCCCCCATTTTTTCTTTCTCTCTGATTTTATGTTCAGCAATGGCCAGGTTTCCCTGTATCAAGGGTATATCTGCCAGTTCGAGCGCTTTTATAAAATATGTTCGTGCGTTTTCATAGTCTCCGGTGGTATTCATTAGAACTGCTCCAGCAGCGTTAAGCGCCAGGAACCCGGTGTTATCGTATTCAGCCGCTTTTTTATAAAGTTCAAATGCATTATTATATTCCCCTTTTGTATACAGCGCAAGTCCTTCTTCATAATGACGGATGCCTTCCTTAGCTTTTTTGTATAGGGATATCTCTTTACAATGTTTTATTCTTCTTCTCAGAAAGCGTTCGGTGCTTTTATCGCCGTATCCGTTCTGTAAAATTGAAAGAGCTTTACCGTAGGCTTTACCTGCTTTATCTCTTTCCCCCCAGGCGTAATAGAGATCACCTGTTACTCTGTATCGTATTTCAGATTCTCCGTATAACTCAATCTCCCGTAGCAGGTATTTTTCGGCCTCATCATATTTTTTAAGTGATATATAAATAACACCAAGATTGTGAAGCACTGGTAGACTATCCGGTTCAATAAGCTCAAGCTTTTTGTACCACGTTTCGGCTTTCTCCGCTTTACCTGCAGTCATGTTGTTCAGAGCCATTCTTCCATAAAACCATTTCCTGAAATTATTCAGCATTAAAGTTTTTCTCCTGTAGTCCATTTCTGGAATAGTTCTCTCTTGTATGGAGATTCAATATTGAAATATTAATCTTTTAAAATGATATTGTAATTTTAAAAGATTTTCCATTACCCCCTGTTGAGATACAGGAGGCGAATGAATTTTTTTAACGGGGAGCTGTAAAAAGCTCCCCGCTAAAAATTCAATTTAAACAAAGAGACTAATTATCAAACATGCACCGAATGCCACCGTACCTTCTATCGCTGTTGCAGTTGTGTATATTTTGTATGCTGTGTTTACAGGCATATTTGAAAATTGTGATACAACCCAGAAATACGAGTCATTGGCATGAGATACAACCATTGAACCTGCCCCGATGGCAACTGCGGTTAATGCCGGATTAAGTCCCATTGTACCTGTTAGCGGAGCTATAATGGCTGCTGTAGTTATAATCGCAACAGTTGATGAACCTTGTGCTGTTTTTAATGAAGCCGAGATAATAAAAGGAAGAAAAATTCCCAGATTAAGCACTGACATATTTACCTTGATGAATTCAATCATAGGTGACAGTTGGAGGATTTTACCGAATGAACCTCCCGCCGCGGTGATAGCAAGAATAATCGCTGCATCTTTAATACCGTGACCCATCCACTGGTCAACTGCTGTACCCAGGTCCTCTTTTTTAACAAGGAAGAGACTGGTAATAACTCCGATCATGAGAGCGGTTACCGGGTCTCCGATGAAATTGATAAAGATGTAGGTTAAGCTATCTTTTGCACCAAAGGGGAGACTTGGAAAAGCTGATATTGACTTGAGCAGAATAAGAAGAATAGGGAGAGCCAGCGGAAGAAACGACATAAAAGTATTCGGGAGCTTGCCGTATTTCTCAATAAGGTGGCTGTAGCTCTCCTCAACCTCGGGTTTGATGTCATACTTTTTACCGATATAATTTGCCCAGAACCAGCCTGAAAGTGCAGCAGGAACAGATGCAATCAAACCAAAAAGAATTACAGTCCCGACGTCAGCACC
>JBBRFT010000047.1:0-18456 GCA_038241375.1 Spirochaetota bacterium
GGGGAGTGACAATGGCAAGCCTTAATCTGTTGTAACCCATATTATCCCTTTCTGAAACACCTTCAGAAATAACAGCCGTGACATCAGCAGGCCTGATATCTCCGGCATCTGCAATATAAATTAAAAGTCTATGTCCGATAATAATTTTCTTCCGAAGTTTAACACCGCAGTTGAGTATTAAGTTGTCTTCTTTCTCTATGGAATCAAATACGCTGTTGTCACAGCCGCATCCTAAAACATGTATGGCAAAATTAACAATCCCTGTTTTTTCCATAAAACCTCCATGAGCCCGGAAAAGATCTCCGGACTCAATATTATCGGCTTAAACCTCCGGTTTCTCAAGTAGTTTTCTAAGCACAAAATCTTCATTAAGATCGTAAAAACCGTTTCTGACCTTTTCCTTCGATTCAAATATTTTACCAAGCCTGTAGACATTCCTTAAATCTGCTTCTTTAAAACGTATATCCTCATCCAGACTTGCGGAATATTCCTTTACATCTTTTAAAAGCTTAACCCTCTCAAGCTTAATAAGGTTATCTCTTTCAAATCGTACTTTTGCTTCAGATGATATTTCAATAAGATCGCTTTCACGATCATTTTTTACAATACGCCTTGGACCTCTCATCTCGTTGTGACTGTTGCCGGTCCTGCTGCCGTTAGTACCAATACCAACTGAATTAGGGAATCTGATTGCTGTCATAGCGTTCCTCCTTAACAGTTATGTCTCATTATATTTTCGGCAATAATTAAGATTATATAAGTAAAATATTTTAGAATATTGTAAAATACTTGCCCCGCCCCTATCCGCCCTACGGGCACCTTTCCCCATGGAATGGGAGAAAGGAGAACATGGAATATTTACTACACCTCTCCTCCCATTCATGGGGGAGATGTCGCATCGCGACAGAGGGGGCGGCAGAAAGGAGAACCTAAAATATTTACCACACCTCTCCTCCCATTCATGGGGGAGATGTCGCATCGCGACAGAGGGGGCGGCAGAAAGGAGAACCTAAAATATTTACCACACCTCTCCTCCTATTCATGGGGGAGATGTCGCATCGCGACAGAGGGGGCGGCAGAAATATCTACCCTTAACAAAAAATTTTAAAAAAAACTCACCCTCAAACGTATTATTACTAGGAGGTCATATATGAACGAAATAACAAAGCTTGCCAGAGATTTAAGAAATAACCAGACTACAGCTGAAAAGCTGATATGGGCAGAGGTACGCAGTAAAAAAATTGGTGTCAAATTCAGACGTCAGCATCCGTTAATTTACAATATCGACGGTAATTCATACTTTTTTATATCTGATTTTGCATGTCTTTCAAAAAAAATAATAATTGAAATTGATGGCAGAGTACATAATAATCAGGCGGAACGGGATAAAGCAAGAGAACACTTTATTAGAAATATGGGATTTACAATAATCAGATTCAGCAATGAAATGATTATCGAACAGCTAAGAGAGGTAATCAATATTATTATAAAAGAAATAAATAAACATTAATAATACCCCTCCCGCCCCTATCCGCCCGCTGGGCACCTTTCCCCATGGAATGGGAGAAAGGAGAATATGTGAATATTTACCACACCTCTCCTCCCATTCATGGGGGAGATGCCCAGCGGGCAGAGGGGGCGGGTCTGTACAGATTTGTTTTTCCCAGAAAAAAATAATTAAACTTGCATTAAATTAAATATATGTTATAATTTAACTATCAATGATAGAATCCCAAAGGAACCCTCAATGGCACGAATAAAAAATCTCCCGCTGAAGCATTAATAAAAGTGGATATATATGAATAATTTTAAAGCTGTCGTTTTTGATCTGGATGGAACACTCCTTGACACAATTGATGATCTTGGAAGCTCCATGAATACGGTTCTCGCCTCAATGGGATTTCCTCTTCATACTATTCCGGAATATAAATATTTCATTGGAAAAGGGCTTCGCAATCTCGTCACAAGTGTTCTCCCGCCTGATGCACGTCAAGAAAAGACAATCGATCTCTGTCTTGATAAAATGTTTAAGGAATACGGTGGGAGATGGGGAGACAAAACTCTACCTTATCCGGGAATCACAGAACTCCTTGATGAACTTACTGAAAAAGGTATACACCTTGCCATATTATCGAACAAGGCTCACCTCATAACAATGAAAGTGTTTGATAAATATCTGAGCAAATGGCCATTTGAAGCTGTCTTCGGAGAGCGCCCGGGGATACCGAGAAAGCCCGACCCTTCTGCAGCTTTTGAGATTATGGAAATGATACAGATACCTGCAGATCAAATTGTATACCTTGGCGATTCAGGTTCGGATATGAAAACAGCGAACTCCGCCGGCATGTATGCCGTGGGTGCTTTATGGGGTTTCAGAAACGCCGAAGAGCTCATGGAGCATGGCGCGAAACTTATGATACAGTCTCCGGAAGAACTGCTGAAATTATTTTAACACGGATATATATGAAATTGAAAAATGTTTTTATAATACTAATCATTGCTCTGCTCATCAATACAGCAAACGCAATCGCAATCGCAGAACCGAAAAGGCCATGTGAACTCCGTTTCTTTGTAAACTCATTGCTGAACACGGCGACAAAAATCGAGTACAACAGTAACGGCAATGTTGTAAAGATGTCATCATATGAAAATGAAAAACTTACAGATTATGCCAGATATAGATATACATCTGATAAAAAATTCTATTCTGAAAGAACATTCAACGCGGCTGGAGTCCTTATTAGAACCAGATCATATATTTATAATGATTCCGGACTGATTACCGGAGAGAATGTCTATTCAACCAATGGCGAACTTATTGAATATCTGGTTATTTCATATAATGACAGAAAAATTCAAAAGATAGATTATTACAAGTCCGATGGATTTTTATTCCAGACAATCGATTTCAGATACAATAATGATATTCTCGAAGCAATGGCATTTATTAAAATTGGTAAATACATCATGATTATGAAAACTGTTTATGACAAAGACATGATTTTAACCGGACACGACATAGTACACTCAAATGCAGATGTAAAAATCAGAACTGAGTATACCTACGAATATGGTTATGCTTCAGCTGAATCTCTTCAGCTTATCTTCAGATAAAGCTTCCAGAAAACGCTAAATCTCAAATTCAATTACGAAACTTGTTCCATTATCCCGGATAATTTCTACAGTACCGTTTATCTGCACTACAAGCATACCTATAAGCTGCATTCCGAATCCCGTGGTTTTTTCAAATGTAACAGATTCGGGAATCACTGAACCGTTATCCTTATAAATTATTATAACCCGGTTCTCTTTCTTTGATGCCGTTACTGTTATATTCCCGTCATTTCTCCCTGAGAAAGCATACTTCATCGAATTGGTAATAAGCTCATTGATAATAATTCCCAGCGATGACAAAATCCGTGCAGTACAGACTATATCCTCAATATGAGTTTCAATTTGCACTGATGGTTTTTTCGGAAATATGCTCACTATCTCTGCAATCAGAGACGGGAGATATTTGCGAAGAGATAATGAACTGTTTATTTCGGAACGATATAGTTTATCATACAGAACCATCATACTTCTCACACGACCCGCAGAATCCAACAGTATATTTTTTGTTTCTACATTCTCATTATCATCCGCCTGGAGACTCAAGAGACCATAAATTGTATTCATATTATTCTTTACTCGATGATGTCCTTCTTTAAGAATTACCTCTTTTTCATGAAGTAAATTCAGAACTGTTGCTTCGGCCACTTTTCTGTCGGTTATATCCCGGATGTTGCACTGTATAACTTTTTTGTTATCAGCCAGATAAAGACTGCTGATGAATTCCACATCAATCTGTTTACCTTTTTTTGTTTCAAGAGGCATATCTTCGAAACGGATATACTCTTTATTCTGAAGCTCAAGAAATGCTTCTTTCGAAGCGGCAATATTTTTAAATACTCCAATCTCCCACAACTCTTTACCGTATAATTCTTCGCAGGTGAATCCGATCAGTTCAATTAAAAATGGATTTACATCAACAATCTGACCGGTAACGGCATCAAGTATCAGCACTCCATCTTTTGTAGATTCAAATAACCGGCGATAACGTGTTTCAGAATTCTTAACCATACCCTCTGCAAGTTTGCGGTCGGTTATATCTGAAAATATACCTGCAAAATGATTCTTTTCTGTATGAAAAATCCATGTATCAAAGTCTTTATTCAGTTCTCTCCAGCGATACTCATATGATACCGGGATCTTTGTTCTTACCACTTTAGCAAAAATATCAATCCATGACTGCTCCGTGTCGGGGAAAATTTCTTTTGCAGTTTTACCTATTATCGCAGATACAGGTATACCTGTTGACTTCTCAAATGCAGGATTAGCGGCAAGATACCGGTAATCAACAGCATTCCCTTGATCATCGTAAATCAATTCATGAAGTATAAATATAGTGGTCATATTTTCGAATAAAAGACGATACTGACGTTCAGTATTTTTCAGATCATCATTTGTCGCTTCAACTAATCTATTTATAACCTGCATCTCATCGTTAGTATTTCTCAAAGCTAATTCAAGATTCTTTGTCAGAGTTATATCATTAAAAGTAATTACAAGTCCGTCAATCCGGTCATCAATCGTCCTGTATGGAATAATCCGGACAGAAAACCATCGACCATCACGTGTTGATACAGTTTTTTCATTAGACATCAACGTCCGTAATACTTCAATTGCATCGTCTGCTATTCCGGGATAATCAAGCTCATTAACGATATCGGTAAAAGACCGACCCATGTCTGTCGGAATAAGTTTAAAAATGTCAGTTGCTTCTTTTGTAAACCTGCGGATATTGAGATCTTTATCAATAAAAAGAGTTGCGATTTCAGTACTATCCAGCAGATTTTTTAAATCGTTATTTATACGGCTATAATCATCAAGCTTACTCTGAAGCTCAACATTTAAAGTCTGAAGCTCCTCGTTAAGGCTCTGCATCTCCTCCTGCGTGGTTGTAAGCTCTTCATTTGCTATCTGCATCTCCTCATTGATAAAATTGTGTTCATCTTTAGATATCTGCATCTCTTCAAGTGCATTTCTTAAATCATCCTTTGTCTGATCTAACTCTGATTGAATAATTTTAACATTTAAAACGTCTGCGGCAGAATTAACTTTTATTTTATTCTGATGGATTTCGTTAGAAGGTACGCTGTTGAATACAACCATGTACAAGCCGCGAAGTAATTCAGGGTTTGAAATTTTCTGAATAGTAACATCAACCTGCAGGGAGTTTCCGTTCGTAACTACCTTTATATTACGGGATATAATTTTATCATTTGAACTCATCGCTTTATGAAATAAGTTTGAAAGTTCAAGACGAAGCCCTTTACGAGCCATTGTAAAAATATTCATACTTGCTTTTCCAGATGCGGGCTCGAGATAATTCCCTGTCCGCCCGGTTATATATATAATATCACCCTTTTCATTTGTCATAACAGCCGGCGGTGCAAAACTCTGCAGAAGCAGCTGATCCGCAAGAGTTTCAATATTATCGGCAATTTTGTAATGGCTATTCTTTTGGTATTTATCCAGGTTTTCATGAAACAAGGGGATATTCCTGTCATTCTCCTTCAGAGATTTAACATAAACAGGACGACGGTAAAGCCGGAGTTTGGTATTTACAGGAGTGAAAAGAGAAGTGCGGGAACCTGGAGATTCTGAAAGTCCCAGCATTAACAGACCCCTTGAATTAAGACAATACTGAAACATAGTAAGCAGTTTAACCTGCAGATTCGTATCAAAATAAATAAGCAAATTTCTGCATGAAATAAAATCGAGTTTTGTAAAAGGCGGATCTTTAATCACATTCTGAGGAGCAAAAACGACCGATTCTCTGATTTCGGTATTAACTTTATAACCATCTTCAGTTTTAACAAAAAATCGAGCGAGCCTCTCCTCGCTAATATCTGCAGCAATGGAACTGGAATAATATCCCTTCCTTGCTTTCGCAATGGCATCCGTATCAATATCAGTGGCAAATATCTGCATTGTAATATTCTTGTGAATCTTCATTGAGTCAATTGTCTCTCTGATAATCATTGCTAAACAATAAGCCTCTTCACCTGTGGAACAACCAGGAACCCAGGCACGGATTGTATAACCATCAGGGAGGTACGCAAACTGATCGGGGAGACAGTCATTTTTCAGATACTCCCAAACATGACTGTCCCTGAAAAAATTAGTAACACCAATCAGTAGTTCCTTAAACAGGATTTCAATCTCCTTCGGGTTGTTCTGAATAAATATTTCATATTTGGAAATTCTGTCTATGTGATGAACCCCCATACGGTGTTCGATACGGCGGTAGAGTGTATTACTTTTGTATTGTGAAAAATCATTACCTGTCTGCATCCGCAGAAGTATAATTATTTTCTCCAATGAACTTTTATCTTTAACAGGGGGGTAGTCTTCTGTTTTAATGACATGTTTATTTTTAAGATAAATCATAAGTTTACCAGGCAGTTCATCAGGGGGAGCAATAAAATCCGCAGGTACTGAATTGATGGCACTACACGGCATACTGTCATATATTGATACTGCCGGGTCCTGAACCAGTACCAGCCCTGATTTTTCTTTTATCGCACGGACACCTATACTCCCGTCCGAACCCATTCCTGAAAGAATTACACCAATACTTTTATCCTGAAGATCATCCGCAAGTGATATAAAAAAGAAATCTATCGGGAGTCTCAGCCCTCTTGTTTCAAGCGGTTTAAACAGATAGAGAGTCCGATGTAATATCGACATGTTTTTATTCGAAGGTATAACATATACAGAATTCGGCTCTACTTTCAAACGGTCTGCCGCGGCAAAAACCTTCATCCCTGTAAAACGCTGAATCAGCTCAGGCATAATACCCTCTTGTGTAGGGTCCAGATGCCTTATTACTACAAAAGCCATACCGCAGTCATCGGGTACATTTTTAAAAAATAATTCTATAGCTTCAAGACCGCCGGCTGATGCTCCAATGCCGACTATTGGAAATGTATCATCGGAATCCTGCAGCACACTACTCGCCTCTAATTTTTTACCCCGGGGGGTTGTTTTTTTATTTTTGATCAATTCTTTATCTTTACTCTTCATAACTCCTCTAAAAAACTTACATAACAATATTATAACATATATCGAATGAAATAGTAAATAATATGTCATTTTGAAGAAGCGATTGCGACTTAAAAATCTAATTCCTGCATTAAATTTAAGATTTCTCACTTACGTTCGAAACGACAACGGAAACTTCTTCTGTCATTTCGAACCTCTTCCAGTTCTTCATGTGGGAAATCTCATTTTTTATATAAATCAATATACGATAACAGTATCTAATTCAATCGTTAATTGCTGTAAATTTTTCCTCCGCAAAACCGAAAGAGAAATAACCATTTGTCTTCTTGAAAAAAATATAGCTCTAATTTAAATTTACAACGGATAAAAAGAATTACTTCAATTAAATCATATTATTTCATTGTTATAAATTTTAATTTTCTCAAGTTCTAGAATTTTTTCATGTTCTTTTTGAAGCTTTGAAATATCAAAGGCGACAATATAGCATTTTTCTCCATCATCGGAAATTCTACCTTTTATATGAACAAACACCTGAACACCATTTGTATTTTCAAATATAACATCGCATGATACACCTGATTCGTCATTAAAAACCTTATCAATAAAATCGGAAAACTCCCCCCGGATATACTCCGGAAGAAAAAACTTAAAATTAGTACCTGCTAGTACTCCGCGCTCTTTCCCAAGCAGAGCGGCCCCGCTGAGATTCAGCTCAATGATTGTACCATCACGGGCAAGCGTAAAGTAACCCACGGGAGATAATTCGTATAATGCTGAATATTTATCAGCAGTAGCCTCAGAAATATCCCTGACTAAACGGAGTTCTTCATTCTGCATCTCAAGTTCTATCCGGTGAACTTCAAGTTCGTGACGTGATTTTTTAATTATATAATCCGCCTGTTTACGTTCTGTATAATCAGTGATGGTCGAACGGCTCATGATATAATTTTCTTCATTATCATATATTGCATTCCCCGTAAAAAGTACCGGCAGCACAGTTCCATCCTTCCTTATATAGCTCAACTCCAGATTATTGATAAATCCTGTTTCTTTAAAAACAGTAAAAATTTCATGATAAACCTTCAGGCTATCCTCAGTCATAAAATCTGATATTTTCTTACCTACTACCTCGTTACGATTATAACCTAACCATTTAAGTTCAGTGTTATTGATACAGATTATGTCACCACCCGGGCTTGTTGAATGATAACCGCATGGAGCATTATTATAAAGGTCATTGATCTCACTTATCTGACTCTGCAATTTCTGTTTAGCTTCAAAAAGTTTAAATGCCATTTTAATTGATGCATCAAGTACTGTAAAACTGGAATTCTTTACAACATAGCCGTATGAAGTAATATTTTCGGTTTTCTGTACAATTTTTTTTTCAATATGAGATGATACAAATAATACAGGTATATTTTTGTGCTTCAGTATTTCAGTTGCAGCATCGGTTCCATCCATACCGGGGCCAAGGTCTATATCCATAAGAATAAGATCAATACACTCATCATCACAACAGGCAATCTGAATCGCCAAATCACCATCTGCCGCATGAATCACTCTGTATCCTTCTTTTATCAATCTTTTTGTTTCAAGTATAGCTTGAACTATTTCATCTTCAACAAGCAGTATTGTTTTCTGTTTTATATTATTCATAGAAAACTCCATTTAATTTACATACAGTTCACTTTCGAATTTTAAAAAAAATTTATTCCCATATTCCAGGTAAGGTGGCTCCTGTTCGGTATCTTGCAGATTTGACGAGGGGGTTACATGTCTGCTATTCAGCGACATATGACTTATGAGGGTTCAGTTGATTAAATCCACCCTTACTTAGTAGTAAGGTGAAGTTTAAAAGTGAAGTTACAATAAAATGTAATGAATAATATATTTAATTTATTTTAAGATAATTACCCAGACAAAAGAAGTTTTTTAGACACTTATATTTATTATTTTTGATTAATTTTTTTAAAATCATTATGTAAATAATAGTCACAAAAAATTGCAAATATCCCCTGAACTCTTCAGTCCACATGGGTTTAAAGAATAGATAAAAAAATGCGGTTAGTGATTAGAATAACGTCGGGGAAAAATTGTGTTCACTTTTCGTTTTTAATTTTTTCTTCGAGTTCAAGCCATCTTTCGAAGAGCAATTCAAGTTCCGAGTCAAGAATTTCAATCTCGCGATTGACTTCAGATGCTCTGTGAGCCTGCTGCTGGTAAAATTCAGGATCGTGAATCAGAGTTACAAGTTCCTCTTTCCTCTTCTCTTTTGCTTCTATAACATCATGTATTGTTTCAAACTCTTTCTTCTCTTTAAATGTCATCTTTGTCTTTTCTGCAGATTTCTTCTCGCGCTGCAGAGGTTTGTCTTTGAACTCCTTAACGACAGTTCGCTGTCTCAGCCAGTCGTCGTAACCGCCGGCATACTCTTTAACCGAACCGTTCCCCTCAAATGCAATGGTGCTTGTTACTACATTATTAAGGAACTCCCGGTCATGACTAACCACAAGAAGTGTACCATCATACTCAATAAGGAGTTCTTCAAGGAGTTCAACAGTTTCAAGGTCAAGATCATTTGTCGGCTCATCCATTATAAGAAGATTAAACGGTTTGGCAAAGAGTTTTGCAAGCATGAGCCTGTTCTTCTCTCCGCCGGAAAGTATTCCAACTTTCTCGTCGGCCCTGTCTGGAGTAAAAAGAAAATCCTGCAGGTGCCCTATGACATGTTTGCTCTTTCCATTAAATTCAATAATTTCATTTCCGTCTGTCACATTCTGTCTGATGGTTTTACTGTCGTCAAGCTGGTCTCTCAGCTGATCAAAGTATGCAACCTCAAGCTTTGTTCCATGCTTAATTCTTCCGGAAGTTACTTCGTATTGCTTCAGCAGGAGTTTAATCATTGTGCTCTTGCCGCATCCGTTGGGTCCTATAAAACCGACCTTATCGCCCCGCATGATTGTGGTGGAGAAATTTTTTACTATTAAATCTTCATTCTCCCGCCCCCTCTGGCCGCTGGCCATCACTCCGCGTTTTCCGGACATCGCGTCCGCGCTTGACACACAAACATCCTGTTTGAAGTCCCCCATGACTGGGGGGAGAGTATAAGTGAATTCAATATTTTCAGCTTCGATTACAAGCTTGCCGGAACGTTCACTCTGGATCATGTCGATCTTAACAGTGCCCTGTTGTTCAAGACGTTTACTCCGTTCATTACGCATGGCCTTCAGCGCACGCACACGACCTTCGTTCCTTGTCCGTCTTGCCTTAATCCCTTTCCGGATCCAGATCTCCTCCTGCGCCAGCTTCCTGTCAAAAAGTGCGTTTTGAGTATCCTCCGATTCGAGCCAGGATTCCTTACGCTTAAGGAATGTCTGATAGTCGCAATTCCAGTCGAAGATATTTCCACGGTCAATCTCAAGTATCCTCTTCGCGACTTTCTGAAGAAAAGCCCTATCGTGAGTTACAAAAAATACAGTTTTTTCATAACGGACAAGAAAATCTTCCAGCCATTTGATGGAGTCTATGTCAAGGTGGTTTGTCGGCTCATCAAGAAGAAGAATATCGGGATCATTCACAAGAGCCTGTCCAAGGAGAACACGGCGTTTCATCCCGGCGGAAAGAGTTTCAAACTCCGGCTCGGGATCAAGAGACATGAGAGATATAACTCTCTCGATCTGTCTTATATGTTTCTGTTCAAGATGATCGTGGTGTACCGCGTCCTCTTCGTCAACTATTCCCATGGAAAGAACAGCGTATACAGAGCCTGTAATTCCGTCTGGAACATCCTGCTGAAGTATCGAAGTTCGAAGATCTTTGCTCCGGAAAATTTTCCCTGAATCGGGTTCAACAAGTCCGTGAATCACCTTCATCATGGTAGACTTCCCTGCCCCGTTTCTCCCTAAAAGAGAGATCTTCTCCCCCTCGTGAATCTGGAGATTAAGACCATTAAGAAGATTCGGACCTCCGAACGATAGCGAAACATCCTGAAAATTAATTAATGCCATATATTATTACAGAACCATTCTATTATGACCATGATACATCTTATCCCTGAGAGCTTTGATATCATTATTTGCAAGATACTCTTCGAAATTTGTCCGTCTATCAATTATTCCATCGGGAGTTATTTCAATAATTCTATTTGCAACAGTTTCAACGAATTCAAAGTCATGAGATGTAAAAAGAACAACCTCGGGGAACTTTATCAAAGCATTATTAAGTGAAGTAATCGCTTCAAGATCAAGGTGGTTAGTCGGCTCATCAAGTATTATTGCATTTGAACCGGAAAGCATCATCCTCGATAACATACAACGAACCTTCTCGCCTCCGGAAAGCACTTTAACGCCTTTAAGAGACTCCTCTCCCGTAAAAAGCATCCGTCCAAGAAAACCTCTCGCGTAGGACTCATCCTTGCTGTCAGTAAACTGTCTTATCCACTGAAGAACAGAGTGATCACCTTCGAAATAAGAACTGTTCTCTTTCGGGAAATATGAATTAGAGATAGTTTCCCCCCATCTGAATGTACCGGAATCCTGCTTAATCTCGCCGGTCAGTATTTGGAAAAGAGTTGTTTGAACAACATGACTCCATGCAAGAAAGACAATCTTGTCATCTTTTTCAACTCTGAAAGAGAGATCTTTAATGACTTCAACTCCGTCTACTGTCTTGCAGAGATTCTCAACTTCGAGAATAATTTTGCCGCATTCCCGTTCAGCTTTAAATTCGATAAACGGGTACTTCCTCGATGATGGTTTAATATCTTCAAGAGTAAGTTTTTCCAGAAGCTTTTTACGCGAAGTAGCCTGACGTGCTTTAGACGCGTTGGAACTGAATCTTTCAATAAAAGATTTAAGCTCTTTCCGTTTATCTTCAACTTTTTTGTTTTCATCACGCTTCTGATTCATTGCAAGATCACTTGCCTGCACCCAGAACTCATAGTTACCGACAAAAATCTGAATCTTCTGATAATCTATATCAGCAATATGTGTACAGACATTATTTAGAAAGTGTCTGTCGTGACTCACGACGATAACTGTGTTTTTAAAATTCATCAGATAATCTTCAAGCCAGGTGATCGACTCAATGTCAAGGTGGTTAGTCGGCTCATCAAGAAGAAGAATGTCGGGATTACCGAAGAGCGCCTGAGCAAGAAGAACTTTAACCTTCTCTCCCCCCTCAAGCTCCTTCATCTTTTTATTGTGAAGTGAGTCATCAATCCCGAGACCTTTAAGAAGTACTGCGGCATCACTCTCTGAATCGTAACCGTTAAATCTCTCAACAAGTTCTTCAAGTTCAGAAGCACGGATACCATCCTCATCGGTGAAATCATCCTTAGCGTATATTTCAGTTCTCTCATTAAGAACATCAAAAAGTTCCCTGTGTCCCATGATGACTGTATTTATTACTTCAATATCATCAAACGCATACTGGTCCTGACTAAGGATCGCAATCCTTTCATGTTTATCAACCTGGACATCTCCAGCAGTCTGTTCAATTTCACCGGAGAGAATCTTTAGAAAAGTAGATTTCCCCGCGCCATTCGCGCCTATAAGTCCATAACAGTTACCCGGCCTGAACTTGATATTTACATCCTTGAAAAGAATTCTTTTACCAAATAATAGTGATAAATTATTTACCTGAAGCATTATACCATCTCTTGTATTATATTATATATTTTACTGTTATTTTTAGTCCATTCTGAGTCGCGTCTATATGAAACGGAGAATTACCGGTACAGTAAGTAAATAGACAATCCCTTATGATTCGTGCAGGTGTCAATCTTTTTTAAACGATTAAAATTGAGATTTCCGTGACTACTCAAAAACCGGTGGTAAAACTGCTATCCGTCACGCCGAAGATAAAATAATTGGGCTCTGCCCCCTAAAAGTAGAAATTTGACCGTCATTCCGATAATTCATTTAATATCATATTTAATGAATTATCGTTTAGAGATGTTTTACACTGGACAATACAGCAATTTTTAATATATTAAATATATTAAAAAAGGGAAAAATATGACACCAATTCAATGGCTAAAAAAACAATTTATCGGACAGGGCAAAAAAGCCTCTTTCACCAATAAAAAAGTTCTTATACTTGAAGGGGGCGGCATGAGAGGAATATTTCTTACGGGAGTCCTTCAGGCCTTTTCAGATAGAAATTATTTCCCGTGGGAACTTCTTATAGGATCATCTGCAGGGGCTCTCACAGGGACAGCCTATATTACACGTCAAATTCACCTGGCACGGGATGCCTATTTCACCAAACTGCTTACCGGAAATTTTATACATTTTTCAAATATTTTCAGCGATGAAAAACATGTCCTCGATCTGGACTGGATGATTAACACAATTATACAGGGGGTCGAACCCTTTGATATGTCACAATTAAAAACTTTACCTCCGGTCCTTATTACTGCAACAGAATGTCCCGATAACAAAGCCCCCTATACAGTTTATTTAAATTCCCGCGAAGATGATATCAATACGGCGCTTAAAGCAACGGCAGCTATTCCGTTTCTTTATAAAGGTTTTATCGAATATAAGGGATACCATCTTCTCGACGGCGGTCATCTTGATCCTATTCCGTACAAAAAGGCTCTGGAACTCGGTTTTAAAAAAGAGGATATACTTGTTATAGTCACCAGGCCGAAAGGTTATAGAAAAGAAGAGGAATCATTCTGGATAAAAACCCTTTACGAATCATATTACAAAGAGGGGAAACACCTCCATCTTGTTGAATCACTGAACAACCGTTATCTGATGTACAACAAAATACTCGATGAACTTGAAACTGAACATTCAGATATTCAGATAATCTATCCTCCTGCTGAATTTGAAGTGGACCGGCTTACAAGAGACCCGAAAAAAATTCTTGAAGGTTTTGAACATGGGATCGCGGAAGCTATAAAGTTTTTAAATTCCGGAAAATTATAAAACAGTTCTGAATTAAACAATAAAATTTAAATCCTTAAGGAAACTCATTCTCAATGGTAACAATTTAATTTTTTACAGAGCAGCTCCCCGCAATGAAGTATAATGAAGGATTACGGGAGCTTTGTTCCTGTAATTAACCATTACAGGTGCACCCAAAACGTGGGCGCCTCCATAAATTATTTGCTACCCCTTCTCATAATTATAAAAAATATTTTTTAATCTTGACAGCTCTTTGGCATAGAAATATATGGAAATACATTTTGGCGTCGTACCCAAGTGGTAAGGGGCAGGTCTGCAAAACCTTTATTCATCGGTTCGAATCCGATCGACGCCTATAAGCTTACTTTAACCGGTAGGTTTCTTTTAGAGTCTGGCCCAGGTGGTGGAACTTGGTAGACACAAGGGACTTAAAATCCCTTGATCCTTGCGGTCGTGCGGGTTCAATTCCCGCCCTGGGCAGATCTGAAAAAAGCTAAGTCCTGATTTAATCAGGACTTTTTTATTTTTAGGTAATATTTAAAACTTACACCAAACTTCGATGATCCTTTTTTAAAATAACGTCGGACATATGTCGGATAAAAAAAATTTTACTCTTATTATGCTTTAAAAAATAGATACTGTTCGAAGACGTAGTCGAGTTTCATAATAAGGCCGGGATTGTTGATAAGAAATTTTCTAAACTCTTCACCATTGATAGTATAAACCTGCACAGCCCCATTACAAGAGAAAGTATAATCTGAAACATTCCCCTTGTAAAGATTAGCCGCCTGTCCTATAAGATCACCATTCTGAAGTATTGCAACGCTTTCATCATCTTTACTGACACTGACTGTACCTTCGCGGATGAGAAAAACATTTTTTATTTTTTCACCCTCTTTTATCATCACACCATTTTCGGAAAATTCAGCAGACACCAGAAACGATTCGAATAGCCCGCGTTGGGTGGGAGTAAAAAACTTAAGAAATCTGCTTGAAGACAAAAGACTCCATGTACTATCATCACGAATATTTATCAGTTTCTGCAGAGAAGTAATGTAATCTGTATTTGTAACAAAATTTTTAAACTTATCTTTCTCAATCGAATAAAGTATAACATCGGTCTCAGCAATAACATCGGCAGAACGGTTCTCCTCTCTCAAAATGGCAGCTTCACCGAAGTAATCATAAGTTCCGAAAAGTTTGGTAAATTTTTTATCTTCGCTCTGTATGGAAACAGTTCCGTTATAAATAATAAAAAACGAATCACCGGGAGTCCCCTTCTTTATTATAACATCCCCTTTTTTGAAATGTTTCTGCTCAACCATGCTTATGAACTGCTGAGCTTTAGATATTGAGATATTTTTGAAAAGATCAATATGATTCAGCATACTCAGAATCTGATATGTCGCTTCAAACGGGGGAGCATCTACGTCAAAGACAAGAGTATTCTCAATACCGAATTTTGACAGATTAAGCATCGTATCATCGGGAATTTCACTTTTAGGAGTGTGATATATATAAATCTTTTTCTGAATCTCTTCAGGCAGAGATGCAAGAATTTCAACAGGTGTATGAAGAGGAGTCATCCCCGATTCATGGAAAATTATATCAGAATCCCATGGAAAATTAGAGAGGTCGCGGTAACGTTGGGCATCGATTATCCCTTTATCAAAAAGTTCCCGATGAATTACCGGATTGTTATTATGATCAGACGAATAAACAAGAGACTTATTCTGAAACTGAACAAGAAAACCAATTGTGGGAATTGAGTGAAGCGCGTAGTTCACTTGAAATCTTGCCCCATGAATAAAGAGCGGAACATCAATTTCGACGGGATGAAAATCAAAGAGCCGCATGAGATACTCCTCAGATACATCAGTCAGTGCCGAATACTTTTTAAGAAAACTCATCATGATGGGACGCGTTGTGTAGACAGTAACCTTCTCTTCCTCTAGAATTTTCTGGAAGGTACCGGCATCGTGATCGGCATGGCAATGTGTAAGAATGATCGAATCAATAACTTTTGGACTCACACTTGAATCGAGGAGCCATTCAGTTGAATTAACCGGCGGGTCAATCATTACTCCATTATGATTAAGCCAGAGAATAAAGCCCGATGTGTTTTCATAGGGATCGAAACCGCTGCTTGGACCAAGACATGTCATACCGAAGAGCGGAGGCTTAAAGGATTCGGTTAATCTTTCACCAACAAGATATTTAGGTTTATATTCTATTATACCGGGAATAAGAGCCAGTATTTTACCATCATAATAAACTTCAAAATGATTATTAGAATCGATGCTTATTGTAACACCATCAATTACAGCACTGTCATCTTTAAAAATACAAAATTCGACGACATCGTCAAATTTCATAAAACGGAAAAATTCGATCTCCCGCTTTATATTGCTATAGTAACTCCCGGGCTCGGAGTTGTCAACAAAACGCGGACCGAAGAGTGATTCAAGTATTACAATTTTTATCTTTTCTGCCTGTTCGGCATTGCAGACTATTCGGGTTTTCTTCTTTTTGACAAAATAGTTATAATAAATGGGGAATTCCATCTCGGCAACACTGATCCCCTTAATCCAGTTGAAAAATTTTGCAGGGAGTATAAATATAAGAGGAACCCCGCCCGAGAGGAGAATAGTATCTTTAATAGTTTCAGGAGGAGCCCCGAACTGGATATATCCCGCAGGAGAATCGACAAGATATCCCCCCCTTGGCAGAAAGGTGACGACATCGATAAGTCCTTTAAGAGGTTTCATTGCACTCATGGTAGAATTATATATTGTTTTATACCATATTCAAGAAAAAAATAAAAAAAAGAGAGGGTAAAGCCTCTTTTTTTTGTACTACTGCAGCGAGAGATAAGATATGGTGCCAGACCCTCATTTGGTCAAATCCGGGGCCAGAGCCTCTGCAATGCAGAGGCTCTGGCCCCTATCCTAAAAAAGCCGTCACTTCGATGAATTCTGTAACGAATCCTGTATAGCAGAGAAAATCCTATCTGACCATTTTCCGCCAATTTTAACATAAGCAGCGGGTCTGCCGATTGGAGCTTTTACTGTATGAAATTTACCCCCTTCTACAGTTTCACCTGTGAATACATGTTTCCATGTACCTGCCGGGAAATAGCCCTTGACTTCATCATCACCTTTTACAACCACGGGGAGTATAAGCATATCCTCCCCCAGCATAAACTGGTATTTCAGATCATAAGTATTGCGGTCTAAGGGAAAATTCAGATATGGATGTCTTACTATTGGATATCCCTTCTCTGCAGCTTCCTTTGATAGAAAAGAGATGTAGTCTTTCAGAGCGTAATGGACTCTCCCCATAAGCGCAAAGCTTTTAGCTGAGTCTGCATCTTTATAAACCTGGTAAAATCTTCCAGGGATGTTCCCTTCATGAGTTCTGAAAATTGCCGTAAACGCATTTGCTTCGGCCCATCTCTCAGTCAACTCTTTGGTCCGGTCATATGGAGAGATCCATGCGGGGAGAGCCTTAATCCCTGTGTATCCGCCAATATCACTATGATTGACAGAAAGACCGCTGATGCCGGAAGACATTAGCCCCACAATTGTAGATGGGAGGCCGTCATCTGTTCCAAATGTAACCATCTGATCGCCCAGCCAGAAAGCAGTTGAATACTTATTAGAATAGCTGAATCCCGCACGCGAGAAGAATACAATCTCTCCGTCTTTTCCCGCTTCCGAAATCGCCTCACGATTAATGCGCGCCCAATCTACGGGATAGACATTGTGATACAATTTCGGATCGCTCTTATCAAACATTACAGCATCATACGGGAGCCACTCGCCGAAATCGGCCATCCAGCCGGAGAGCCCCTTATCTATCATATTTTTAGTGATAATATTTTTTATCCATTTCACAGCCATGGGATTTGTTATATCTATGAGATACGCCGGGAAACCCGCAGTTGTAATCAGATAATCCTCCCCCTGCTGATTCTTCACAAGGTAGCCCTTATCTTTTGCTTCGGCCAGCATGGGATTTGTAAACGTATCGCCTTTAACTTTCGGATTTGTATCCGCAAGAAATGGATTGATGTAACCAAGAACTTTTATTCCGTCTCTGTTCATCTCTGCGCAGAAATTTTTAAAATCGGGGTATGACGGTTCCGGTTTACCGGTACTATCGCTGAACTCGGACTTCTCCTGGGCATACCAGCGCCACTTCAGCTGGTCGCCGAAGTTTGTAGTCCGCTTACCCACCCAGTCCTGAATCCAAATTGCAGTTACAGGGTTGCCCGCGGCTTTTGCCTCTTTCACAACACGCTTAACCTTCTCTGCGCCGCCCTGAAGCCCCAGCCATGTGCCGTATGCCCATTCGGGGAGAACAGGGAATCTTCCTGTTTTTAGAGTATATTTTTCGATAAGATCCATGGGGCCAGACCCTAACC
>JBBRFT010000048.1:0-18315 GCA_038241375.1 Spirochaetota bacterium
ACTATTCGCCGAAGAATCATAAATAGATGTGCCGCTCCCTTCATCCATATGCCATTGAGCCGCAAGCCCGGGGAATCCGGAATCCTTTGTAAAAGTATTATCGAAATTTGCCGTTGAATTCTGTCCTGCGTTTCCGTAATATAGATAAATTACCGTATTCCCATTCATCAGCGCCGGAACTTTTACCCATATTGACGCATTGTCTCCCTCATCCCAGCTTTCTATCCAGTACGGCAGGGAAGTCCCGTTATAGTTAAACCTTAAATCATTGCCGCTTTCATCCGCATTTGCAAAACTGAAATTAGCTGTAGAAAGAATTACATTAATCTGGTACTCACTCCGGGCGTCAGCACTTGTAACTATGATGCTTCGTTTGTAGCTCCAGTCACTCCAATCGAAATCGTTATCCCTGCCGTTGGTGAGCGTGTTCAAACCCTCACCGCAACCGGGTAAAAACATCACCGCGAGAATCGTAAAAAGAAGCAGAACAATGGACGTTAATCTTTTCCTGTACAACATAATATCACCTTCTTGAATCATTTGCCTATTAATCATAGGCTTTTTGAATAATATATTAACCAACAACATCACCAGAGCCTTGCCGATACTCCCGCTGATACTCCTGCGCTGTTATAAAAAACATCCTTATCGAACAGATACATATACCTGATGTTAATAAATAGAGAAACATAATCAAATGAGTATTCATACCCCAGAATAGAATGAAATGTGAATGTAACTGTTGAATCCTCTGCGTCTCTGTTTTTAATCTGGAATGATGAAATACCCGGTTCAAGAGATAACCGAATATTACCGCGCCCATTATCCGTCAATGGGAAAAGCCACAGAGGGCCAGCACCGAATGTGAATCCGGACAATGAAGCATCATCTTTGCTGTATTTCAGATATCCGGTTTCAGCGCGAATCCATGGAATCAGATAGTTTCTTCTATCATTATCGATGTATGTCTTCCCAATTTCCAGTCCCGCGAATCCTCCATAGCCGTATGGAATTATACCCTGTAACTCTCCTAGTGAAGCCATACCGGTGCCTTCAATAAAAATCCATCCGCTGATCCCGGTTTTTACAGCTTTTAATTCATTCTCTTTTATGAGTGCCTTTTCCTGGACTGTCAGTTCTTTCTGTCCGGCTAAATAATGTCTTTTTATCTCCGCTTCGTCAAAATCCATGCCGAGTTTTTTTCTAATTTCTATATCCTCTTTATAGCTTTTTGAAACATAGAGATTTTCGATGTTGCCCCTTTTAATTTTAAACGCGCCGTAAGAGTTTTTAAATACAATGGTTGCATTAGATTCACCTTTAACTTTTCCTACAAGGAATGTACCGTCATTTAAAATAATCGTGTCCGCTTTTAGAGATGCAGGAACTAAAATTATAAAAAGGAGTACTATAATCAATGGAAGTACGGATTTCTCACCCGACGAATTGACGGGGGTTCGAAATGACAATGTATTAAATATTCCGGTAATTACACTACGCTCTTTATGATATTTAACGACTGAAGAAGTATATTGACTGTCATTTCGAAGAAGCTTCTGCAGTAAAGTATTCTTCTTAATATTTGTTGCGACTGAGAAATCTTTTATGTTAACTATAAAACTCATAGGTTTATCCGTCTTGAAATATTAGATTTTCTTATTTTTATGATGCCCAGTGATGACCTGATTGCTATTTCATTCGATGTTTCTTTCAGCAGAATCCCTGTAAAAATATTACCACCACTGGTGAATACTTTTATCCGTTTCTCTTCAGGGACGGGTGCCTTAATACTAATATTTTTTTTCTCTTTAACCTTCTTTTCAACTTTTTCAATCATTCTGTCTATCGAGCCGGACTGTATTTCCTGGTTAATAACAGAACTGGTGATTTTTTCAATGTATGAGTCCTTTACTCCCGCTTCGGGTTGAATATTCTTTTTTTTACGGAATTTTGAATCTTCATCAGCCATCTTCACCAGTATGTCATCATTTATAAGTCTGTTATTTTCCAACGAAAGTTTTCTGATTTTGTCACCATCGTAAACCACAGAACCGACAAGGTATATTCTTCTGTTCGAACTTGCGGCATACTCCGACTTAGGGTTATCCATAATAATCTGTTGGTAAATTTCCACAGCCTTTCCAGTTTCTCCCATCTCTTCAAGCGCCCTTGCTTTAAAGAACGTTATTTTTTTCTTTTCAGCCTTTGTTGATGTATTCTCAATTTTTTTTAATAATTCGTAGGATTCAGTATATGCTATTAATTTATAAAGCTTCTCTCCTTTTTCAGTTGAGTCCTTTTCGTTTTTAAGAACTTTCTCTATTTCTTCCCGGAATCCCTCGAGATATCTGAGCATCACCGCAGCAGTAACTGCGGTGTTGGCTTCACCGTACTCTTTAATTATTGTGAGATATTCAGCTTTAGCCTTGTTATATTCACCAAGTATTGAATAACAGAATCCCAGGTGAAGAAGTACACTGGCCTTCAGCGCTCTTCCCGATACCGGTTCCTTCAGTATACGGTTATACAGACTGATCGCATTTTTGTAATCCTTATTTCTCTCGTAGTAATACGCGACCTCAAGATTAAGATTAACCTCATTCTCGCTTAGATCCTCGATAAGAGGCATCCCTATTACATACCTTATACCGTTTATGGCAAAAAGCACAGGGATCGACAAATAACTGTACTTCACTGGCTGAATTCCGGCATATTCATCTCTCCCTGCAAGAATTGAATTAATTCTTGCTTCGATAATGCTTTTATCATCTCCGGAGATCCTGTTCTCATACATCTCTTTATGAAGCCTGTATTTCATGACGAGGCCTATGTGATCAATGCCGTTGTCCTCCCGGTTGCTCCTTTGAAGAAATAATTTGATCTCCCTGATTCGTATCTGAATGTTTATATCATTGAACAAAACAGTCAGTCCCACAATCAATGTGGTAATTGCTATGAGTGATATTTCTGTTATATATTTTCCGGGAAACATATTTTTCATATCTTATTTCAACTCTATGATAAACACAGTCGCGTCATCTTTAAGCGTATTGACATTTGTAAATCCGGAAAGATCATTTATTATCGCCTTAAGAAGCAGATCAGCCGGTTCTCTGAAATTTTTCTTCATCGAATTTATAACTCCTCCCATGCCATACTGCTTTTTATCGGAGTTTCTAGCTTCAATGATTCCGTCAGTGTATAGAACTATCTTGTCGCCGCTTTCAGCTTTAGTCTTAAATGTGATATACATGTTATCCAAATCTTTTGATATCCCGATCGGTATCCCTCCGCTTTTCAGCAGTTCAATTCTCTTTTTATCCCTCCGTATGAAAAACGGACATATATGCCCGGCATCAGCGGAGTATATATTATTATGCTCATCGATCACAAGATAAAAAGCCGTAAAATACATGGCTGAATCATTGTCCATATCTTCGATTATTTCAAAGAATTCTTTATTAATTACTTTTATCAGCTGTGCAGGATCTCTGTATTTTGGAGTATAAAGCCTGAACTTCTCTTTTATGATCATTGTAATCATAGCAGCCGGAAGGCCGTGTCCCTGTACATCAACCATAAGAAAACCGTATGACGAATTCCCTAAATCGAAGATGTCATAATAGTCACCACTAACTTTTTCAACAGGTTTGCTGAATACGGAAAAATTGAATCTCTTATTGTTAACTATATTCGGAAAAATAATTTCCTGAACTTTTGAAGCCATATCCAGTTCCACGTCAATAAGCCGGTACTGTTCCTGGAGAGTCAGAATTTTCTCCTCAACGGAATTGGCCATGTAATTAAAAGCGTCAGAGAGTTCACCAATTTCATCACCTCTCTTGATTTTAGAACGGATTGAAAAGTCTCCCTTGCTGATGGCGATACTCGTCTCATGAAGATATTGGATCGGTTTGACAAAAAAGCGAAACAGCACTATGGCGAAGAAAACATGAAATAGTGAAACCAGTATGACTATGAAGAGTATGAGTTTGTAAAGCTGCTTAAGCCTTGCATCAATATCATTCATCTGAAATTTCATGAACAGCACCGACTGCTCAAGGGTGTAGATGCTGAATGGAATATAAAATGAGATCTCATATGAATCCCGGTCAACAACTGAATAAAACCGTTTGCCTGTAAAATCCCTGTTTGTAACCGCTTTGATACCGTTAAGAATATCGTTCTGGCTGATTTTAAAATTTTCAGATGAACGGTAGATCATATCCCCATCTTCTGAGAAAATACCAAAAGAGTTTGTCATTCTGCTGATTAGACCGGTAATTTCCTGAACGACTTTATCCCTGGAAATTATCTTCCCTTTTTGAGGTTTAATTTCACTTCCGATCTTATCGAGAGATGATACTATCGAGTTTGTCAGATCAATTATGTGATATTTTGTATTTTCAACAATTAGATCGATCTGATTTTCATAGATAATGATTGTAAAAAAAGACATATTCATTATGGCAAGAAATATGTAAAGGACGCTTATTTTAACACTGATCGATTTTCTAAAAGATTTCATTCAAAAGCACCTTTATTGCAACTTACTGTAATAGTAAATTAAACTCTATATACGTACAGTTAGATTAGTTACATATTAGTGCAAAGTCAAAAAATGTTTATGTTTTTTAATTAAATTTACATATCTCTTAATTATTTACCAAATAGATCCCCCGTGCGCCCTAATATAGGCCCTTATCTGTTACATATGAGGGTAACTTAAATAATCTGCTTATATCCACGTTAACAAGGGGCATTAGAATCTATGATGAGAATACGCAGCATATTAACTAGCAGCAACGAAAACTGTATTCGGATCATGCCGAAGTTTAAGTAACTTTTTGGGGATGAAGAGAAAAAACCAGGTACCTTCTGGCGTAATTATTGACAAATAATATATTAAATTTGTTAAAATGTTTGTCAATCTTCCGAAAGGTGCGTCATAGGAACGAAACATAAACACATATCATTTAACCTAAATTGGACACTTACAAAAGATATATTATTCGAGCTCGGATAGTGCAGCGCGGCTATAAAAGCAATTTCAGAAACTCCAATACAACCTGAGTTTAGAAGATATCTTATGAGTGTATCGATAACAAAGGGAGCATAGTCTACTACAGCTATAGAGGGTGATACACTTACAGATGAAGAGATTGATCTAATACAGAAAAATCAGATGGATATCTCGTGGAAAAACCATATATAATGTTTTTGATAGTAAAAAAGTTACAGCAAAAACTGAATCATTGAACAAAAGACGCCGCGACCTTATTCTGTCCATGGGGCCTGATGAGCTTTATACAATAAATGACCTCCTTAAAATAAATATTGAAATTGCAATGGAGTATAAAGATTTATCATCAAGAACAATTAACAGAGACATTAAAGAATTGATCGATCTTGAACTCATGTCGGTAAATAATGAAAACCAGTTCTACGCAAACTATGATTTACTTAAAAAGTTTATTCCTAAAAGAGTTAAACAGAAATAAGTATTAAATTGTTTTTTTATTTTGGAGCTATAGGATCGTAGTACACCTACTGATTTGATAGAATTTCACAGCCCATCAAGGATTTGATGAGGCTACTTGAATCTTCACTATCTGATAAAAATTTGGAATAATAAGAAAAAGAGGGGGGCTGCTAATGATGCGGTAAGATTAACGATATCATTTGGTGTTGGTGAATCCTGATTTTTTTTATTTATAAAAAAAGTCATATTAAAAAGTTTTGGTTCGAGAAACGCGCTTAAAAGTGAATCAACAAACATTGCGGCAAATCCTGCAAGTGTAATGATGATAATCAGAGCCGGATCAATTCTATTGAAAAAGATATAATATGAAAGTACTGATATTATCAGTGATCCGAGTAAAGCGGCAATAGTACCGGGGATTGAAACTCCACCGGATATTCCGGATTCTTTAAACGTGAAATCTGCAAGAGAAAAACACTTTTTGCTGAAAACCGGACCTATTTCGCTAGCCCAGGTATCGGCTGTAACTGTAGCGATCAGTGATATAAAAAAATAGATAAATATATTATTTCCGGTTAAAAGAAATCCCACAGATGAAGCTGCGGCGAAAAAAATATTTGCGCAAACCTGCCACACATTTCTCCGATTAGAATCATCTGTCTTATGATTTACAGAACCGTTGATCTTAGTAAAAATAACCGATGTGATAAAGAATGTAACGACCGGAATACTCCATGCAGCACCTGCAATAGTAAACAGATAAATGCCAAGAATATATGCGGCGAAACTCCCATATTGTGTGAGGATATTTTTTTTAAAAAGTATGATTGAACCAGCGGCTGTAAGCGGTATAATTATAACAGGGTAAAATGAATCGAGACTGCTGCCGTGAGTAAATAAAAAAAATAAAGAACAGCCAACCGGAATAGTGAAATTATCTGAACCTCTTACGGAGATAATTTCGAAATGGATCGCAGCAATTACTGAAAGAAGAATATAAAGGTAATCTCTTGAGACTGGTTCCGGTAATAATACTATATGGATAATGATTGCAGAGATTGCAAACCCGATGACTCCGAAAATACTTTTTGTATCTTTAAAAATAGCAAATCTCATATTTAATTTTTTTATTTCACCGCATAGATTTGCTATCGTATCAGAAAGTGACAGAATCATCAGGGCTATCCTGAAATAGGAAACCGGCATGTTGTACAAAATTAAAAATGATAAAAGAATTCCAAATGGGTAAAACAGAGTGCCTAAACTCGTGCCTGATGTGGCATGTATGAAGTTGAATTTTTTAAGGTTGTATGTAATAACAGAGAAAACCGTACCGGTACATATCAGCAACAGCATAGATCTCTGGTCAATATGAAAAGTCAGAAAAAATATAATCAAACCTGTCAACAGATGAACGGATTTTCTTATTATATATTTATAACGTTCATTTTTAATTTTAATAAACTGTAGTGAAAGGATCGACGTTACATATAAAATAAAAATTAGCAGTAGGATGCTGTTCATTTGTTATAGTACCAAGTTAAAATTTATTTTTGTTTGTTTTGATGACAGTAATTTTTGATTGAGGTAATACCAAGTATCTTTAATTTATGTCAACCTTGAAAATAATCAAGTCAAGTTAATTTTTTAATTGAATAATATTGTTTTTATATTAAATTAAATAGTATCAGTTTTAAATAATAAAAATAATGAGGAAAAAATGAAAAAAGAGGGACCATCACTGATTCAAATGACAAGAGCTCCGTTTTTATCGTCGATTATCGCACCGCTGATTGCAGCTACTCTGTTGTGTGTTAAAATAAACGGATCTATCGGCATCCCCGGATTTATACTTGTATTGATTACAGGGATTGGTCTGCATGTCGCGACTAATGTGTATAATGATATTTACGATACTATCCAGGGTACTGATAAAGTTAATGTACACCGCAATGAATTCAGCGGCGGCTCCGGTGTATTACAGGATTTTCCCGAAGCAATGGGTAAAATGTATTTTATTGCCAGGATCAGTCTAGTAATAGCATTTTTCGGAACTGCAGGTCTGATGTTTTTCGTTGATAAGAATTTATGGATATATCTCTGGGGTTTATATTGCGTTTCACTTTTCTTCAGCAAGTATTATACGGCTGCTCCGGTGAAACTTGCGTATCGCGGAATGGGAGAAGTTTCTGTATGGTTATCATTCGGCCCAATGGCTGTATTAATTGCCGCTGTCAGTCAGAATCTAAGTTTTAATAATAATAATATCCTTCTGCTGATGCCGTTATTCGGATTGAGTACTCTTTCTATTCTTCTTGTGGGGCAGATGATTGATCTGGAAGCTGATAAGGAAGGGGGGAAGCACGGAGTTGCTTCGAGATTCGGAACAGGCCCGACCGCATTTATTTATATTGTTACTCAGTTATTGATAATCGCTAATGTATTATGCATTTACTTCTTTTTTCCGGGAAGAACTCTTCCGTTGTTACTGAGCCTTATACCATATATTTTATTTTTTCCTACAGCAGCAATGACGATTATAAAAAGCCATAATAATACAACTGAAATGAAACGGGTTGCAAAAATAACCACTCAGATCCATGTGCTTTTTTCAGTTTTGATGATTATCGGATTGGTGATTTATCTGTTTGTATAGTTCTATAAATAAAAATTATTGGGGCTCACCGATAGTTAAATATTACGTCCCTTCACCATCTCATCATGGTGAAGGAGACATAGGGTCTGATTCAATCGTAAACCGCTATATTTATAGAAATGCTGATATTATCTAAACCTCAAATTCCAGGATAAATTTTGTACCTTCTCCGCGTTCAATGCTTATATTTGCTTTAATCTGTTCACTAAGCATCTTTACCAATTCCATTCCAAAACCAGAAGAGTTTCCAAAATTTATTGATTCAGGAATCCCCACACCGTTGTCCTGAACTATAATAATAGCATGATTATCTTTTAGTTCCGAAGTTATGGTAATTATCCCTTCACTTCTACCTACGAAAGCATACTTCATAATGTTAGTAATAAGCTCGTTGATTATGATTCCAATTGGCTGTATTTTATTTATGTCGATAGTGAAGTCTTCAATATTTTTTAATAACTTCACTGAATCTGCATTAGGAAAATTTGTAATAATTTCCTCTAAAAGTGACGGAATATAATTCGCTATAGACATTTTTTTCAGATTTTCTGAACGGTACAATTTATCGAAAAGAACTGACATGCTGAGAAAACGATTTTTTGCAGTCTCTAAAGCTTTGATTGCAGATGGTTCATTAAGAGAATTTGCCTGCAGTGACAATAAATTTAACATAGTATTCATGTTATTTTTAATTCTATGATGCACTTCCTTAAGTAATAATTCTTTTTCTACGAGGAGAGCTTTAATTTTATTTTCTGCCATTTTGCGTTCTGTAATGTCAGTTGCAATCGTTAGATTTAATATTACTTCACCTTTTTCATTTTTAATAGGATTTGCTTTTGCTATAAAATACAATGTCTTGTCGGGCAGAGGAACCTCCACTTCGACTGATTGAGCTTCACCTGTTTCAAACACTTTAGAGGTAGCCGCTTGTCTAAAATCGGCATGTTCTTTAGGGTAAATATCCCAAAAAGTTTTCCCGATAAAATAATCGGGTGTTTTACCAAAAGTTGATGCAAATACATTATTAGTAAATTGATACTCTCCATTTTTATCTACACAGAAAACTACATCTGTTGAATGTTCGATAAGAGACTTATATTTCAATTCGCTTTTGCGAAGTTCATTTTCTATCCGTTTTTGCTCTGTAATATCAATGCCAACCCCTGTGAAATATGTTTTGCCATTAATAGTAAGCTTTACGCCGTTTGAGTGTATAAAAAGTTTTCCGCCACCCTTAATCAGCAGATTAGCTTCAACATCACCATAGCCGGTTTTAAAAACCTCCTCAACTGCTGCCGCTACTCTTACAGCATCTTCACCTTCAAACCAATCTGACATATTCATTCGCGAGAGTTCTTCCGCGGAATAACCGGTCATAGTTTCATGCTTCTTGTTCCATCTGACGAGGTTCCCCTGTTCATCATAAACATAGAGGTATCCCGGAATGCTTTCGAATAGCGCTTCAGAAAAGTTTTTCTCAGCAAGGAGAATTTTTTCTTTTGTCTGCAAATTCTCGTTTGTTGCAATAAGTTCCTCACTTGTAGCCTCCATCTCCTCCATGGCAGCATTAAGCTCTTCATTTGTCGCTTCAATCTCTTCTATCTTTATTTTTAGCTCAGCTTCAATTTGCTTAAGGTCAGAGATGTCTTTAACAAATCCGATATAGCGGGATTCTGCAATTTTGACAGCATCCACAGCCCACCATCGTGTTGAACCATCTTTATGTCTATATATAAGTTCCCCCGTTGACTTACCTGTCTCAAGTAATATCTTAAAGTGAGACAAACCTTTTTCTAAAGATTCTTCTGCTAATAAATCAGGAATAGATATTTGCAGTAGTTCTTCTTTTGTATATCCGGTAATCTGACATGCAGCTTCATTCGCTTCCAGGTAATTCCCTTTTTCATTAACAACAAATATACCATCTGGAGCATTTTCTACATAGCTGCTATATTTAGCCTCACTCTCTTTAAGTTGAAGCAGTGATATGTCATGCTGCGCAAGAGTGCGGGAAAGCTTTATTTTGCTGTAACTCAAAGAGGAGATCAATTCGGCAAGATTTGAATAAAACTCCATTGTCGATTCAATAATTTCCCTGCTATAGCGAGGAACTTTTTCAAGAGCCAAAATATATTCATTTTCATCAAATCCATATTGTCGGGCTTGCTTTCTGAACAATTCATAATCCGGGATTTCATCATCATAAAAAAATTGACCTATATAGATATTTCCAAGATGTTTACCCCCTATCTCAATAGGGGTCGCTATATCCCGGAGGTTATTTTTACATTTATAAGTTTTGAAGGAACCTACCGGCACTCCGGAGGAAAGGCAGACATCGCTTTCGATACAGTTTTTGAATGTATCAGGATTCTTTCTGTGAAACTTTGTACATATATCCTGCCATCCGTAAGCAACCAAAACTTTACCTGAAATATCAACTATTGCGCTAACTATATGAGTGATTCTGTAAAACTTTTCCATCAAAACCTGTACAGCTCCGTAATCTATAATATCCCCTAGAGTTAACTCTCCTATATCTCCACCCGGTTCAATGATAGAATTGAGTTTTTTTCTGATAGTTAATTCACTCTCAATAATTCTCTGATTGGCGTAAAATAATTTAAAGGCCATCTTTATTGAAGCATCAAGAACTGTAATTCCGGAATTTTTTACTACATATCCATATGAGGTAATTCTTTCTGTTTTCTCTACAACTTCAGGTTCAGTATGGCTTGAAAGAAAGACTATTGGGATTTCATGCTCTTCAAGAATAATTTTTGCAGTTTCGGTACCATCTATTCCTGTACCAAGATCAATATCCATAAGAATAAGTTCGATATCTTTTGTTGCATTAAAAATCTCTATTGCTTTTAAGCCGGAATTTGCAGTGATTACACTATACCCGTATTTCTCAAGAGTCATTTTTTGACTTAGGGCAATAATAGCTTCATCTTCAACGAGTAGTATGTTTTTCATATTTTTTGTACTCAATTTATTCTTTATACTCCAAATTTACTTTTAAAGGGTGATATTAGCAGAAAATGGGACAAAAATCATTATTATATATTCGTATAATATAATAAATAATTGAAAGTTATTTAAAATAATTATAAAATTTTTTCACTATAGCATTTAACGAATGAAATAGTACACAATTTGTCATTTCGATGAAGCGATAGCGACTGAGAAATCTTATTCTTGCATTAAATTTAAGATTTATCACATATTTTCGAAATGACAAGGTCTAATTCAATTGTTAACTGCTATAATTCTTTAAATCAATAAAAAAATTTCATAGACACTCGCGAATATGTAACTGCTCAAAAACCAGTGGTAAAATTGCTTTCTGCCGCACTGAAGACTCGGCGGAGATAAAATGCCACGGCTTTAGGAGCAGTCACGAAAACACACTCAAATCTTCAGATTTATATTCACACTCTTAAATAAAATCTAAAAAAACGTAAATATAACGATTAATACTATAAATATTGAGATTTATAGAGTTATTTAATTGAAAATAACTCCTATTTGTTGTAATTTGAAGTAGGAAAAGTTAAAACTATGATTCTATCAGAGAAGCAGCCGTAATGATAAACCACGTAGAAAATGTCACATTAAATGCCTGTCTCACCTCGCGGGTGATTATAATCAGTTATGAAAAAAATGACATAGAAACAATACAGAATATAGGTTTCTCCCTCGGCTTTTACGCGATTGCCTTTGATTCCATTCAAAACTGTCTTGAAAATCTTGAATTCTGCATTCCTGATATCATTTTTATTGACACTACTCTTCCAGGTATTAGCGCACTATCTGTACTGGAATACATCAAATCATATCCGGAATTATCCAAAATTAATATGATCGTCATCACTTCTATTCACGCACCTGATGATGAAATAATTGACGCTCTCGAATCCGGTGCTTCTGACGTTATATCCAAACCGATAAAAAAAGGAGAACTCTTTGCTAAAATAAAAAATATAATCCGGATAAAACAGAAAGAAAAGGATATCATTAAACTGAATGAAACAATACGCCTTGAACAGGAAAAAGTCAAACTTGAGCGTGACCTGCTGTCTCAATATTTTTCCAAAGACCTGATGAACTCCATAATCAACGGAGAATTGGGTCTTAAAATCGGTGGAGAAATCCGAACAGCCACAATCCTCTTCTGCGATCTGAGAAATTCTACAGCTATGTCAGAATCGGTTGAGCCTGATCTGTTCGCCAAGTTTCTCAATAACTTCTTCATGGATATAACTGATATTATTATCGGAGGAGGGGGGTCTGTAAACAAATTCCTCGGAGACGGTCTGATGGTTACATTCGGATGTCCTAAAAAAATGGATAACGACGCGTATAACTGCGCGCATGTGGCAGTAAAAATACGAAAATATCTGAATAACTTTAACCAGTTTAAGCCCAAATATCTGCTGGAACCGATCCGTATGGGCGTCGGCATGGCCAGGGGCGATGTCTTTGCAGGAACTATCGGATCGGTTAATCAGATTGAATACACGGTAATTGGAAACCCTGTTAACCTTGCAAGCAGACTGGAGTATCTCACAAAGAAACTGAATTATGATATTTTAATGGATGAAAACATGTATCAGGAAATTATAGGAAAAGCTACCGCACGTAAAATTGCGAATGT
The DNA here is from genome assembly GCA_038241375.1 of Spirochaetota bacterium. Taxonomy (GTDB): domain Bacteria; phylum Spirochaetota; class UBA4802; order UBA4802; family UBA5550; genus WRGT01. Next base: position 12,802 of record JBBRFT010000048.1, read on the forward strand.
TCAGATCCGTGGGAGAACTGAAAAAACTGTAGTCTATCACCTGGAATCGATTGAATAATTCCCGGACTTTGATGATTTCCGCATTCCCTGATATGCTTACTCAATAATAATATAATGGGAGAACCATAATGAATCTATTGATTGTAGATGATTCAGAAATAATAAGGGAAGCTATTGAGGAGTGGGTTAAGCCATTACATTTAAATGTAGTAGGCCTTGCCTGTAATGGACGCGAAGCACTTGAGCTTTACGAGAAGACCCTTCCGGACATGGTAACCCTTGATATTACAATGCCTGAAATTGACGGTATTACTGCTCTGGATTTGATGCTTAAAATAAACCCGGACGCAAAGATTATTATTATCTCGGCACTTGCCGCCAAAGAGGTTGCGCTTACCGCACTTAAGAAGGGTGCCGCCTCCTTCCTTGTTAAACCTTTCACCAGGGATGAGATTGAAGAGGTATTCCGTGAAGTTCTGGAGGAAGTATGATGGAACAGGAACAATTAAAAGTATTCATGGATAGTGTATCCGATTATTTTATTAAGATGACCGGATTGCCTATCGAAATTGGAGTCCCTTATCTTCTTGATGAGAGCAAAAATATTCTACAGAATTACACCGGCGTAATAGGTATTTCCGGTAAGATGCGAGGTGCGATCTATATTACCGCAGACGGAGATCTTCTTTACAGTCTGATGCTTAAGATAATGCCTGGCGGACAGAGAACAGATAAACGCCTTGTCGGGATGGCTGGTGAACTTGCCAATACCATTGCGGGCAACGCGCAGAAAACCCTTGGGAAGGAGTTTTATATTTCGATACCGATGCTGCTTACAAGCGAGCATCCGGGCGGCATGAACACATTTACTCTGGAGGCTCCCACATTCGTAATACCACTGCGCTGGGACGGACATCAGGCATCTCTTGTAGTAGGCTTGAGGAAATGATAAAACCTGCAGCATTTTTTCATGGAGGAAATCAATGGCATTAATAGGCCATCTTTATTTTAATTTTTTTACAATTGGTGCCTTCATCCCTTTTGTATTTGGTGCTTATCTGGGGATATCGTTTCTCTTAATAAAAAACAAATCCAGGGCAACTTTGCATGTGGGACTTCTTTTAGTTATAATATCAATCTTCTATTTCGGTTATTTTATAAGTTCCTCACTGTATCATCCTCTTGCTGCTTATCACCGGTGGATAACTGCCGGCATCATTCTTCCGGGGCTTACTCACATGATTCTTTTTTTCTTTTATTTCCCGAATGAAAAATACCACGACAGGGCAAAGAAACTTTTATTTGTTCTGTATACAATTAATGCTGTAATACTGTTAACTTTTATAATAATCTCACTAAACTCTGCAAAAATATTTCATTTCGACGGGCACTACTGGGATTTCGATGCTGAGAAAATCAGCAGCTTTATAGCTATGATGATTATGGTATATATACTCATCTTCATGATTACAGGTTTCTGGCGGTTTTTTACGACAAAAACAAAAGAGAGATGGGCTGTATTATTTATTCTCTCAGGTTTTATGATTTCTTCAATATTTCCGGCTGTATTGAACATACTCAGCCGGATAGGAAGAATCGACCGCGGTACATATCAGGTGTCTCTTGATATTTTTCTTCTTATAGGTTTTTTTATAATATCCATACTTTATATAAATAATTCTAAAGACCGGACCACATTCCTTTCAAAAATAATCAGCGTCAGTCTTCTTACTTTTCTTTTAATTCTACAGGGATTTGGTTATTTTTCTATAATGAACCTTGAAAGAGTTTATGATCTTCTGAGCAAAAAAGATTTATCTGCTATAATTAATGGGGATATCCTGCAGGAAAATATTGAATATATATTTGAATACAAACCTGGAAGTGATGAATTAGTCAGACATTACAATAAATATGGTAATGAAGTTAACTGGAATGATGCGGATGTAGCGGTAGAAATGGCCGGGACAGAGGTTCTTACTCTTATAAGCAATTTATCTTCTGATAATTTTGATGAAGAGATACCGAATATTATCTCTCACACTCCGCATTATTTTAAGGCATATAGAGTTATGATCAATTCGTATGCTAAAGAAACAAAGGGCAATACTGATAGAGCCGCATCCCTACTTGCCCGGTTATTCGAACAATCAGATCAGATCGGTCTTTGGAGAAAAAAAATTAATGCTATGCCCCAAATTGATTTTAAAAGATCTCTTTCTGATTTTATCAAATCTGAGTCCGGGAACCGTTCAATGGTTTTCTTCAATGATGCTATATCTGATTATTTGAAACTAAAATTCACAGACGATCTTGAATTAAAAAAATACGTGTTGCGTTCCCTTGCACCTTTAAACAGGGAGGGTTTGAGGCTATACCGGAATGATTCCACTTTATTGAAGCATACCGTATCCTTTATGAAAACCGATCCTGTCACAGGGAATATTTTTGAAGCCGGGTTTAACTATACTTCTTATCGTTTGTTCCTACATAGAATATCAGTGATCTATATAATTCTTTCGATCGCAGCTATTGCAATCATTCTTATAGGATATCAGTTTTTTTTCAAAGGAGCAATTATTAATCCGCTAAACCGGCTGTTATCTTCAATGCAGGCTGTCCGGCGGGGGAATCTTGAAACGAGAGTCTTGATCACAATTGAAGATGAAATCGGTTTTCTTTCGCGTCAGTTTAACGAAATGGTAAGCACAATCCAGATAGCCAAAGGTCGCCTTGACCATTATGCCGAAGACCTTTCCCTGCAGGTTGACGAACGGACAGAAAAACTTCTTATCGCCATAAACGACATGGAATCTGCGAAAGCCCAGACCGATAATATATTAAAGAATGTGCAGGAAGGGCTTTTCATTCTTAACTCTGATTTTAAAATAAATGAACAGTACTCAAGTATGCTTAATCATATCCTTGAAAACGACGACCTTTCCGGCAAAAACCTTATGGATTTACTTTCTGAAATGCTTGAAGAAAAGGATTATATTGTTTCACGCGATTATCTTGAGATAGTAAGAGATGGCCGGATTCCGGAAAAACGTCTCCGCAAGCTCAATCCTCTGTACGATATTAAGGTTGTAATGCGTCGGGAGAATCAAGTAATTGAAAAGTATCTTCGCTTCTCTTTTGCCCGGATCGTTGATGAAAATAAAAACCCTATGATTCTTGCCACGGTCCAGGACAGCACAGAAGAAATCAGGCTTGGCCGGAAGGTAAAGGAAACTGAGATACGTTCACAGGATGAAATCAAACTTCTTTTCGGTATTATCCACCTTAACCCGCTTGTTTTGAGAAAATTTTTCAGTGAATCCCGCAGCGAAATTCAACTGATAGAAAAAGAGCTCGAAGAGGCAAGATTTTCGGGAAATTTGCAATTTCTTCTCAATGGAATTCTAAGGATGGTTCATTCAATTAAAGGTGATGCCTCACAATTAGGCCTGGATATGTTTACGGAACATGCACACATTTTCGAAGAAAAGATGACAGTTCTAATGCAGAAAAATGATCTGGCAGCATTTGACCTGATCTCGCTCCCTTATGCTATTGTTGAAATGAAGGATGAGCTTATAAAGATTGAGAAGCTTATAAATAAAATATCATCTATTAAGGCAACATTCGGGAGCGACCCTCTCTCCGAACAGGCCATGTTATATAATACGATAGATGATCTTGTTTCAAGAGTAGCTAAACGCGAAGGGAAAAATGTCCGTATAGATTTTTCAGAGTTAAATATTTCTGAAATAACATCACTGGACATACGATCCCTGAAAAAAATAATAATTCAGATAACAAAAAATGCCGTAAATCACGGTATTGAAACACCGGAAGAACGCAAAATTTCAGGGAAGCCTATGACTGGAACCATTACGTTTAAATCATTCTCTAATAATGAACATTTTTCAGTTGTCATTAGAGATGACGGTCGTGGTTTGCAACTCGATAAAATCCGGGAAAAAGCAGTTGAGTCGGGCAGGTATACTGAGGAAGAACTTTCAAAAATAACCAAAAATAAAATAGCCAACCTGATTTTCGAACCCGGCCTTTCCACCATTCAGGAGGTCACCATTGATGCAGGTCGCGGTGTCGGTCTTGATGTAGTTAAACATGAAATTCACAAAATGGGCGGCAGCCTCCATCTGAAGTATTCATCGGGTAACTATACAGAATTTATTATTAGTATTCCTCTTATTTCCGGATGATAAACTTCACTATAATCCATTAACGCCGGAGGTTCAGTCTAAACTCTCCGGTGTTAATCACTCTTTCTTTTGTTGAAAATCTCAGCGTCTTTGATTTAGCGTAATTTCAATCACGGTTTGATCACATCTGTAAGCGTCAGGTCGTCGGCTTTCAGTACAATGATTGTTTTGTCTTCTCTGTTGACGTAGATTGACTTTTCAAAAAATGTTATGAATGTATTTGAGTTTATCTTCTCTTTTGACTTTGCAACCAGTTTCAGGTCTGTGTCGAACTTGCCAAGATAATAGTTCTCCTGGTCTTTTATAATTGTATAGATAAAACCCTCTTTAACCTCTATGAAGCTTCTCCAGAATATGTTGTCTATTCCGGTTTTTGTTTCTTTAAGAGTTTCTCTGTCAAGCAGTGTCAGTCTGTGCCCTGCTTTGTGATCGCCCGTGTGTGTTATTACCGCAATTCCCTCTGAGAATACATCGTATCTTCTTCCGCATATATTTGTTACCGGTGATTTAAAATCTATCTTCTTTGTTGTGGTGTTGATCATATACATCGTGTTGTTGTAATGACCACCTTCGAGATAATCTTTTACTTCCAGATAATAAATTTTAAGCGCGAATACCCCTTCGCCCGGTTTTTTGTCTTTCAGCTGATCTTCACGTTTGTCGAGTTCCTTTTCTTTTTCTATCAGAACTTCCTCTTTCTTTTTCAGTGCCTCTTCAGTCTTTTTATCAATTACAGTCTCTTTCTCTTTTTCATTTTTTTTATCTTCAGTTGTTTTTTCGGTATTATTTTCTTTTACATCAGTTTTATCTTTTTTTACATCTTCCTCTTTCTTTTTTACTTCCTCTTCTTTCTTTTTGATTACCGTTTCTTCTTTTTTAATTTTTTCTTCTTCTTTTACGATCTTTTTCTCATCTTCGGTAATCTTCTTCTCCTCTTTTTTTACATCTTCCTCTTTCTTCTTTATTTCATCTTCTTTCGCCTTTCGTGTTTCAGGGTTGGCAATTTTAGAGGTCTCCTCTTTTTGTTTCTTTATCTCTTCTTTTTTCTTTTCAGTTTCAACCTTTTTCTCTTCTATTTTTTTCTTCTGTTCTGTGGTCTCTTTCTTCTTCTCTTCGATCTTCTTTTTATCGTCAGTTATTACTTTTTTATTTTTATCAATATCTTTCTCTTTTAGAGTTATAAGTTCTTTCGTGGTCTCTTTATTTTCTCTCTCCTTTCGGATCTCTCTTTTTACATTATCATCAGAGATAACAAATGGATCGATCCCTCCGATCTCTCCGCGCATATTCTCCTCTGTTAAAG
>JBBRFT010000049.1:0-18195 GCA_038241375.1 Spirochaetota bacterium
AATATGCAAAAACCAATACAACTGCCAATGAAAATTTTCAGATACCTGGTAAGGATACTAACATTGGACTATTCGCCGGTCTTACTGTTGTATATAATCTTTATGACGCGAAAAAAGATTATATCGAAGAAACAGGCAAAACATATATTGATATATCAAAATTAAAAAGTCAGAAAACAAGAAATTCTATTATATTTGAAGTTAAAAATGCTTATTACGGTTATCTCCTTTCCAGAAATACTCTTGAAATAAGAGAGGAAATGCATAAGAAGTTTAAAAAGAAATCTGATCTTGCTAAGCAGCTTTTTGAGCAGGGGGCACGGCCTATCCTTGATGTCAGTAAGGCTGAAGTTGATATGGCTGATTCTCAGCTTCAGCTTGAAAAAGCAAAAAATAATGAAAGAAAAACCAAATTGAGTTTATTCCGGTCTATGGGGCTTGAAGAGATGGAGACTTTATCGATAAATCCCGCTGATGTTGAAACAATACCGGAACTTAATTGCCGGCTTGATGATCTATATAAGATGGCAGAAGTTTACAGTCCGCTGATACGAATTGTTACTTTAGAGAAACGAGCTGCAAGATTGAAGATTTCGGAGGAGAGTGCTTCGCATTACCCGAAAGTTGATCTGCTTTTCGGCCTGGGTTATCAGAGTGAAAAGCTTTACGGGATGGATCAGATTTCAGACAACTTTAATTTCAAAAAATGGAGTCCCGCATTTAACGGAGCTATTAGAGCTGCCATTCCGATTTATTCGGGGGGACGTATATCTGCTAAAGTCGATTCGGTAGTTAGTGATTATAATAAAATAACGTACAAAGAGAAAGAGTTACTAATTGAAACAAGAAATCAGATACGGGACAGCTTTAAAAGTCTTGAAGAGATAAAAAAACAGATGGAGATATCTAATCTGATTACAAAAAATGCGCAGAGACACCTGCTCCTTGCTCAGAGAAGTTACGAGAATGGAGGGGGTTCGCTGCTTGAGCTTCAGGATGCGGAATTGAGCGTGATAAAGGCAGACATCGGTTTCCTTGAATCAAAATATAGTTATTTATTGACTCTGGCTAAATTAACAAGTATTATCGGTATTGGAGAGAGTTCTATATGCAAAAACCAGGAATAAAAACTATAGTATCAGCTTCTATCGTCATCGTGATTCTTTTTATTATTTTTTTAATCAGAGGATGCGGTAAGAGTGGAGGACGGGAACTTGTTTTCGAAAAAGTTTCAAAAGGTAATGTCAAAAAAACTATTTCAGTAATAGGTGAGATTGATATTCTTGATCCGTTGACAATTTTGAGTAAAGCCAATGGAATAGTAGAAAAAATTTATGTCGATTTTAATAATAAAGTTTCAAAAGGCGATATTCTCTTAAGAATTGATTCATCAATTGTTGAACAGAAAATTGCTAGAGCACAGGGTTCACTTGAAAATGCAAAGTTTAAAATTACATCTGCAGAGCAGGATCTTCAGAGTAAAAAGAATTTATATAAAGATAATCTAATTTCAAAGCGGGCTATGGAGAGTTCTGAAATTGAATATAATTCAGTATTACTTCTATATAAACAGGCTAAAATGGATTATAATCTTTTGGCGAAAGAGCGTGAATATGCAAAAGTGTATTCTCCAATCGGTGGTACTATTATAACTGTTTATGCAAATGCGAATTCGCCAGTTGCGACAAATTCGCCATTATTTTTAATTGCACCGACTCTGAGTAAAATGCTTCTAACTATAAGTATAGATGAGTCAGATATCGGTTATATTAAAAATGGTCAGCAGGTTGTTTTTACCGTAAGTGCGTTTCCGGATAAAAGATTTGAAGGTACAATAAATCAGGTAAGGATCAATCCGATTAAATCAGGAGGACTTGTTACTTATCAATCTCTTGTTACGTGTGATAATCCAGAGCTTCTTCTAAGACCTGGTATGACAGCAACTGCGACTGTTGTGGTGGATGAGAAGAAGGGTGTATTGATGATACTGAATCAGGCTTTGATAATCTCACCTGAAGAGAATATGGATTCAGATAATACAAAAAAAATAGTCTGGAAAAAAACCGGAATAATTGAAGGTAAATCTTACAAGTCTGTTGAAATAAAAACAGGGCTTCAGGGTGATATGTACACCGAAATAACCGGTGGACTTAATGAAAACGATGAAATCCTTGTTCGGGTCAAAGAAAAAAAATAGTAAAAATAAAACCAGTGTTTGAGTTATGAAAAAAAGAATTATTGAAATAAAGGACCTTGTTAAAATTTACAATTTAAGTGAAGAGGTGAATGTACATGCCATTAAAGGCGTAACCTTTAATTTTACTGAAGGAGAATTTGTATCAATCATGGGTTCATCGGGATCAGGCAAATCCACGTTTATGAATATCCTCGGATTTCTTGATACACCGACTACCGGGACTTATCTTCTGGATGGAATTGAAGGATCGACACTCAATAATGACCAGAAGGCAGAGATAAGAAATCGTAAAATCGGTTTTGTTTTTCAAGGTTTTAACCTGCTTTCAAGAACTTCTGCTCTGGAAAATGTTGAACTTCCTCTTTTTTATAAAGGTGGTGTATCTTCAAAAGAACTTAACAGGCGTGCGAAGGAACTGCTTGATATGGTTGGTCTATCCGGCAGATATGATCATCATCCCAATAAACTTTCCGGTGGTGAACAGCAGCGCGTAGCAATCGCCCGTGCTTTGATTAATGATCCTGCAATTATACTTGCAGATGAACCTACGGGTAATCTCGATTCAAAGAATACTGAAGAAATTATGAATCTCTTTACAAGATTGAATAAAGAAACAGGTATTTCAATTATTATGGTTACACATGAGCCGGATGTCGCAAAGTATAGTGATAGAAAGATACTGTTTAAAGACGGTGAAATTATAGATGATTCACCTGTGGGAAAAATCAAATCTGCCAAAAATAAAAAATAACCCTCCGAATTTTCTCTCAAATAATAAAAAATCCTCAATAGTAATTTCTAAATTTTTTTATACTAGAAAATGCGCTATTATCCCCGTCGCCGAAGGCGGCGGGGATATATAATTGTTTATTTTACACTAAAATATATATTAAGGAATTAACATTGAAAAATCATTATATTAAATTTCTATAATAAGGGATAAATATCTTTTTATTCCACCTCGTATCACTTATGTGCCAAAAAGATGCAGCTATTTCATTTTTAATAAAAAAATTATGTCTTTTTAGAATAAAATGTAACAACTCTATTAAGACATAATTCAGCTCTACCGATAAATTAAATGTAATTATTAACAAATTAGTATATAAACTGATAAAATTACAGGTCCTGCGGGTGTAAATTTTAATTCAGGAGTATTCCGGTGAAAGAAGTAGTGGCAATTAAAAGATTTAAAAAGTTTCTTCAGGTTGAAAAAGGTTTGTCCCAGAATTCTATTTATTCATACACCTATGATTTAAAAAAATTCAGTGAATTTTTATCAAACAAAAGTAAAGATATCCTTGATGCCACCCAGGAGGATATCCAGCAATTTTTAAAGTATGAAAAAAATGATAAAAAAAACTCAACAAGAACTCTAGCCAGATCTCTTGCAGCAATAAGACAATTTTATAATTTTGTTTCAGATAATGTTGATACAAATATTAAAAACCCCACTGAGAAAATTGAGACACCTCATGTTGAAAAAACTCTGCCGGATTTTCTTACTGTAAATGAATTGAATAAGCTGTTTAATTCGATATCAGAAGAAGAAAGTTATGAGCTGCGTGATAAGACAATTTTTGAATTATTATATTCAAGCGGATTGAGAATATCTGAAGCAATAGATCTAAATTCCGGAGATGTTGATTTTGATAATCTATTCGTAACTGTAATCGGTAAAGGCAATAAGCAGAGAATGGTACCGATCGGAAAAGAAGCGGCAAGACTTTTATTGAAATATAGAAAGGAGTCAAGACCGGCAATTATCGGGAGTAGGGAATCGGAATTTTTATTTGTAAGTAAAAAAGGATCTCAACTAAATAGAAAATCCGTATGGCGTCTGTTGAAAAATTATGTGACAAGGACTGAAATTAAAAAGAATATTACACCTCATACTTTGAGACACTCGTTCGCAACCCATCTGATCGAAAATGGAGCCGATCTTCGTTCTGTTCAGGAACTGCTTGGTCATATGGATATTTCTACAACTCAGATATATACTCATATGGCGAAAAAACAGCTTCAGAAAATTCACAAAAATTTTCACCCTAAAGGATAGACCGGATTTCCCATGTGTAGAACTTTTAAAATTATATTATTGATTCTTATAAACGGATCAATTTTTTTTTCATGTACTCCTTCTGAAAAATTTTTAAGAAGTAAGAGCATGAATGTTCCGGCAAGTGCTGCTTACATCAAAGTACTTGTTAAGGTTGAGAATGATTCTTTTAAAATCAGGTCTGATTCAGGTTTAAGAGTCATTGATAAAAAAAATTCACGCATAGTGCATGAATCAAAAAATTCCGGTTTAAATTTTTATCCATCGAAAATCAGCAGCATATACCTGATTGAATCCGATAAAGATATTCTCTATGTTGACAATACCGGCTATAGAGGTAAAATTGAACTACATAATATTCTTGGTAAAATATATATAGTAAACATTCTGAGTATAGAGGAATATCTTTACAGTGTTGTGCCATCAGAGATGCCAGCCTCTTGGAATGTCGAAGCACTAAAAGCTCAGGCTGTCGCTGCGAGAACCTATTCATATTATTATATCATTAAAAATATGAATAAGAATGTATATGATGTTGATTCTACTACAAACTTCCAGGTTTATAAAGGGATAGCTTCTGAAACACCCTCTTCAATCGAAGCTGTAACAAAAACATCCGGAATAATAATGACATATAATTATGAGCCCATAATCGCTTATTTTCACTCTACAAGCGGCGGTAAGACTTCTGATGATAAAGATGTATGGTCCGGTGTCGATTTGCCTTATCTGGAGAGTGTGGAGTGTAAATACAGTGAAAATTCACCTCATTACTCGTGGACTACGGAATTGACAATGAATGAAATTACTAAAGCTCTTTCAGAGAAATATAAGAGAGTCGATAGTATCCGCAAAATATCTTTTAAAAAAAATAATGACAGAGTAATTTCGGTTGAAATTATACATAATAATGGAACTATAAATCTCACAGGAAATCAGTTCAGGTTATTATTCCCGCCTCAGAAATTAAAGAGCACTTATTTTACAGCTAAAAAAACAGATAAAACACTTGTGATTAACGGCAGAGGCTGGGGACATGGAGTAGGGATGTGTCAATGGGGCGCTAAGGGGAGAAGTGAAAAAGGTATAAAATATGATGATATTTTAAAATATTATTATAAGAACATAAAATTTCAGAAAATAAGTAATAATTCTCTTGCACAGAAAAAAGGTTCAATTCATCTTGTTAATTGATGAAAAAATTAAAGAAAGAATATACACTTAAAGATTTTTATTATAATCTCCCGGAAGAGTTAATAGCTCAAAAACCTATAGAGAAGAGAGATGACTCAAAGCTTTTTATTATTGATAGAAAAAATGAAGAGTTTACTCATACCAGCTTTAAATCACTAATCGACTTTCTATATACAGATGATCTTCTTGTTTTTAATAATACAAAAGTTTTAAATGCGCGTATTTATTGCATTAAGGAATCCGGCGGCGCTTTGGAGATAGTTTTAACTGAAAAGCTAGGTGCGGCCAGATGGTATATAATATCAAACCGGACAAAGCGTTTAAAGCTCAATGATAAATTTTATCCAGCAAAAGACCGGAGTGTGATTTTTAAAGTTTTAGGCCGTTCAGGGGAATATGTCGAAGTTGAAACTAATGTAGATCTTACAGAAGAAAGACTGCTTAATATCGGGGAAGTCCCGCTCCCTCCATATATAAAGCGTGAAAGTGATGAGTTTGACCTGGATCGATATCAGACTATTTATGCAAAACATAGCGGAGCAGTCGCTGCTCCTACTGCCGGACTGCATTTTACTGAAGATGTGCTTGCTGCATTAAAAGAGAAAGGAATTGAATTTGTATTTACAACTCTTCATGTATCATGGGGGACTTTTAGTCCCGTTCGCGATGAAGATCTTTCTAAGCATGAAATGCATTCCGAAAAATATATACTTGATAATATTTCAGCTGATCGAATAAATTCAGCAAGATCGCAGGGGAGACGAATAGTTGCCGTAGGTACAACTTCGTTACGGGTTCTTGAAAGTACCTATCAAAACGGATTTAATCTACCGGGAGAGGGGGCTACAGACATATTTATATATCCCCCGCAAAAAGTCGAATCAGTAGACGTTCTGTTTACAAATCTGCATACTCCTGAATCGACATTACTTATGCTTGTTACCGCATTTGCAGGATATGAACTTATTATGAAAGCTTATGAAGAAGCTGTCCGGAATGAGTACAGATTTTTTTCATATGGTGATGCAATGCTGATAATCTAAAAGAGAAAAAAATGAAAATTAATGAAATAATAAAAAGATTAAATAATAAATTTCCTGAGTATATTCAGGAATCATATGATAATACCGGAGCGCAGATATTATTTCAGGATGAGGTTATAAGCAGTATTTATATCTGCCTTGATGCGGATATAAATACTGTAAATGATGCTGTAAAAAAGGGTTGTAATTTAATTATCAGTCATCATCCTTTAATATTCAGACCTTTGAAGAAAGTTATTTCTTCAGAGTCAAGATCTGAAATAGTAATAAAACTGGTTTCCTCCAGAACTTCATTGTATTCTATGCATACTAATTTTGATAGAATTATGTATAAAGCTCTTTCTGATCATCTTGGATATGAAAACAGTGTCCCATTAATTAAAGCTGAAGATGTTGATAATATCGTAACCGGTTTTGGTTCATTTGTAGTACTTGAAAAAGATGAATTATTTGCCGAAGTTCTTACAGCTACCCGGGAAAGTCTTAATCTGGACTATCTTATTTATTCCGGTGATGAAGATCGGTTAATTAAGACTATCGCATTTATTAATGGTTCCGGAGGCGGATCAATTGAGAAAATAATTGGTATTTATAATCCCGATTGTATTATAACCGGTGATGTGGGGTATCATCATGTTAAATATGCAATAGACAGCGGAGTAGCGGTCATTGATGCAGGTCATTATGGAACTGAATACATTTTTAAAAAGTTGCTTGCTGAATCAACAGGTAATGTTTTATATGATGAAAAGATTCCCATCGTAATATCAGATGTAGAAAAAAATCCATTTAAAGTATATAAATAAAATGAAAAATGAAATCAGTGTAATGATAGAACTTCAGCATTTCTGGGATAATGTACTTAAGTGCGATTCAGAAATAGAACGATGCAGAAAATCTATAAAAACCTGGGAAGCCAGATTTAAAGAAATTTATTTAAAAGTCTCAACGGTTGAGTCAGAAGTAAAAATTTTAAAAATAAATTTAAAAAAGAACGAAATTGACCTTGATGAAACTGACAGTAAAATAAAAAAAGTAGAAGAGAGAAAGAATCAGTTAAAATCAGAAAGAGAAATTGAAGCTCAGAATAATGAGCTTATCGTTTTAAATGATAGCAAAGATAAACTTGAAAGCTTTGTTTTAGATCTTCTTGAAAAACTTGAAATTTCAGAAAATAAACTAATTGAACTTAAAGCTCAATTAACCGAATCAGAGAAACAGACAAAAGTGGACATCGAAGGACTCAATAAAAAAATTATTGAAAATCAGAAAGAGTCTGACATTTTTAAAAATAAATTTAATGAACTTCTGGATTCACTTGATCCGAAGATCAGATCAAGATTTTCAAAATTGATTAGTTCTAAAGACGGAGTTGCAATAGCACATTTAAACGGAGAGATCTGCAGCCGATGTAATTTTCAGATTCCGTCATCCATTACATTATCCGCTTCAACCGGGAAAAGTATTGAAACCTGCACGAACTGCGGACGCTTTATCTACTGAATCATAAACTGGAGAGTAAATAACATGCTTTTAAGCATTGATCGTGTATTACAGCTTATCGCTGAAGGTAAAAATATTGAAAAAATCGCAGAACTTGCAGACTGTGATGCCGCAGATGTAGCAGTTCTTATTGAAGAAGCGCGTGAGCTTTTATCCAAACATGAAAAGACATTCTCTAAACGTAAGGTAATCATTAAAAAAAAGAGTTCTGAAAACACCGATAATGGATCCAGTACAGAACAGATCTATATTAAAGAAATATTAAACGGGGCAGAGCTTGCTGCAATTCCGGTTAATACACCGCTTAGTATGAATGTCGGAGCTGTTTCAAATGGTAATCCGGGTCATGCAGGTATAGGTATTATCATTTTCGATCAGGAGGACCGTCAGGTCGGGAAAGTATCAGATTATATTGGCAAAAGAACAGTGCCATCGGCAGAGCAAATCTCATTTATCAGAGCGCTTAAACTTGCAATATATTTTCAGGTAAGTGAGCTTAAAATCAGAACTGATTCTGAAGCAATTGTACGACAGCTGGTATCTGAATTCAAAACTAAAGACTTTGATATTTTAAAATTTATCAAAGAGGCTTCTGGTTTAATAGAAAAAATTTCGAAATTTAAAGTAGAACATATAGTTAAAAGTTCAAATGATAAAGCTGTCTTTCTTGCAAAAAAAGCATCAGAAAAGGTTCAGGATAGAAATAGGTAATGAAACCTGAATGGATATTACCTGTACCGGATCTTCAGAAAATTACCTCAATATCCGATAGTACAGGAATTGATAAAAATATTATTTCAATTCTTCAATCAAGAGGAATGTTTCAAGAAGAGGAGATATTAAATTATATTTTTCCGGAACTTAACAGTCTCCATAGCCCTTTTTTATTACATGGTATTTATGAAGGGATCAAAAGATTAAAAACAGCAATATTAACTTCTGAAAAAATAGCAGTCTTCGGGGATTCCGATCTTGATGGTATAACATCTTTAACAATAATCAATAATGTTCTCAGTAAGGCGGGATGCGTTCCTCTTATCCGTTATCCAAAAGCTAAAGAGAGTTACGGTCTTACTTGTAGTATAATAGATGAGTTTATTAAAGAACAAATTACTTTAGTTATAACAGTTGATTCAGGGATCAGGGACACTGAAGAGATAAAATACGGAAGGGAAAACGGAATTGATTTTATCGTAACTGATCATCATGAACCGGATACTATTCTTCCTGATGCAATAATTATCAATCCCAAACAGCATGAATGTCTTTACCCGTTTAAAGAACTTGCGGGAGTAGGGGTAGCTTTTAAATTTGTACAGGCTTTTTTATACAGTTACACCTCCGGTTTTAATCTGAATTTTCTATTGATTTACAAAGAAGAAGTTTCGTTCAGCCTAGCATTTGTAAAAAACGGAATAATAAAAAAAGAGTTAAGTGCTGATAAAGATAACATAGTTGAACTTCTGACAACCTTAATATCTCCTTCTGATTATATCGTTCTTCTTAACAGCGAAAGCCTTTCACTTGCGTCAATCATTAAATCTATGCACAATGGAATAGTTATAACAGATTTTAAAAAAATCGCAGAATCTATTTCTGATAAAAATTTTGAGAACAACAAAACTATGCTGGATATTCTTTCTACGGAATTCAGAATAAATGTCGGCAACTGTAAAGGTGAGTATAATCTCTATTTAAAATTATTTATTGAACTTCAGCTTAGAAGTTCATCTAAAATCACGGCAGTACTTCAGGAATATATTGTACTTGTTACTATCGGCACCATTGCAGACATCATGCCTCTTTATGGCGAGAACAGACAGCTGGTTAAATATGGTCTTTCTACAATAAATAGCGGCAGAGGTCATAAAGGAATTTTATCACTTACCGGTAAAACTAACGTAACTTCTAAATTTATCAGCTGGAATATTGCTCCTCTTTTAAATGCACCGGGCCGTATGGGTAAGTCAGGAATGACTGTTGATTTTTTTCTGGAACAGAATTCTGATAGGATAGCCGAGATAGTTGTTTCGATACAGAAGATCAATGATGACCGGAAAAAAATGGTTAATGATATAATTGAAAAAATCAGAGATGATAACACAAAGGCTATTATTAATGATAATATTTTTTTCTATATGCATGAAGAGATTCTTGACGGTCTTGCAGGGTTGATAGCAAACCGGATTGCCGATGATTTAAAAAAACCTGTTATTATAGCTACCGGTTCTGATATAAACGGAATTGTAAAAGGTTCCGCCCGGAGTTCTGGAAATTTTGATTTTTTCAAATATACAGCCGGTGCTTCTCCTTTATTTGAAAGAATAGGGGGGCATGCACAGGCTTTCGGTTTTACTGCCGAAGTGGGTAAAATTAAAGAGATAGCGACCGCAATAAATAACGCGATTTCAGATAATTTTATTCCTGAAAAAACTATTCATGTGGATTCAGTTATTGAAGTAGATGATATTTGCACAAATTTTATAAAGAATTTATTTATACTTGAACCGTTCGGGAAATGTAATGAAGAGCCTGTTTTTGCGATAAAAAATGTTAAAATTGAAAGTTTTAATACTTTCGGAAATTCTGGAGTTCATGGTAAATATCAGATACGCGGGAATATTCAGGCTATAGGATGGAACATGTTCGAAAAAATGAGTAAATTTTATAATTCAAAAAAAAATGTCGACCTTATTTTTAAACTGGAAAATAATGATTATCTCGGTAAATTATATCCGAGAATGAGTTTAATAGATATTGATTTTTCTGATTGATTTTTAGTAAACCGGATTAAAAATTCGTTTGACTTATTGGTTATTATTGTTACTTTAAATTAGATATCTGATTAAATTGGATGAAATTATGGAAATAGAAGTTCAGGAACGTGAAAACTCTGTTTTTTTGAAAGTTCATGGAGACATTGAAATGATGTCGATTAAAACTTTTAAACAAAAACTTTTTGAAATTGGTCAGAATACCGCAAAAGATATTGAGATTGATCTTTCAGAAGTTGATTATATTGACTCTTCGGGAGTCGGGGTTCTCATAAGCCTTTTGAAACTTCAGAAGAAAAAAGAAAAAGAACTTATCATCGAGAAAGTAAGTTCTAAAGTCCTCAACGTACTTAAATTAAGTTCTCTTTCAGATGTATTTAACCTCTAATTTTATATGATAAACTACAGAATAGGAAACGGATTTGATGTTCATGCTTTAGTTCAAGGTCGAGAACTTATTCTGGGTGGAGTAAAAATAGATCATCCTGTGGGGCTACAGGGTCACTCTGATGCTGATGTGCTTGTTCATTCGATAATAGATTCTTTTCTAAGTCCTGCCAATATTGGTGATATTGGTCAATTATTTCCCGACACCGATCCTGCATATAAAGATATCAGCAGCCTGAAACTCCTGGAAGAAGTATATAAAAAACTGGTTAATAACGGTTTTTCTGTTATAAATACCGATTCCGTTGTAATATGTGACAGCCCGAAGATTTCCCCTTACATAATAGAAATGAAAAAGAATATATCTGATGCTATGGGTGGTGCTCTGCAGCCGGCTTCAATCGGGATTAAAGGGAAAACTACTGAAAAACTCGGGTTCACCGGTCGTGGTGAAGGGATAGCCGTATACACTGTTTCACTTCTATATTTTGACCCGACTCTATGTTTAAACTAATTCCCGGATCATTTATATTTTTTATAGAAAGTCAGAATCGTATTATTTTTTTAATGAGACATAATATATCTTATCGGAAGTTGCATATTGCCTCATTTAGAAAAGTACTCCAAACACGATTAAATAAAATCGTCCGGCAGAATTGTTTCCAGATATTCATCAGGTTCCATAAGATCATCAATGACCATTGAGTCTTCAATTTCAATTTTAAATATCCACCCGTCTCCATAAGGGTCGCTGTTAAGCAGTTCCGGCGAATCTTCAAGTGATCTGTTTATCTCTAATATTTTACCTGCAACTATACTGTAAATATCAAATGAATCTTTTGGTGATTCTATTATTGCTATTTTTTCATCGTCGAGAATTTCACTTCCAATTATATTATTGATAAATTCAACAAATGTTATATCGCCAAGACTATCCTGTGCAAAATCGGTTATACCGCAAATCCCGGTTATGTCATCAATCATCTTTATCCATTGATGATTCTCTCTATATTTTAAATCATCAGGTACGTTCATCCCTTTTTCCGGATTACTCATAGGTTATCTCCCGCATTCAAATTTTTTTGCAAGTTATAATATTCCAAGAGATTTTCAGCCTCTATGCGATATTTACCGTATTGATTATCATTTATAATCTGATTCAGGTAATTTGTTGCATATTCAGTATTATTCATTTCGTAATAAATTATTGCCAGTTCAATTTTACTTTTCGAAATTAGATCATTATTCGAAGCGGATTCAATGACTTTTAAAAAATACTTTACAGCGTTAATTCTATTTTTATTAAAAAAAAGACTTAATCTACCCAGGTAATAATTAGCTTCAATAATATAATCATTCTCTTTAAGTGATAACTTGTAAAAATAATTATATGATTTTCTATAATCCCCTGTTTCGTACATTAATTTACCTGTTAAAAAATTTACATAGCTTTCAGTGTTTTTATAAGATCTTAATAGTGATGAATATTTATTAAAAGTTTTTACTTGTTTATTTTTGTAATGATAATCCAAATTCAATAGAAGAACTTTCTCTGTGAATCTGGTTTTCAAGATGAACTTTAATCTTGATTCAGTTATATCAGCTGCAATTTTTTCCTTACCCATATAAAAATGATTAATTATAATCAGAGAATCTCTATCCGGTGTATTTTCGTTTAACTCAATCTGGTTAAGATAGTTTATCGAAAGACTGTAGTCATTGCCGTACATTTTTATAACCGCAAGTTCTATTCGGGCACTCTCTTTGAGTTTCTCAGAGGCATCGGAAAGTAGTATAGTATTATATATCTCCTCCGCCCTTCCCGAATTACTTTTTTCCTGATAATAATTACCAAGTAAAAAAAGCTGATTGCTGTATAAAGATTTACGTTCTTTAAGTTTATCAATAAATCCAGCAGCAGTCTCCAGATCTCCGATTTTAATTGTGCAGTCTATAAGCATTTTTGCATCGTCATCTTCAAAAGTCTTGATATCCTCCCATCTTAAAATGTTATAAACCTCATCAAATTTTGAAGTAAGGTAAAGAGATCTTGCATGGATAAAAGGGATCTCGCGCCACTGATTTTCATCAAGTGGCGGAATCTTAATATTCCGGATTATACTTATTACTTTATTATATTCTTTTAAATAAAAATATGATTTGAGCAGATTGTAATATGCCAAACCTCTGGATTCGGATATATTGCTGTTTAGAAATTTTTCATAATAAACAATTGCTTTGGTATAATTTTTATTTTCGAAATTATTATTTCCCATTATGATATTTACAAGCATTGCAAAATCTGATTCGGGATATCTACTTTGCAGAATATTGAAGTATTTTTGGGATAAAGTTATTTTCTTTTCATTAAGAATCTGTGCGTATATGTATACAAGTCTGTCTACACCTGAATAATTCTGAAATGATTTAAGAAGGCTATCAATTTCTTTCCCGGCATTTTTTAAATCTTCAGATTCAATGAATATCTCAGTTAAAAGTTTATGTGCTTCAAAACTGTAATTGATCTCTTTTAACAAAACATACTTCTTTAACTGTGCGGCTGCTTCACCAGGTCTCCCCTTTTTATAACTTATAAGTGCAAGATAATAATCTGAATCATTTAAAAATTTAGAAAAAGGATTATTTCTTTTAAGATCATTAAAAATTAATGTTGCACTATCTGAATCACCTATCTCCAGAAGAATTCTTGCCTGCAGAAATTTGACTTCATCTATGTTCTGGTCATATGGGTATTTTTCCAGATAAAATTTCAGTAAACTTTCAGCTTTATCATAATTACTGTTTTTAATGTATGCTTTACTGATTGTAATAATAATGCTTTTTTTTAATTCTTCTTCTTCATAAGCACTGAACTTTTCAAGATATTTAATTGATTTCAAAGGATCTTTTTCTATGTAGAATTCCGCCATCAATAAAGCGCTTTTTACGGAAAGATCGAGTTTTTCCTGACTCTCCCATACTTTTTCAAGGATTTCTATACCGCTTTCCGGTTTGGAAGTATCTAATAGTATTCGTCCGTATTCATACATCCCGTCATAATAATATTCAGATTTTTTTCCTATTATATAAAAGAGTTCAAAATTAGATTTTGCAGGATTAATTTTATCAGTTGCAAGATAAGACATTGCTCTCAGATAGTACATGTCGTAAAATGGATAAATTTCAGCAAATTCTTCAGGTATTGCATTCAGTGTTAACAAAGCTTTTTTATGGTCGTTCTGAAGTTGATATATTCTCCCAATTATTAATCTGATTTCAGCTTTTTTCTTCGAATCAATTCTTGAACTTAAAAGAGGATTAAGCCTTTCCAAAGCATTTTCATATTTTTCATTTTTAAAAAGTCCGCGACCTATTTTAAGAATTAAATCGGCATTTACATCTTTATCAGAACTCTTCTTAACTGCTTTTTCCCATTCAATTATTGATTCTTCGTACCTTTGCTGCTTGTAATATATAGAAGCGATTCTATCATGTGCGATAATTATAAGATTTATTTCATCAGCCTTTTCCAGAAATCTGTTATATTCTTCTATCGCTTTTAGGTTTTCGTTTAAATTAAAATAAGATTCTCCAATCCAGAATCTGGATTCAATCCTGAGTGTCTCAGTTCTGCATTTTGTAAGGAAAGAATTGAATTCAAATATTGAAGATTTATATTTTCCCTGCTGGAAACTTGTACGCGCAAGAAAAAACCAGGCTCTGTCCCTGTATTCATCGTTATTCTCTTCAGTTTTCCGGAAAAGTAATTCTGCTGATGCATAATTACCAGCTTTAAACGCCTCCATCCCCTGATTGAATATATTCCTCGAATCCGCCGAGGCAATATTTGCGGCTGAGAGGAAAAATAATAGACCTATTAGATTTATAGTAATTTTTTTATATTTCATTTATAATACCGTTAATTCAAATAATTGCACTCAACAGTGCTTTTGTTTTTTATATTACAATAAATTTTATTGTAATATAATAGTTTATACTGATTGTCAGTCTATATTTTTTAAATAATCTCTTAAAAAATTGATCGCATAAAGACTTGAAAATGTTCGCACTCTATCTCTGTTACCCTTGATAATTCTTGTAAAAGTATGCTGATATTCATTAATCCTGAAACCGAAGCACACTGTCCCTACAGGTTTTAAATCGCTCCCTCCATCCGGGCCGGCTATCCCTGTAGTGGAGAGAGATATATCTGTGGTAAATTTTTTTTGTATTCCCGAAGCCATTTCTGCGGCTGTATTTTCACTGACTGCACCGTATTGCTTAAGAGTCTCCGGGGAAACATCAAGAAAATCTACTTTGACCTCATTGCTGTATGCGACAATAGAACCTTTAAAAACGGCCGATGAACCGGAAATATCAGTTATTTTTTTTGCGATTAGACCGCCTGTGCATGACTCCGCAGTAGAAATTGTCATATTTTTTTCTTTTAATATTAAAACAAGTTCATGTTCCGGAGATACTGCGTCGTATCCCAGCAGATATTTACCGAATTTACTCTTTATTAACAGATCAACTTCTTTTTTTGAAATTATATCATCATTCAATCCCGTTATAACAAGGTCGCAAACACCGGATTTAGAAGTAATACTGGAGTTCAAAGAATCCGGAAGATTAATATCGTTTAACATTGTATTTATATCTGATTCTCTGATCCCCGACATTCGGTATGACAGTTTCATGTTCTCAAGAAATATAAATTCTTTTTTGAGAAAAGGGATTACATCGGAGATCATCATATTTTCAGCTTCCGCAGGGACTCCCGGAATTGAGATCACCATGGTATTTTCATTTTTAATTATAAACCCCGGAGCCAGACCAGACCGGTTCTGTATTACATATGCTCCTTCGGGAACAGCAGACATTCTGCTGTCAAGTCTGCTGGGTGATAAATTCATTGACTTAAAAAAACTGATTGTTTTTCTGTCTGATTCTTCATCGGTTATAATATTTTTACCGAAGACACTGCATATCGCCGCTACAGTATTATCATCATCTGTCGGTCCAAGCCCACCTGTTATAATAATAACATCTGCCTCTACTGCAGATTCCTTAAGACAGGATATTATTGAGTCAATTTCATCTCCGACTACAATATGTTTTAAAACTTTAAAATTAGTTCCAAAGAGAAGACTGCTTATGAAGGAACTGTTAGTATTGACTGTAGTCCCCTGGAGCAATTCTTCTCCTGTCGAAATAATTACTACATCGTGCATAAGTTTACATGCTCTCAGGTGCGGTTACTCCGAGAATTCGCAAACCATTTTTTATTGTTATTCTAACTGCATCACAAAGAGCGAGATTAGTCTGAGTTTTGGATTGGTCGTCAGAAAGAACTCTCTGCTCGGCATAAAATCTGTGGTAAGATTGAGCCAGTCTCAAGAGAAATGTAGATATTTTATGAGGTTCAAAAGTCATAGCCGCATCGGATATCTCTTCCGGGAATTTCGCCAGAAGCTTCAATAAAACAATCGCTTCATTATTATTCAGGTTATCCATAGTGGAAGTCTCCGGTTTAAGTTTTATGCCTCGTTTTTCAGCTTCTTTGAATATTGAGCATATTCGCGCATGGGCATACTGCAGATAGAAAACAGGATTCTCTGAACTGTTCTTTTTCGCCAGTGCAAGATCAAAATCCAGGTGACTATCCATTGATCTCATGACGAAAAAAAATCTGGAAACATCTACACCTACCTCATCTATGAGTTCTCTCATGGTTGAGAAATTTCCAAGACGTTTTGACATTTTAACAGTTTCCCCCTCCATGATAAGATTAACCTGCTGAGAGATAAGTACGCGGAATATATTTTTTTTACTGCAAAGAGCCTGAACTGCACCGGATAGTCGCGCAATATAGCCATGATGATCGGGACCCCAGATGTCAATGAGCTGGTCATATCCTCTTTCGAGTTTATCATAATGATATGCTATATCTGCCATGAGGTAAGTCGGTCTCCCATCGTCACGGACAACAACCCGATCTTTATCATCACCAAATACAGTAGATTTGAAAACTTTTTTATCATCTTCAACATATATATGAT
Source organism: Spirochaetota bacterium (assembly GCA_038241375.1). Lineage (GTDB taxonomy): Bacteria > Spirochaetota > UBA4802 > UBA4802 > UBA5550 > WRGT01. The sequence goes on from JBBRFT010000049.1 coordinate 17,220, forward strand.
TATTTTTTTCCAGAGTTTCAAGAGCTTTTACAACTTCTCCTTTATTATGGAGAGTACTTTCCCTGAACCATGTTTTGAAAAACACATTAAAATCTTCCAGATCCTTTTTCTGTCCGGAGACATTGTATTCAATCGCCTTATCAGCCGCATATGATGATTTATTCTCATCGTTCTCCAGTTTGTTTAATTCTTCAGAATGATTACTTATTATCCATTGTGCTATATCTTTAATATATTCACCGTGGTAACCGTCTTCAGGGAAATCAAAGGCTTCACCTTTAAGTTCTTTTATTCTGGCATAGACAGATCTTCCCAGAAGGTTTACCTGATTTCCGAAATCATTTACATAAAATTCTCTGTCAGCAATATCTCCATTCGCCTCTATCAGATTAGCAATTGTGTCGCCAAGAGCTGCTGCACGGGCTGAGACCACATTCATCGGCCCTGTAGGATTTGCTGAAACAAATTCTATATTGTATTTAACAGGATTATCTTTCTGCTGTCTGCCGTACTTTTCTCTTACACTTACAATTTCAAGCATATTGTTTTTAAGATATTCAAGAGAGGTGAAAATATTAATAAATCCAGGTTTAGCCAGGTCTACTTCACTGATCAGTTCACTGTTTCCACATATATAACTCTTTAGTATTTCACCGATTTCCATTGGTGATCTTTTGATAAGTTTTGCAGATTCAAGCGCAATGGGTGTGGAGTAATCGCCGAATTTGGATTCTCTGGGATATTCCACTTTTATTAAAGGATAATCAGCTTCCGGTAATTTACCGTCAGAAATAGCTTTTTGAAGAGAAGCTGATATTATATCATAAATTTTATCTTTTATATTCACTTTTGCCTCGTGTTATTAATTGTAATAATCCTACTATAATCTATGCTTATTCTAAAATTTCTTTACTGAATTTCCAGAAAAAACAGGTCATTTGTCAATCAAATTTATAATCAGTTTTTTACTTCTATT
>JBBRFT010000050.1:0-17669 GCA_038241375.1 Spirochaetota bacterium
GGTTAAAAAGCTTTTCAGCTTCAGCCTCAAGTCCGGCTCTATTCATTGAGTAACAGAAAAAATAGAGATTTCTGAAACCTCTAATTTTTTCAGAATCAAAATCACAGGAATTATTATTAAAAAGAGTTATCTTGCACTGCAGAAAATTTTTTGTAAAATTTTCATCAGGAACTTCTATGTTTAAACCTTCAGCCATTCTCATGATAGAAAAATTCTGAAATTCTTTGAAGGACTTATTGTAATCAAACTTGTAGGGAGACAATGATCTGCTACTGTCCAGCGTAATCCTTAAGTTGAGAACATTTGCCCCCTTCTTAAGATTAAATCCCATGGCCATTGCCGCCATGCCATAATCACAGCTGACAGAACCGTTAAAACCTCTTGAGTAACAGTCCACATCACCTGTAATTCCCGTTCCAGTCTCTATAAAATCTGGTTTTTTCTCAAAAGCAATAACCTGTTTGCCATTAATCTTCAAAAACAATCCCGATGCGTCAAAACTGATGCTGCTGACACCACCTATTGCAAGAGAATTATATGGTCTTACCACTGCGAACAGCAGATCATCCACATTAACGGCATTGATTTCATAAGAGACAAGAGCTTCATCTATGGTAGATTTCGCTCCGGCTATACTCTCTTTAAATCGGGAATTACCTAAACTACCGACAATACAAATCTCCCCTGTTTTATAATCTCTTTCCGGTTTTATATATTCTAAATATTTCTGCGGATGATAAAGAATCCCGTTGCTGAAAGACCAGAATTCCACAGACCAGGAGGCACCCCCCGGACCTGAAATCATACCGATTCTATCAATGTGGAGTTCTTCGCTGGAAAAAAAATTGTTAAAAGACTGCCACTCCCGAAAACTGGAATTCAAGAGTAGAGGATCGGGTGTAGAACGGTAATTGAGAGAATAAAAATCCTCTGCTTCCGACAACCACAGAGGCCAGGTAAAGCTGGAAAATTTCTGATAAGCAATCCTATTCCCCATACCAAGAGAAACAGCATCTAACAAAATATCTTCCTTATCAGGATCAATCAGACTTTTATAATCAGTTAAAAGATTACTGAAAAAACTTCCCTGTTTTTTTTTACTCTTTTTAATCTTCAACATAAACCGCAGATCAGGCTTTTTTCAGAAAATCAAGAGCCTCGTTTTCAGAATTAAAAATATCAAACATATCTGTTAATTCTACAACTTCAAATATTTTTTTAACTGCATTGTTCATATTACAGAGTACAAGTTTCCTTTTACTCTCTTTAAGAATTCTCATAGTTGATACAAAAATTCTAAGACCTGAACTGCTCATGTACTCTACATCTTTCAAATTAAGGACAAAATTACAGGATGGTTCGGCAGTAATGAGCTTATTAATCTCTTTTTCAATATCAGCTGAAAGATGAACATCCAGTCTTCCCTCTAAATATATTGTAATATCATTCCCTGTCTTTTTTAAATTCAGATCCATTTTCTACTCCAATTCAATTATTTGTTGATAATATAGAATAACTAACTATAAAACTATTTGTAAAATTTTTCCACAACAATTATGCTAATTACTATACAGTATACATATCAAGTTATTATTTTTCAATTAAAAAAATTATTCCCTGCCCTCTTTTGCATCTTTCATGGTTATCAGAAGGGTCAAAAATACTATTAAAAATATAACGCTTAAAATGATTCCGAATATAACAATAGGCAGATGAATATAAGTTCCATGAATAGAATCATCCCCTTTAGCACCGATAAAAAGCCCGTTTTTAAGCAGTATCACAGCGGCAATAAAAGGGAATAAAACACCATTGCAATATGCTATCCCGCGATACCTCAAAGGATCAAAAAGGGGCATAATCATAAGAAAACCTGATGTCAGAAGAAGAACACCAAAAGCCTTTACGGTAAAATACATGGGTGCTACCAGTTCATGGTCACGAACAAGGTCTATCCAGTTTTCTGAAACATTTTCAGCGAAAAACTGAAAAATTGCAAGTGGCGCGAATATAAAGGCAACGCCGATTATAATATACGTAACTCCCGCTATTAAAACCGCCGCTTGAAAAGCATTTGTTTTTGCAGATCTCAAACCAACCCTCTCTTTAAATGATTCTAGCTATCAGTATTTGAGATAACTTCATTGTGTTTTGTGAAATTTTGTCAAACTTAAACTCGTTTTCGGATACTTCAAGAACTAATTTTTTAGACTGTTCCATATATTCAGGCTGCGGCATTCTCTGCTCGTCGGATGCTTCAAGATAGTTAACAAAAAAACTGCTGTATTTATCATCTGTAAAAGAGAGATGTTCTTTATTACTGATTGTAATATTAAATATTTCAGCAGCTTCGGTTCTCAACAGGTGTGAAGGGAGCACATAATTTCCGGGAAACCCCGATGAGCATTTTTCACCGGCAAATTCAACCGGTTCACATAGAGGTTCCGAAACAAGACTGGCAGCCATAAGATGATGAAGAGATCCAGTGCTGAATATCCGCTGTACCCCGCCCGAATTTATATAAGAAAGAGGGAGGGATTGAAACATCTCCACCCGCTTGGAGCCGGCAAGCTCGAGTGCATACTTTAGTATTTTGCCAGACTTGAAGATATATTTTTCAGGGAAAGTAATTTCAAATATTTTATTGAACTGCCCGGAGGAGAAGAATTTCTTCATATTCTCATTCAAGACATTATAATCATCGAAAAGAAGAAGCATACATGATAAAAAATAGCTGTAAGAGGAGGAGTATATATAATCAAACTTTTTACCACCCCTGTTTAATTCAAGCATCAGGGAGCCGAGTAAAATCGATTCATGCTGAGCTGACTGTATTACAATGGCTCTGTTTTTCGAAGTTACCGCATCACGGAAATTATTGAGATTTCCCTCCTCGATATAATTTTCAAGAACAGAAATATCACCACCGTCACTAAAACCTTCACATCTGTTAAAAATGAAACCGCCGTAAAACTGCCCACTCTCCTTCGAAAAAAAGTTATTCCGAACATAATAGACACGCTGCCCCTCTTTAAGCTGCTCATCAAAAACAGGCTGCATATCCTCCATCTCTTTTTTTGAATTCGTCAGCGCAAATACAAAATCGGTCTGTTCAAAAACCTTATTTCTCAGAGCTTCATCACTATCGGAGAGATCGGCAATTATATAATTGTATTCTCTGGAGAGTATAAAAAGTATGGGTCCCAGAATTGCAGGATCGACTTTGACTCTTGCCGAAAAAGAGATGTTAAGCAGATGAAGGTTCTCGCTCACTTTAACTATACGGTCATTAAGCAATGATTCCGCCGCAGCCCTCTCGTTATCTTTCTCCGAAAGAGGTACTGTCATTTTCTGTTTAAAAAGATCAAAGATAGATCTGCCGCTATATGATAAATCCAGAATAATTGTCTTTCCGGAAGAGAGTGACAATCCCAGAAGAGAGGATAAAAGTGTTTTACCCGAACCTTTTTTGCTTCCGAAAACAGTTACCACTTTCCCTTTAAGATCAAAATATTTTTTACCTATTTCAGAAATGTCAAAATTAAGACTCTCAATCATCTTAATATAACCCCTCAGGGCCTTGTGTGACATGAGAAATAGTTTATACAGATCATCTTCACCGATTACAAATATACGGGAATCGACAAGAGCTTTTACATTTCCTTTTTTTCTATTTTCGATAAAGGGTAAAAATCCGAAAAAAGATCCGGGGGAGAGGTAGACAATATCTCTGTTTGCAATTGATTCAATTTCAAATATACCATCAATTACGATGTTGAGTGAGTTGGTTTTCTTTATATCAACCAGCTGACCCTTTTTAACGGAAACCAGCCTTCCCGACTTGAAAAAAAACTCAGCCTCTTCATTATTCAAATGAAGAAGAAATGGAATTGATCTCAAAAGACTTTTTATATGATTCATGTCATTTATATTTTTTTCAGAAGCTCCACAAGTTCAGCTTTCCCCTTTATCTCAATAGGTCTTGTGTTTGCAAATTCAAGCGCCTTGGGGGATACATCACCTGTAGTAATAATTAAAATCCTTGTAGCGTTTCTTGGTCTCATGGTTTCATGCAGCTGCCTTAAATACGATTCAGGCATAGTTTCAGTTGTTCTGTTTATTCTTATAATCCGGTTTGACTGTCTGGTGTTACGCCATTTACCTTCAGTTTCGATTGCCATTATTTCTATTTCAGTATCACTGATTATTTCGATATCGGTAATATTATAATTCATTCCAGCCACTATCTTTCTTGTCATATGTTCAAACTGGGCTAGTCCCGCGATCATAAAGTCTTTTATCCGGTCATCCTGTCTGAATTCAGCGTAAGAAGCGAGCTTGGCCTGAACGTCACGAAACTTGAGATTTACCTCGGCAATCTTTTCCCAGTTGATAATTGCAGAGTGTACATCTCTCATCTTTTCCTGACACTCTCCAAGAAAATATCTCAAATTAAGCTCTGCGTCACTCCCTTTCTTCGCAAACTTAACTCCTCTCTCAAACTCCATTACAGCTTTAGGAAACTGAGACTTTTCCATAAAACATGTGCCCCTGGCAAGAAGACTCTTAACCTTAAGATCATCGCTCTTCATTGATACTTCAAATTCCTTCAGAGCCCATTCGTAATCACCTTGCTGCCTGAGAACCAGTCCAAGATAATAGTGAGCCTGATAATTAAGCGGATCGAGTTTTATAGTGTTAAGAAAATACTGCTTTGCATCAGCATAGACTCCATTCTTATAATAGATCTGCCCAAGGTAAAAGAACGATTTATCATGCTTTGCATTAAGTGAAGCGCTCTTCTTGAAATAATTAGTAGCTTTGTCAAGCTGTCCTAAATCATAAGAGATAATCCCCAGTTCAAAAAAGAATTCAAAATTTGTGGGATCGAGTTTTGTAAGAATCAGGAGCTCTTTTCTTGCATCTTCAAAGGATTTTTTATCTTTATATATTTTTGCAAGGGTCGACCTTATACCGACCTCTCGTATTCTCTCATCAAACCTTCCAAATTTAAGCACCTGACGATATTCCAGTACTGCATACTGATTATTCCCTTCAACCCTGTATGCTTCAGCAAGAAGATAATGAGCATAGGGATTACGGTCATCCTTTTCAAGAATTTCAGTCAATTTTTTTATTGCCAACTTAGTCTGCCCTGCATCGATCATTTTCTGAATCTCTTCAATTTTTTTCGGCAGGACATATACGCTGAGAATATACAGCATTATAACGGTGAATATGATGAAAAACAAAAATACCAGCACATAAGTGAAAATCATAATATAACCTTATTATTTATTTTCAACCGGCAGAACTAATAAAACATAATCGCCGGTCATTCTACAAGATAGAACCTTTTTTCAGATTAATTGCTAATAACCGGTAAAATCACCGGTAAACAAAACCCGCCCACAATGGACAGATACTATAATACAATAAGTTTTTACCGCAATAAAAGCAACTCTTAATATTCGAGACAGCAATTTATTTTCAAGGTTGCCCCCTGTCACGCTTAGACATGTAACGGAGTATCACCAGGGTTACACCCCGTTTTCGCGTATGCGAAGCATACGCATCCCCGAAAATAATTTACCACCATATTCAACGCAATTGTTCACAAAATTTAACAGTCTTTTTTAAGTAGTTACAATTCAGCTGTAATAATTAAATATTATTTCATTGACATTTTAAAACAATAAAAAAATATAGATTCAATTGGGGGCGTAGCTCAGCTGGGAGAGCGCTTGAATGGCATTCAAGAGGTCAGGGGTTCGATCCCCCTCGTCTCCATATTAAATCCCCGCATTATCCATTATAAACAAGCTCATTGCCGTGTATAGTTACAATTTTTTTTATCAGATAATTTCTTTTCCCCGCAGGTATAACAATAACAACCTGATCACCGGCCGATTTATTCTGCATTGCAGCACCAATAGGTGAAGAGACCGAAATTTTACCCTCGGAAGGATTCACTTCGTTTGAAGAAACAAAAGTAAAAGTAACTTCATCATCAGTATCCGTATCAACAACCGTAACTGTTGATCCATAACCGACTTTATCCTCTGAAATATCCGTAACATTAAGATCATTCAGCTGATTCAGCTGATCTATCAACTGCCCTATCCGTGCTTTTACAAAAGACTGCCTCTCCCTTGCTGCATGATACTCTGCATTCTCTTTAAGATCACCATATTCACGTGCAGTTGATATAATTTGAGGAAGCTCTATCTTAAACTCATGTTTTAACTTTTCAAGTTCGTCTCTGACCTTCTGCTTATTCAATTCGAGTTCAGTACTCATCTAAATCTCCCCGGAAATTAAGCACTTTAATTATTAGTGCCATCATTTTTTAATTTAATCAGAAGCTTTACTTTCTTATCACCATCACGTTTTAAAGTAAAACCATTCTCTTTTAATTCTTTTTCAATCTTATAAGACATTAAATCAACAATTTTTTTTGTCATGCGTTCTTCCTTGAACTTCGATAAGTTATAAATCATTCCTTGATTTATAATACAGTTTCGGTAATAATCCATTTTAAGAGTAATATAAAAAAACCGATGTTAATTCTTTGATGTATATTTTAGTGCAAAAAAGATACTATTCCCTTTCTTCAGAATCGAAAAACTATCAGTGTTAGTTTCTTAATATATATTTTAGTGTAAAATAAACAAATATGTATCCCCGCCGCCTTCGGCGGCGTGGATAATAGCGCATTTTATATTATAAAAAAATTCAGGGATTACAACTGAAAAACTATTCAATTATGATTACTTTTCCGAATCTGGAAAGATCCTTTTCAAGCTTCCGGTCCCCAACAACCACTGTAACCAGACCCTGACTGAACATTTTCTTCCCTTCATTCACTATATCATCGGCAGTTACTTTATTAATATTATTTAGGTAGTTTTTATAATAATTGTCATCCAGATCATTATACTCCACCTCAAGAAAGTTCCCAAGCAGATCATTGATTGTATTGAATCTGAAAACATAACTGTTTTTCACGGATTCTTTTGCCCACTGCAGCTCCTCCGCTGTAACCGGTTCTTCAGAGATCAGTTTTATATTATTATGTATCAGTGAAAGAGCTTCAGCTGCTGATTCGTTACGGGTCTGTACAAAGGATATAAAAACACCGGTATTACGTCTATTTCTCACAAGGGAGTATACTGAATATGCAAGACCCCGTTTAACCCTTATCTCATTCATAAGTCTTGAACTGAAAGATCCGCCGCCGAGAATATAGTTCATCATATAAAGGGCGTAATTTCCATTATATTTTATTTCAGGAGCCAGAGTTCCTGTGTAAATAGTAGCCTGCTCCAGTTCAGCGGGAATGAGATAAATATTACCCGAAACAGATTTAAGATCAGATATAATTTTATCCTTATCAACGGTGTAGAACTTTTTCTTCCCTTTTACAACCGCTGAAAACTCTTTTTCAGCCAGAGTTATTACTTCATTTCCACTTTTCGAAGATGAGACTGCAACAGTAATATTACTTCCTGATGCAAATTGATCCCACACATTTTTTAAACTGACCGGATCTATAGCGCCGATGCTCGTTTCAGTGGGCACTGCACCATATCCCGAACCACGGAAAATAATCTCGCGCAGTTTAAGGACTCCTGTTTCGTCTGGTTTGTCCTTGTCTCTTTTTATTTTTTCAATAAATAGTTTTTTAGCAGAGGTCACACCGGCCTCTTCAAAAACAGGATTTTTAAGAATATCACCAAGAATATTAAATGCAAGATTACTATATTTCGATAAAACCTTAATTTCAATTCCAATGGTTTCCCATCCGGTTGAGATATTTATCTCTCCCCCGATCGATTCAAGTTGCTGATACATACTGTTACCGGGATAAGAGGCCGTTCCTGCAATTGAGAGAGTTTTACTCAGTACATCGGCTATTCCCGCGTTAACCGCTGTTTCATACATTTTACCAAAGGATATTGACGCGTATATAACTGTAACAGGGAGGTCATCTTCCAGATAAAGGAGAGTAATATCATTCTTCATTTTGTGTTTTGCCACCACAGGAAGAGACGATATAAAAGTTGACTCTATAGATTTAACCGGTTCAGCCGCGGTTTCATCAAAAGACAGAAGGGCGACGAGAGAAAAGATTGCAAGTCCGGTATATATTTTTTTCATTTGCTGCTCCTGTTATCATTCAGTACTGCCACTGTTTTGAAGTTATCTCTGATATAAAAATCGAAGGATGCTTTGACATCGTCAACTGATACTTTTTTCAGGTTTTCAAGATAATCGGCAATGTACCTCCAATCTTTGAAAACCGTCTGAAAATAACTGAGCTGACCGGCAATACCGTCATTATTATCAAGCATAAAAATAAATGAGGATTCAGCGAGATTTTTGACTCTGGTCAGCTCGGCACTGTCAACTTCATTTCTGAATCCGGCAAGCTCGGTATAGAGAGCCTTCTCCAGAGTCTCCGCAGTTACACCGTCTGCCGGTGCGGCATATATCATAAACATATTGTCATATCGTGACCCTGGCGAACCGTTCCATGCATAGACAGTTGAAGCGATCTTTTTATCAAGCACAAGTGATTTGTATAATCTCGAAGATTTTCCGCTCCCCAATGATGAAGCTATAATATCAAATGCGTAATCATGCTTTGACGGAGCCGTGGGCTTCTTCCAGCCTATCATCAATGAAGGGCGGGATTTAAAATAAACATTAACTCTTTTCTCGCCGGATTGAACAGGTTCAAATACTTTTACTTCACCCGGTTCCGGTCCCGGTTTTATAGTTTCGAAATACTTTTTTATTATACGGTATGTCTCTTCCGGATCCTGCTTCCCCACTATGGTAATTGTCATCCTTGAAGGGATATAGTAATCTTTGTAGAATTTTTTTACATCATTGATGGACATATATTTTATATTAGATTCCCATCCGATGGTGGGATGTCTGTAAGGGTGGGCGGAATATGCCGCGGCAAAAAAGGTCTCCTGAAGAAGACCATCACCGCTGGAGTCGTATCGCATGAGTCTCTCCTCCATAACATTATCCCTCTCACTGTAATACTCCCTGAAAACGGGGCTTTTCAGTCTGGAGGATTCGGTTTCGGCCCACAATTCTATCCTGTCCGAGGGGAGCTGAATATAATAACCGGTCATATCCCGGGAAGTGGACGCGTTAAACATTACACCGCCGTTTGATGTATAAAGCATGTCATACGGGGAAGCCAGTGTAAGTTTACCCTGTTCGGCCTGAAGTTGCTTCAGCTCAGCTTCAAGCTTTTTTATCTCGCCGCTCGAAGGATTCTGCAATCTCAGCCTGTCTAAAGTTTCCCCCACTGCTTCAATACGGTTCTGAATCGGTTTCTCTTTCCCGTAATCCATTGTGCCGAGTTTATCGGTCCCTTTAAACAGCATATGTTCAAGAATATGTGCTGCGCCCGAGGTGTTATAGCTTTCATCAACAGATCCCACCCTGAATGCTATATGGAATGCAAGTGTGGGCGAAAATCCCCTGTCCATCATAAGAAGCACAATCCCGTTGCTGAGCCGTTTCTCCACGACTTTATTTCTGAAATACTCCGTTGTATCTATTTCTGATGAATAATTATTAACACTGAACATTAAAAATATCAATGTTAAATATATATAAAACCTTTTCATCTATATCACTTCTCCTCTTTATTATCCCGTATTATCTCTTCCGCAAGCAGCCTGAGTTTCGGATGAATCTTCACTTCAATCTCTTCGCTGGAATCTCCGGCGGCAGCCGCGGGTTCGACCTTCTCTTTTGATGAACTTAGCATTTTATTAAATGCAAACATCATCCTGGCGTGAATTTCATCAACACGGTCCTTCCTGTTTATCATTTTGTAAAACTTCAGAGCAATTAAAGGCTGTTTTTTGTCGAAAAAATAATAATCCGCAACACGCATTATACCATCTTTATAACCGGCCTTTACGAAATACTTTATAGCCTCGGTCATATTGCCGTTATTGAAAAATTCATTCCCTTTCCTGGAAAGAGCTACCTTCTCTTCATCTTTCATTTTCCATACCTTCAACCACTATTATTATGAATAACTATCGGGGAATCTGTTAAAAAAAAATCTCTCAGGGGGCAGAGATAAAAATATTTCTTATACATATGCTGTTGACAGCTAATTTTTCTCAAGGGTGCGCTTGATGCGCGCTGCCCCCCCAAGAATAAATTACCACCTGCCGTTAATGTAACAACTCAAAAACCGGTGGTAAAATTGCTCTCCGACGCGCCGAAGGCGCGGCGGAAACAACATTAAATCAGTTAATCAGCAGATATCTGCTAATTATACAGCAGCAAAAATTATATCTTGACAAAGATAATTTAAATTTCTTAAATTCAGATAATAATAATCAGAACGGTTTAATACATGTCCGGATTTTTTATCCTGCGACAGAAACCGGCTGTAATGAGCTTTAACTCGTGCTTAAATATCATTATTAAAATAATTCTGTCAATGCAGTTTAATTTACGGAGAAAAATATGTACCCGATACTATTTAACTATAAACTAATAACTATAGGCTCATATGGCCTTCTTCTGGGACTCGCTTTCTATATCTCTTTTCTGCTGCTAGAAAGAGAATTCACCATAAAAAAAATCGATCCGGAACTGGCTTATAAACTTCTGATTGTAATTATACCTTCTGCAATTATAGGCGCTAAAATGTTTCACGTATTTGAGAATTTCGGAGAGTTTCTCTCCGCTCCTTCTGCTATGATTTTCTCCGGTGCAGGGCTATCTGTTTACGGAGGATTTGTACTCTCATTTATTTCGGCGATATTTGTAATAAAAAAGAATAATGAAGGGATACTTAATATTTTCGATACAACATCTCCGGCAATGGCTCTCGGTTACGCCATTGGCCGTCTTGGATGTCACGCGTCAGGTGACGGCTGCTACGGCTTACCCACAGACTCAATCTTCGGAATGGCATATCCGAATGGAATTGTCCCGATTACTGTAAATGTATTCCCCACTCCGCTTTTTGAATCTTTCGCCTCGTTAATTTTCTTTCTTATACTGATGAGACTACGGAAGAACGAATTGAAAACAGGTACTTTATTTTTCATCTACCTGATAATGAACGGATTTGCAAGGTTTACTGTTGAATTTATAAGACTCAATCCTGTTACACCGCTGGGACTTACTCAGGCTCAGATTGTAGCAATCTGCTTTATGACCGCAGGGATCGGAGGACTAATCTTCATAAATAAAAAGGGTTCCAGAATTAAACATAATGCGGCATGAGTAACGGAGTCCTTTTTCTTTTAATTGCGGAACTGTTTTTCGCCTTTGGAACAGTAATAGTAAAAATAATAACTATTGAGACTGATGTAACCGGAGTTGAGCTTGCTTTTCTCCGGTTTTTAACAGGTTTTATTATAACAGCAGTATGGATTTTACTCTCAAAGAAGTCTGTTAAACCGGTGAACCCTAAATATGTTTATTTGAGGGGAATTTTCAACACTCTCTCTGTTATATTCTTTTTTCTGGGTGTTCAGTACTCAAACGTCAGCAAAGCAAATCTTCTCAACATGACCTATCCTATTTTTGTAATGATACTTGCGCCATTGATTAACAATGAAAAAAATAAAAATTCATTCATACTTTATCTCACCATAATAATGGCAGGGGTTTATCTGATTGTTATACCTGAAAATTCAGCGGCAGGATTTTCCAACATTAATAAAGGTGACGTCTTCTCCCTTCTTTCAGGAATTACAGCAGGTTTTGGTATTTCATCTCTACGGGAGGCAAGAAAAACCGATTCCATACATGTAATACTGCTTTATATGTTCGGGATTGGTACACTTTTAGCAGGAGTATTATCCATCAATAATTTCAGTCTCCCCATGGGGGTGTACTTTATCTACACTATAATTATGACCGTAACCTCTTATCTTGGGCAGCTTCTGCTTACTGTCGGTTATAAATATATTGATGCCGCGCCCGGCTCACTGGTTTCATCATCAAGAATTGTATTTGCAATAATACTCGGGGTTACATTTTTTTCCGACCCCATGACCTTACGGATAATAATAGGAAGTTTGATGATTATAATATCTCTGGCCGGTGTGAACGGATTTTTCAGATATCTGAAGGGCAAAAAGAGAATCAAGGGGAATTTTTAAAAAATCGAAAGAATTATACAAAAAAAAGGCGCGAATATATATTCACGCCTTCGTTTTTTAAAATGTCTGCAATATTTACTTAATATTGTATTTCTTCTTAAATTTATCTACTCTTCCCGCTGTATCAAGCAGCTTCTCCTTTTTGGTGTAAAAAGGGTGGCAATTTGAACAGATTTCAACATGAAGATTTTTAACTGTAGATCTAGTTTCGATTTCATTGCCGCAGGCACAGTGAATCTTTGTTTCAGCATAATCCGGATGTATTCCAGGTTTCATGGCTTTTATCTCCTGTAACTTATATTGTTTCTTCAATTACACATACACATTTATCAGGCAGTGTTCATAGCTCTGAAAAACGCTTTATTATTCTTTGTAGCTTTCATCTTCTCTACAAGAAGTTCCATAGCTTCAGTGGCACTCATGGAAGCAAGAGCCTTCCTTAATACCCATAATTTATTTATCTCTTCTTCGTCAAGCAGTAATTCTTCTTTTCTTGTACCCGATTTATTAATGTCGATCGCGGGATATATCCTACGATCTGAAAGCTTTCTATCAAGATGGAGTTCACTGTTACCGGTTCCTTTAAACTCCTCGAAAATAACCTCGTCCATCCTGCTCCCTGTATCTACAAGGGCAGTTGCAAGAATAGTAAGACTCCCCCCCTGCTCAATGTTACGCGCGGCGCCGAAAAATCTTTTAGGTTTATGAAGAGCGTTTGAATCCACACCACCTGAGAGAATTTTTCCGCTTGTAGGAACAACCTGATTATAAGCTCTTGCAAGTCTTGTTATTGAGTCAAGGAGGATAACAACATCCATTTTCCTCTCAACAAGTCTTCTGGCCTTATTTATAACCATTTCGGCAACCTGAACGTGACGCGTAGCCTGTTCATCAAAAGTAGAGGATACCACCTCACCTTTAACCGATCTCGCCATGTCTGTAACCTCTTCCGGACGCTCATCGATTAGAAGAACTATAAGATATATTTCAGGGTGATTTTTTGTAATTGAATTGGCAATTTTCTGAAGAAGAACAGTTTTACCGGTTCTTGGCGGAGCAACAATAAGAGCTCTCTGCCCTTTACCTATGGGGGTCATGAGATTCATAATTCTCATCTCAATCTCGGTCCCTTCAGTTTCAAGATTAAGTCTCTCCTGAGGATAAAGAGGAGTAAGATCATCAAACATTACTCTTCTATGAAGATTTTCAGGATTCTCATAATTTATAGCTTCAATTCTGAGTAGCGCGAAAAATCTTTCATTATCTTTCGGAGGTCTGATCTGACCCGCCACTGTATCACCGGTTTTTAAGCCGAAAAGCCTTATCTGAGATGGTGAAACATAAATGTCATCAGGTCCGGGCAGATAGTTGTAATTTGGAGACCGCAGGAAACCATAGCCGTCACTTAATATTTCGAGTACTCCGCTTGCAAAGATCAGACCCTTCTGTTCGGTCTGCCCTTTTAATATCTCGAAGATAAGATCCTGTTTTTTCAGTCCCGAAGTACCCTCAAGTTTCATCTCCTTAGCAAGACTATACAATTCAGTAATAGTTTTAGCTTTCAGCTCACCTAGATCAAGTTTATAGGCGTCACTGCCTTTGACCGCAATAGGTTTTACGTCAACGGCTGGAACCTCTTCAGATTCAACATTCTCGCTGACATTTGTTTCACTGGCTTTTGACATGTTTTGTCCTTTGTGTATATTTAAATTATTATTCTTCTAAGAGATGATTCAAAAATGCCTTTGCTTAAATTCTATTCATTAGATATTTATAATTATGAAACAGCAAAAGAGGTGTTCGGGGCGAAACAACAAAGACACTTATGAGTTATTGTTAAAATATATACTTAATAATTTTGAGTCAAGATAAATATTAAAAAATTATCTATTTTTAAAAAAAAGTCAATAATCACTTGTTATCCCTTTTAGATCAAAATTTATTGGAACTCACTCCCGGCTACTGCCGTTCCCCCCTCGACCTCTTTCCAAAGAAAGAGGTCGAGGGAGGAATTTCAAGCAGTCACATATTAATTTCTTTTATTTAACTTCAATGCTGAATTTTTTTATTTTTGAATTCAATCCCTGTCTTGTCAACTTCAGACTCTCTGCCGACTCATCGATATTTTTACCTTTATGTATTGCTTCAACAATTATGTGCCTTTCTACAGCCTCGACTATATCCTGAAGAGATTTATCTTTCAAATCAACACCGGGGATCCGGAATTCTTCCGGGCTGGCACTTTTTTTATCACAGAAAATTAAAAATCCCGATTTTTTATCACCACTCATCATTGGTACTTTTTCATAAAATATATCGAGCTCACTGTTATGAAAAGAGAGATCATCGGCTCCGCCATTTGAAATCAGATCATTTTTAACCGGATCACTGAAAAGTTTTTCGAGCAACTCAACATTCACATCTTCACCAATTTTTTCGACATAGAGATCCTCGAAATGGCTGTTGTAGAAAACTGTCCGGCCTTTTTCATTTATCGCATAAAGCGCTCGAGGGATATGCTCAAGTATAAGGTAGATCATCCAGTCCAGTACCTGATCCTCCTGCTGCTTCTTAACCTCGCTCTCCTGGTTTACGCCTTTCGAATTATCGCAGGCAGTAAACAGCTGAATACGGCTCCAGGTACCTTGTAATTCTCCGAATATATTTATTACAACAAACTCTCTGATTTTCCCAAATGGTATAAGATCGTCAAAGGACATTCTCGCGGCATTGCGTGTTATAAACTCATCAATCTTAAGTTTTTCAACACGCTCAATGTCACTCAGTTCAGATATAATGTTCTGCTTTTTTAAAATCCCGATTAGAATACCTCTTTTAGAAACTACAGGTATAATCGGAACATCATGAATATAAAAGAGCCGCACAACGTCTTCGGGACGGGCGTTCTGATGATCGAAGGGATTTTCTGTAAACTCCCTTGTTTCAGCATCCTCTTTTTTTATCTCTTCATCACTCATTTAAATCCCAATACATCATACATCGTATAAAATCCAGGTGTCTTTTTGTTAAGATACTCAAATGCGAAAACAGCTCCACGGGCAAAAACATCTCTGCTGGCAGCTCTGTGAGTCAGTTCTATCCTGTCTTCGAGGCCCGTATAAAAGACCGTATGTTCACCGATAATATTACCGCCGCGCATTGCGTGCATTCCAATTTCGTTATTTGTCCGTTCTCCCGATATCCCCTCCCGACCATTAATGTCGGCAGCATCAGAAAGACCTTTCATGTTCTCTTTTACTATTTCAAGAAGCCTCTTAGCTGTACCGGATGGAGCATCCTTTTTGAATCTATGATGCGCTTCGAATATCTCAACATCATAATCGGTAGTAAGCGCCATGGATGCTATCTCTGTAAGTTTAAAAAGAAGATTAACCCCCAGAGACATGTTGGGAGAGTGTATTACCGGTATTATTTCAGAACATGATCTTATCTCAGCCACATCTGTATCGGATAATCCCGTAGTACCGATTACAACCGGTATTTTCAATTCTGATAATATTCTTATAAGCTTAATCGTCGCAGCAGGACCGGAGAAATCTATTACGCCATCAACGCCCTGTAAAGCATCGGCATCAATTGCAGATATAGTACAGTCGGCCAATGGATTATTAACCAGATCTTGCGCGTTTTTATTTATAAGAGGGGATCCGTCTGCATCAAAAGCTGCGCCAAGTTTATGGCCCCGCTCGGTAGATATACGCAGGATGGCGTCACCCATCCTCCCCCCTATTCCGCAGATTCCAATATTCATTTGAGTTTTACTCCGTAATCTATAAGACTTTTTCTAAGCACTGCTTTATTTTCATCACTTAAAGGTGTAAGAGGGAGTCTCATCTCTCCAGTGCATGCCCCTATCATCTCCATTGCCGCTTTAATCGGAATAGGATTGGTTTCAAGAAACATTCCTCTACAGAGAGGGAGCAATTTATAAAAATGAGCCCGGGCTTCTTCTGTTTTATTTTCTTTATAAAGGGTTACGACTTTTTTAATATCCGCAGGAAGGAGATTAGAAAGTACCGAGATAATACCCTTCCCTCCTATTGCTAAAATCGGCAAGAGGAGATTATCGTCTCCGGAAAGAACAGTGAGTTTGTCACCGCACAGCTCTATAAGTCGCATCATCTGCGTTATATCGCCCGATGCTTCCTTCATTGCTACTATATGATCAGTTCTCTTCAGAAGCTCGGCAACACTTTCAGGAAGAAAATTTACTCCTGATCTACCGGGGATATTATACAAAATTATCGGAAGCTTTGTCGCATTAGCAATCGCTTCATAATGAGCAACGAGACCTTTTTGAGTAGGTTTATTGTAATATGGGTTTACAGACAATGTGGCGTCCACTCCGGCATCCTCAGCACCTTTCGTAAGCCAGATAGCTTCACTTGTGGAGTTTGCCCCTGTCCCGGCAATGACCTTTATACGGCCGTTTACAATCTTTACCACTCTTCTTATAAACTCCTCATGCTCTTCAAAAGAGATTGTGGGAGATTCACCGGTTGTTCCCATTGGAATAATTCCATCGATACCCTCACTTATCTGCCTCTCAATAAGAAGCTCAAGCGCTTTGTAATCAATTTTGTCATTTTCAAACGGGGTTATAATAGCTGTAAATGCACCTTCAAACATACTATACTTATCCTTTTTATTATTTTACTTTTTCGCTTTTTTTGTGCTGCTTTTCGATTCTTTCGGACTCTGTTCAGATGAACCCTTTGGTCTTACTATTTTCAGAAGTTCCCCGTCGAGAAATTCCTGATTAAATTTTTTATCTGTAAAATCATCTTCAAACAGATACAAAAGAAGGAATCGAGTTGATGCGAGAAGTTCTTCATTGGAATTATAGGCATAAATCTTAACCCAGTCATCTCCTGTTACTACCAGAAGTTTTACAACGCTCCCCTTACTGAATACCAGATTATTGCGGTTTATATCTTCCAGAAGTACAAACTCCCCTGCCTGATACTTTAATGATATTCTCTCCGAATCCTCTTCCGGGACAAATGAAGAACACCCTGCTGAAAATAGTACTCCAGCAAGAAGTGATCCAATGAGAATAATTATGCTGATTTTTGTTTTTATCATAATTCCGTCTCTGTTTATTTTTTAAAAAATCACATATATATTACTATTGTCAAGACAATAATGAGAGTATTTATTCATACTCACCTAATCGGCCACACGCCCCCGGCCTTTCCCCTAACCCCAATGTCATTAAGTTAAGCCCCCTAAATCCCCCGGAGTGGGACTTTGAATGCTTTTAACAAATTGAAATTCTCTGCAATACGGCCATCAAGCCCCTCTCCGGGGGTTTGGGGGCATGGATAGGAGGTGTAATAATATCATTTTTCTCTACATTAAGGATTGACCCAAATAATAAAGGCTGCACCATAAAGGAGACAGCCTTATTACACATTATTTTAATTGTTTACACAATCATTATTAGTTTAAAAATCAAATTTTAAGTGATTTTTTTATCTG
>JBBRFT010000051.1:0-17555 GCA_038241375.1 Spirochaetota bacterium
GATACAATTACTTTAGCCTGTGTAATATCAACTCCGCCTGAAGTCATAGCAACGATTTCTTTAACTTTAGTTCTGCTTGGTGTGAATGAAACAGCAACTGCAGATACTGCACCAGCTGCGCCTGCTTCTGCAGGATCATACGCGCCTTTTTCAAATGTCACAACAAATTTATCTGTAGAAACAGATTTAGTTTCCTGGAGTTTACCATTGTAGATGTTTCTTGTAAGAACAAGCTTTCCACCTTCAACAACTGCTTTATTACAGTTAGAAACAATTCCAGCGCCTATAGCCATTGCTGCTTTAGCAGCATAGTCAACACCGTCATATGTGTGAGGTATTAAAACACCTTTAACATCTTTTGCTTCAACAACAGCTTTAACAGCCTGAGCATATGCATCTGAAGTGTAACCTTCAACTGCCGCGTCAGAAACTGAGAAAACTTCTGGAATGTATTTAGCTACTTCTTTCGCAAGAGAATCATCTTTTGCAAAAATTGCAGCAACAGGCTCAAGTCCGAGACCAGGAGCAATTTCTTTTGCAATTCTGCAAAGTTCCATTGTCGCGTCGCTCAACTTGCCGTTTCTATGTTCTGCGATGATAAGTAATTTCGCCATTTTCTGATCCTCCTACCTTATATCACTTTCGCTTCATTTTTGAGCTTATCAACAAGTTTAGCAGCAGCTTCAGCTGGTGCTCCTGCAATAATTTCTGCCATAGTGTCAGATACAGGAATAAACATTTTGATAAACGCAGTTCTTGATGAAGCAGACACGCCTAAATCAGCGCCTGATTTAGCATCAAGCTGTTTCTTTTTGGCTTTCATGATACCTGGAAGGGTGGGATACCTTGGCTCATTGATACCAGACTGAATTGTAAGTACTGCCGGACCGGTAAGATCCATGATTTCGTTAAGACCGCCTTCTAGCTCTCTGTTAAGAGTAAAAGCTTTTCCGTCAGCTGTGTTGATTTTTACTACGTTTGTGCAATGAGGAACATTCAGCATATCAGCAACCATTACTCCTGTTACTGCAGCCTGAAGGTCTTCAGTCTGTACACCAGTCATTACAAGATCAACTCCCCCGATAGTCTCGATTGCTTTCGCCAGTGCGCTTGCGATTACAAAGCTATCACCTTCGTAGATAGCTGGATCAGTGATGTGCATACCCCAGTCTGCTCCCATTGCGAAAGCCTGACGTATGTCTTTAGCAGCTCTGTCAGGACCTGCTGATACAATAACTACTTCTCCGCCGTGTTTTTCTTTCAGCTGGAGGGCTGCTTCCACAGCATAGTTATCGAAATCATTGATTTTAAAAGCGATTTGTGATTCATCGACTTTTTTGTCATCAACGATCTTAAACTTAGATTCCATATCCGGAACCTGTTTCAGACAGACAACTATCTTCATTACGATACTCCCTTAATTGATTTTTTTGTTTATTTGCTAACTAAAGTTAAAGAAAGTCCATTAACATTATTTACTATTGGTAAAATTTATGTCAATATTAATCTGTGTTCATGAATAAAATAAACACAGTAAAGTACTCTGTGCAATTAAAATTTAAATATATAAATAGATAATAATGATTTAAATTGACGACTTTATAGAGCAACCGGGATAGAAAGAGAGAAAGAAGGAGATTTAAAGAGTTTTTTTAAGAGGGCCAGAGCCCTCTTAAAAAACAAATTTCATGATTATACTTCAAGATTATTACAGAATCAATAAAAGAAATTCTGGAATAACATTTATTTTTTATTATCAGATTTTTTAATTCACCTGGGAAAAATAAAGATGCAGCTGTCTGAACCGAAGACTAAAATAATTCAGCCCCCCCCCATCCGCCCGTTGGGCACCTTCCCCATGGGAATGGGGGAGGCTATTTACTACAAATATTCTTTTATCGTATCGAGTAGTTTTTCAGATGGGATGTTAAGAATATCTTTATTTTTTCTCTCTTTAAACTCCAGTTCACCGTTTGCGAAGAATCCCTTTCCGGCTGTTACTCTTAAGGGAATTCCGATAAGATCTGCATCGGCAAATTTAAATCCCGGGCTTGCCTTTCTGTCATCATATAGAACTTCGATTCCGGCATCGAGGAGAGTCTCATATACCTTATCCACAGCAGCAGTCTCTTCTTCAGTTTTTGCTATACCGATAAGATGAACCTGAAACGGCGCGATGGATTTCGGCCAGATAATTCCTCTCTCATCATTGTTCTGCTCAACGGCTGCAGCCATGGTCCGGTTTACACCTATACCATAACATCCCATGATTGGAGTGATTGACGCACCCTTTTCATCGAGTACACTGAGATTCATTGCCTTTGTATATTTGTATCCTAGCTTAAAGATGTGTCCGACTTCAATACCTTTTTTCTCGTACATGGCTGATCCGCATTTAGGGCAGATATCTCCTGCTTTTGCAGAGGTGATATCGGATTCTTCTTTTATAATGAAGTCTCTACCGGGATTCACGCCGGAGAAGTGATAGTCTTTTTTATTTGCTCCGGTAACTGCTCCGGATATATCTTTTACTGAGATATCGTATATCACTCTTATTTTTTTATCAGTTACAGGGCCGGCAAATCCGACAGGTGCACCGGTTACCTCTTCAACTACTGCATCTGATGCGAGTTCGATTTCGACAGCACCCAGATAGTTAGCAAGTTTGTGTTCGTTTATCTCTCTGCTTCCGGGGACTACGGCCATAACAGGTTTTCCATCGGCAACATAGATTATACTTTTCAGAAATTTATCCTCATCGCACTTGAAGAAAGCTGCAAGAGCATCGATTGTCTTAACGTCAGGAGTATGAACCTCATTAAGCTCAACAATAGAAGGTGCTGCAGTTACAGCAGGTCTCTGATACTCGGCTTTTTCACTGTTTGCTCTATATTCACATTTTTCGCAGATAAGAAGAACCTCCTCTCCTACTTCCGACGCAACCATAAACTCTTCTGATGCGCTGCCCCCCATCGCACCGGAATCGGCCTGGACTGAAATTGTTTCAAGTCCGCATCTCTCGAAAATTCTTCTATAGGCTTTAGCCATTGCATTATATGACTCATCAAGACCAGCCTGATCGATGTCGAAAGAGTATGCATCCTTCATAATGAATTCTTTACTTCTGATAACTCCGAATCTCGGTCTGATTTCATCTCTGAACTTAGTGTTTATCTGATAAAGGTTTAACGGAAGATCCCTATATGAAGAAATTACTGAACGTACCAGATTGGTAAATGACTCTTCGTGTGTAGGTCCCAGAGAGTATTCAAGCCCGTTTCTATCAGTTATACGGATCATCTCGGGCCCCATTGTTTCCCATCTACCCGACTCCTTCCAGTAATCGGCATTGGTCATTTCGGGCATAAGACACTCGTGTGCGCCTGCACGATCCATCTCTTCTTTAACTATACCGGTTATTTTCCTGAGGACTCGAAGACCAATTGGAAGATAAGCATACATACCGGCAGATTCTTTACGGATAAGCCCGGCGCGCATCATAAGCCGGTGACTGAGCACTACCGCATCTGAAGGATTTTCTTTTAGTGTAGGGAGAATATATTTCGAAACTCTCATTTTATACCTCGTAGTAATATTTCAATTTTTTCATAAATAAACAGGCTGTGAATCCGGGAAATCCGCCTAAAAAAACACTGCGGAAATATATTCATGGTAAACAGCTAAATTTGAGTTTAATTATAAGTTTTGGATAAAGTCACAGAGGGTCATGTAAATTTCAAGATATTTTCTGATCTCGCGGAATTGAGGTTTCTGAATTCAATTACAAATAGAGTAATGTAGCGAATTATTTTAAGGGGTGCGTATGCGCGCAGCGCTGTGGCACCAAAAATAATTTGCTACCATAGAGTAATATATAAAATTAGTGTATTGACAATCATTAAAATCGATGTTAAGTTTAAAAATATCCCCGATGAAGAGGTTCAATCGATGAAAAAAATTTTACTTTCAATACTCATATTATTATGGACTATGTTATCACTATCATCTCTACTGAGTAAAGAAAAATCCAATGCTGATGAAATCTATAAAGAACTTGCAGATACTCTATCAAAAGTTGAGAAAAGACTCCCTAACAAAACCATAGCAATATACGGATTTGAAGTGATAGGACGACCGGGGGACAGTTATGCGAAATTTGCCACGGAGAAACTGACACACTACATTGTTGCAGATGGTGACCTGATGGTAATTGAACGTTCAAGAATAGATCAGATTTTGAAAGAGCAGAGTCTCTCTATGACCGGTGCTGTTGATGCCGGAACTGCTGCTAAAATCGGTAAAATATTATCTGTAGACGCAGTAATCATCGGAACTATCCATATTACGGAACGCGATGTAGAATTCATTGCAAGAGTTATACAGAGCGAGAAAGGTATCATTCTCGCATCAGCAAATGAAAAGCTGATTACAGATACATACACCGGAGAAGACAACAGCAATATTGATCTTTCTGATAATGAGAGTATTGACACCCCGAAGAATTCAAATACTGTAATAAAGCCATCGAAAACAATATTTACCCGATTTGAACAGGTTACAATTTCATACTCCGGACTTCCCGGGAATCAGAATGACTGGATAACTCTTACTAAAGCATCTGAACCGGATACAACATACGGGGACTGGTTCTATACCTCCGGACAGAGATCCGGGACCTACTCTTTTAAAGTTACAGAACCTGGCGACTATGAATTAAGGGTATATTACAACTGGCCGGACGGTGGCTACATAGTTCAGAAAAGAGTAAAAATTAAAGTTAAATAAATCCACTTCTTCTATGCTCAATTCAGTCAATTAATCACAAACCGGCGCGTTTAGCCGATGCCTGCTGAATTGAGCGGGAGCCTGATGCAAAGAAGCCATTTATTCATATTAAATTGTCATTATTATAAACTGCTGAATAAGACCTGCAAATTTTAAAATCAGAAACTGAACAATTCTTCATAAAAAGAGTAATCAGCATCGCAAGTATAACCGAATAGTTATTATAAAGACTTGTTTATTCTTATTAAAAATTTATCGGAGTTTAATATGCAGAATGCTGAATTTAATCATAACTCAATTATAAAAAGCACTGACGAGTATAATCAGTGTACAATCCTCTGGCGGAATCTCCCTTCACTGTTCAAAACAAGATGGCGCAGCGAAGCAGAAAGGCTATCCATGAGCGGATACAGACTTTTTATCAGTACAAACGTAAATAATCTCATAGCCGGCGATGAAATTAAAATAGCTCCATGGCACTGAGCTGTTTTAATTGACTCTATATTTTTCATCAGCAAATGCAGCACAAATTCAATCATGAAGTCACTTAATGATAAAAACTGATATAAAAAGAAAAACATTAAAAACTCTCTTCATTTTAAATGTCCTTTGCTGCTTCGGCACTGACCTCATTGCTGCCGACACAGTCCTCTCCGATCCCGATCATATATCAACTGGATTCGAATTCAGAGGCACTCCGAATATCCGGCTAGGAGATACTTTCGGTTATGGAGATTTTACTTTCGGCGGCATGGCCGATATAAGGAACGAATCACGTTTCAACCAGGGTCTACTCCCAAATCACAACTGGAGGGGATTTGTATTTCTGTATTACGATAAATCTCTGACGGAAAATAAAGATCTTCTAAAAATTACCGGCGGATTTGAACATGAGAGCGCTCATCCAACCATGGGGTTTAATGATGGAAATAATAAAGCTTACGATAAAATCTATGACAGCACTTACAGAAACATTAATCTGAATTCAGTTATACTCCGACTAAGCAGCACTTCAGGTTCGTGGTATGCTCTGACCCTGCTTGGGGATATACAGTTCTATTTTTCGAGCAGAAACACTCCCGAGCTCCCTGTCAACGAACTCTCCAGGTCAGAGGGGATTTCTGGCGGTTTTGAGTTTAGATATCCCGTCGGCAGCAGTAGCAACTTCTTCATTTCGGGATTCGACAGATATATTTTCCAGAGCCGATACAAAACTGCAGGAAATATTTACTACGACACTGATTCCGGAGTTCAGACCCGTCTTGAAAATTATCCTTTGATAAACAATACAAATACAGTAACCGCCAAAACCGGTTTTATTTTCAGTAACCTTATACAGGATAGAAAAATATCAGTTTACTGTGGTATATTGTATGGGAATATTTTCGGATTTACAGACAGCAGGGAAAAAAGGACCGTATACTCAATTGGAATTGAAATTTTTCATTAAAAAATGATTAAATTTGCACTTCTCTCAATTAAGTACTATATTTTTTTAAATAATACTACAATACAGTGTAGACTTTAAAAAAAGGGTCGGAGCCGATTATCTAACGATCTACGCTCTGACCCTAATTCCCTGATCTTCATAAAGGTGTCAGAGCCTGCATTAAGTATAAATAAAAGATGCTCTGGCCCCGGAATCGAAACACGGGAATAGCTGGATCAAACACATCGGGGCCAGAGCCTTAATATATTACTGAATTTGCAGATAAGAGATAGTATCACCCGGAGGAGTTTCTCATGAAAAAAACAGCAATTATTCTCTTAACACTTTTCATTTCTATATCCACAGTGAATGCATCAGAGGACTGGCCGATTTATAAGGGAAATATTTATTTTACTGGTAACAACGACGAGATAACTGTAAAAAACAACAACTTGAAATGGCTATTCCAGGCAACGGAGGCAGTTCTAAATCCGATAGCTTCTGAAGGGATGATTTTTTTTCTGGACTTGTCCAAAAATGTATACTGCCTTGATGAAGAGAGCGGCAAACTCATATGGAAAATTGCCCTGCATGAACTGTCCGGTCAATTCCGGGGTTCTACAAAAACTTTCGGCAAGAGCAAGTACCCTCTTATAAAGGGTGACAAACTATTAATTACTGACAACATCGCAATTTATGCGCTTAATAAATTCACAGGTAAAGTTATCTGGGCAAGAACCGGTATGCGCAGCGATGATATGAATCTGAAAAATTCTGAAAATAAATACATCAAACTGAAAGACAGAACTGATCCGGTGAAAGGATCTGGAAACTGGACTCCAGAAAAATCCACATATGCCGCAGTAGACAGCATATACTCCGACCCTGTAATTGTCGGAGAGACAATCTATTACGGCACGCGGAATGAATTTATTTCCAGAAATGTTAACAATGGTCATATGAATTGGAATAATGACGAGATTAAAAGCTGGAGCAAATTCCCTTCATTTTACGATGAGTTTCTTTTTACACAATCGATGAATTACAAAACAAATATATATACTCTCTTCTGCCTTGAAGCAGCGAGCGGTAAAAAAGTATGGTCAAGAGATATTAAAAACCCTCACAGAATTTATCCTCCTGTAGTCTACAAGCAGAGAGTCTATTTTGTTTCAGGAATGGATGTGTACTGTATTGATTTGAAAAACGGAGAGATTATCTGGTCTAAACAGTACGACAGCCTCATAACCTCTAATCCGGGATTTACAGAAAGAGCAATTCTTTTTACCATGGACAACGGAAGTATTGTTATGATAAATCCCGACAATGGGGAGATTCAAAACACACTCGATTTCGGAGAGAGAAAAGCCCCCTACTTTGTTATCATCCGCGATCAGATTTATGTCGGTACTACATTTAAGAAAGACATAGGGGGGAGAGAGCTCTCCTGGTCGAAACTTGAAGCATTCAATATTCTGGACAAGAGCAGATCATGGGAATACAGCCCGCAATTTCCCGGAGGATCATACCAGCCCGTTGCGTCAAACGGAATAATGTTTCTCCCGGCCGGCAACTATATCTATGCCATAGGGACTGATTATTATCCCAAAATAGTAGATGGCGGGAACGGATACTACGATCCATACAACCGTGTCCCTGAGAATGAAGAGATCCAAAAAGACGATGTTAAAAAACTGAAACAAATAAATGAAGAATCGACCCAAAAAAAAGACAAGCCCGATGCAATCCCCATGAAAAAACTCAATATTACTATAAACAGCAATGACGGTACACCATTAAAAGGGACAGTTGATATAAAAAAATGGGATAAAGGAAAAGTAATCTACCACAGCAAAGTGCCGATAAGTAAGCCCGATCAATCCGTAGATGTTCCCGATATGGATGACGTTGAAATAACAGCCGAAGCCGATGAACATCTCCCGGAAAAAGAAATAGTTTCGAAAGAAGATAAAGACAAAATCATTACACTGACAAAAATTGAAAAAGGTAAAGGAATAGTTGTAAATAATATCCATTTTGAAACCGGAAAAGCCTACATACGGAAAGAATCGCTTAACATTCTTAACGCTATTATTGAACAGATGGAAAAAAATAAGGCTATAAAACTTGAAGTTCGCGGTCATACCGATTCATCCGGAGGGACTTCGTATAATAAAAAACTTTCAGAACGGAGAGCTGATTCGGTAACAGAATACATGATAAAACAGGGGATAAGCCCGGAAAGACTTCAGTCAGTGGGGATGGGTGAGGGAAAACCGATTTCCGACAACAATACATCTGAAGGGAGACGGAAAAACAGGAGAACAGAATTTTATGTCATCGAAAAATAAAGTTAAAAATTAACTTTATTTCATCAGAGTATCAGAAAGTGAACATAAACTTAAAAGTGATGACACTTTATATGAAGCTTTCGATATTCTGAAATCCTTATTTTTCTGTTTTTGAAACTTGTGGAGCTTTAGAAGTACACTTATACAGGTAGAATCCATATATTCAAGTTCTGAAAGATCCAGATCTACATCCTTATCTTTCCCGTCACATATTGAATCGACAAGTTCAATAAAATTACGTATTCCGGACGAATCTGCTGATCCCGAGATAGAAATGTTAATTAAATTATCATCTTCATTTATTATAATATTCATTGTTTAAATCTCTCTTATTTTATTTCGATGTACACTATATATTTAATCAAATTAAGGTCAATATAATTATAGACAAAAAAAAGGTCTAATTTATATTTATATAAACAAAATCAGCCGATTGAATTTCAAGGGGTTTTTATTCAATGAGTAAAGAAGAAATAATACTTATAAAGAAGAAACACATACTTAATTCTCTTAAAGTACTGCTTGAAAAGTATTCTTATAGTTATGTCTCCATGCAGGATGTTGCAAATGAAGGTGGGATATCCAAAGGTGGTCTACGTTACTATTTCCCTACGAAGGAATCGCTTTTTCTCGGTTTACTTGAAGATTTTTTTCAGGAGATTCAGGATGATCATATCAGAATGATAAATATGCAGGATGGAAGCGGAGATAAAGTTGTTTTATCTACACTTTTCAACATAGAAAGCTTTGTACTGAATCAGAAAAACATCAAAATATTTATAAATCTTATTCTTTACGGTCTGGAAAACCCGAAAATGATGGAGCCCATAAGCAGTTTCTTTAGAAAACATCTCCAGATGTACAAAAAACTTATCAGCCAGGCAAAGACAGATCTCCCCCCTATTGACAAAAGGGAGTTTGATACAGACTTCCTTGCGCGTATAACCCAGATAATTTTTCTAAGTGCGGGACTTCTGGAAACGATAGATCCCATAGGTATGGATCCGGCAAAACTTGCCAGATATGTACTTTCTCTCTTTTCAGATGTTAACGAAAAAGCTTAGATTTATAATAACTCTTAAATAAATTAACTGATAAATATCTATACAGTCAAAAAAAGCCGCCCCTTCCGGGGCGGCTCTGCTTTATGAAAGTAAATAATATTATTGTCTTGGTACTACATTACCTGTTGTTGAGAAATTATACCACTGAATATCCAAGTTACCACCGGTATTACACCAGTTGACAAATTTAGGATATGCTATTGCGATACATGTTCCTTCATTTGGCCACTGCCAATTTTCAGGAATTATCAGCGCCCATACAAAATTGTTAATTGGAACACAGGTACTAGCGCTTGTTTTAATATATCCATTCCCTTTTCTGACGCCGGTGTAAGTTGTATTTGCCGATAAAAGATGCACTTGACTTATGCCGTCAGTTCCTGCATTTCCTCCATTAGGTACCATAAATGGATCATAGGGCATTGCGCCGATTGTATTCCGTGCAATCCCGCCAGCAAATGGAATTTCAAGGGTAACTTCCGGTGCGAGGACACAATACGGATTTCTGCCTGATATTTGTGATTTCGGTATCATTATGTATTTTTGACCATTAACATAAATACCAAATGAATTATTTCCTCCTGATAATGCCGCAACCGCTTTAGCCTTCAATGTGATCCTGGTAATTCTGTTTTGAGAATCGATCTTCTCTTCAACAGAAAGGCGTACAACTAAATCGTTAAAATCCGCGTCATTTCCAGTGGGCATACCGGATCGATTTAGTGAATTGAATACAACTTTATCGTAAGCATACTGATCTTCAAATCCAAAAGTAAAACTTCCTGTTAGAATTTTCGCCACATTAGCATCATTATCGTCAGCATCATCTCCCTCAAGGACACCATCATTGTCATTGTCAACAGGGGGTATCACTACTGATTTTGGAGTCATTGCAATCTTTTTACCGATCTCAATGAGTTTGCCGATTCCGGTAATTGGAGACTCGATATTTTCATAACCTGCATGTGCTACAGCTATACTTGTAGTCTGGCTCGCAGCTGTAACAGTTGCTGTAAAGACTGAAACACCCTGATCATCAGTGAATCCTTTCCAGCTTTGCTCTGCTGTAGCATTTGCAAGGCTGATTGAGGCCTGTTTTACAGGTGAACCTGTTGTGCTATCTACCACATTAAGAAAAACTTTAATATTGGTTACTGTTGAAAAATCGAAATCTGACGATGGATTGGTAATCTCAGCTGTATATGAATTTACACTTCCATTTATTACTATTATTGTATAAGTTATTCCGTTACCATTAGAATCCGTGTAAAGGAATGTAATTACTACTGTTCCGGTAATATTCTGATCTGTTACAAAATTACCTGTATTCGGGTCGACACTGATATTCAGAGTATTCCCCGATGCTCCAACCGCCGTTAATCCCGATATTGACCCTGACAAAGTCCAGCCATTATTATTAACTGCTAGAGTTAAAACATTATTATCTGAATAAGTCATTACACCTTGAGTAAGCTCTAGAAGAACATTACCCGGGAGAATTGAAATTACCTGCCCTGAAACATCAGTCTTGATAACATAAACACTGTTTCCAAC
This sequence comes from Spirochaetota bacterium, assembly GCA_038241375.1. GTDB lineage: Bacteria > Spirochaetota > UBA4802 > UBA4802 > UBA5550 > WRGT01. The sequence continues at coordinate 11,184 of JBBRFT010000051.1, forward strand.
TGAAACTTTAATTTCATATGGTCCGACCGGAGGCTCAACTCCATCGATACCGGTTATCATTATATTACCGGTATTCTGGTTAACCCATACTCTTTCAGTATTTATTGAAGTGATTACACCACCCGCTGCAGTAACACCAATTACCTCTACACCCGGAGCAAGCGACCATCCCTCCCCTGAAATAGAATTAGTAAGAGTAAGATTGTAACCTGAAGAGCTGACCGCTCCATTATCAAGATTCAATATGAGAGTTGAATTATTTTCAACAATCCCGGTAATTTTTCCGGTGCTGTCTGTAGTTAATGTAATTACAGAACCATCCGCTGTTGTAATAACTATTGTATATGGACCGCTGTGATCACCAGATGCTACGATATCACCTGTTACAGAGTCGACAACAACTGTAATATTACCGCCAGTTCCGGTCACCTTTATATCAGCAATAAGTTCATACCCTGAGAAAAGACCATCCTCAGATATAACTATCTCTTTTCCTGTTAATGTATTTGTAAACTTTCCATCATCTAAATCAAGAATCATACTTGATCCTGAAGGATTGCTTATTGAAGTAATAACCACCGAATCACCATCTGCGTTAACTTCTATGATAAGTATATATTCTCTTTCACCGGTGTCTATGGTAACTGTATATGTACCTGCGAGTGAACCATCGGCAGGTATAATGGTTATAATTCCATCATCGCTTACAGTTACAACGCAGTCTCCTGTACCGTCATTAGCATTTATCTTCGCTGAAGCATTGGAGGAATTATAATCAGAAGGGTGAACACTCTCACCATTGATTGTAAGATCTCCGCCTGATGGATTAATAGTTACACTGGGTGGAGTTGTTTGTGTCAGATTATCTCCGGTATTACTGCTTGCATCTGTATTTCCGTCAACAGGATTACTGCCGGGGTTTGTTACAACTTCAGGAGCTTTTCCAGAGTTGCTACCGCTCTTTCCACCGCACGAAACAAGCAGAAGAGATGCTGCAAAAAGAGAGAAAAGCACTAAAAGAGATGTTTTCTTTAACATTATATTCCTCGTATATTATTATGGCTATTATCGGATAAATTAATCACATATCAAAAATTGTCAAGTAAAAAAAAGCCCAATGGGGCTATTTTTTACAAAAAATATTATTTTTTTTATGAGAGATCACTAAAACATCATTTATAAGGCGGCAGTGAGTAGCTTTCGGCGTGATAAGCACATCGATACGGATCTTATAAAGATTCCGATCCCTCTTTACCCTGTAAAAATCTAGTCATTAAAATCGTCCTTAAAAACAAAGACACGAGGTAGGAAGTGCAATAAATAAGGATGGTTAAAAATTTTAGAACGTGAGATTAAAAAAACGGGATTATTAAGAATAGCTGCGAGTACAGTTAGAAAAAAATTATATAACCGTACTCACAACAGCCTCTCAACGGTATCACCTGATCAAAAGCAGACATCTACGATAGAAAACATCAACTGAAAACTGTCAGAATTTTTTAAGCAGATTTTCGATGATCACCTGCTGTCCTTTCAGATAATCTTTAAATTCATTAACTGCACAATGGTGAATTTCAATAGGAATTTCCGCTGCAGCTTTTTCCAGCATCTCTAAAAGCAAAATACGTTCTTCGTCAGTAATTTCTAATTTCATATTCTCCTCCTGTTATACTATACCTATACTATTTATAGTATTCAGTATTTTGAGTTAGTCAAAAAAAAACTATTATCGAGAATAAAATAAATCAATATTTATTGAAAACAGACTCTCACTTCATTTATTATGCGTTACTTCGCAGGGATATAAATGTACTATTTTAATCTTGAAATGCATTACAAAAAACTGTTGCTTATTTTTGAAAAGTGCTTATAATAAACCTATTAATTAAACGTAGAGGATACTCTTGAGCCAATTTTTATACACCGCAATGGACTGCACTCTGGCACTAATAGCACTTATTAATCCGATAAGCAAAATTTTCCTGATAACAACTCTTAAAGAGAGCACGGGTGACTCAGAGCTCAATAATATTATTGTCAAATCTTCCTTAATAGCACTTATCATTCTTCTGACTTTTACTTTTATCGGGAACTTTCTTCTGGTAAAGTTTTTCAATATTCAAATCTATTCATTTAAAATTGCAGGAGGAATAGTACTGGTTTTCAGAGGATTTGAAGCTCTTAATAAAGGTGTATTTTTTGAACTAAGTCATCATCAGAAACTTGAAGATTTTTCGATTGTACCTCTCGCCTCTCCTATGATTGCCGGACCTGCCACCATTACTGCGGCAGTATCATTTCCTGCAAAATATGGTTTAGCTGTTACAGCACTTTCAATACTTGCTGCTGTTGTTGTAAATTTATTTATCATGCTTATCTCGCCACGGATAGCAGGTGCGCTGTCAAAACATAATATTATGGGCGCTCTTATCCGTATAACCGGTCTGATAGTAGCAACAATCGGAGTACAGATGATTCTTGATGGTTTAAGTGAATATATCAGTCTGATAATTCACGTATAAACAAATTAGAGACAATAAATTATAACTGCACTGAAAGGAATAAAATCGATATTCCCGGCCGATTCGTGAATTAAAAAATAATTTGATGAAAACTCTACTGCAATAATTAATCCCGCCAATCTTTTTTCTTAGTGTATCTGCAAATACTGATCTTGCTCTGACACTAAGATAACCGGCACCTTCGATTCCGTTGATATGAATAAGGGTCTGGCCCCGGGACATAAACTCCCGGGATAAGGCTCAAATTAGATGCTCTGACACTTAATAACACCTATGAACTCACGTTAACAACTTTTCGTACTGAGTTAGAAGCTAACAGAAAGATATAAGCAGTCCGGATCATTATCGTATTGACAAAAACTGAACCTGGGACAAATTTAATAAATGGAACCGTGTGCAATAATTGATCCGAGATTATCTGAAAAAGTCTTCAAAAATCTCCATAGTGCCGGATTTAAAACAATCCCGGTTCCTCTTACAGATCTTGTCGATCCGCCATTGTCCGGCCATCCCGATATTCAGATGTTTTTGCACGGGAATAATCTTTTTGTTCACCCGGAAATTGATCCGGTATTCTTAAAAGCGGTGGAAGGATATGTTAACATTATCCAGTGCCAGACCCCACTGAAGAATATTTATCCCGGTGATATTACTTATAATATCGCATGCACAGGCAGATTCGCAATTCATAGAAAAAAATCCACGGATAATAAAATTCTCGAATATTTTAAGCAGAATGATATCGAAATTATTGAAACAAAGCAGGGGTATACAAAATGCTCCACAATGATTGTTGATGATCAGAGCATTATTACCTCAGACAGATCGATATATGCCGCTTCGGAAAAAGCAGGTCTCGATGCGCTGCTGATAAGTCCCGGACATATAGATCTACCGGGATATTCTTACGGTTTTATCGGAGGAGCTTCAGGTAGATTCCTGAACAGAATATATCTGACCGGTTCTATAGATGATCATCCCGATTGCGGCAGAATAATAGAATTCATAGAATCGAAGGGTTTAGAGATTGATATCCTCTCGGATCAGAAAATAGTCGATGGGGGATCGATTATTTTTATCGAATAATGGGGACAGAGCCGGGTTTTGATAAAAAGGGTCAAAGCACCCCAAGGTTATATAAAACAGACCTGCGGGTCAGAGCGTAATGAGAACTTAAACAGGCGAGCGAGAATCTTTCATCTCTTCAGCAATATTTCTATTTTTACAACCAAAACTTTCTACAGACAGAAGACCAAGACCATACTCTTTCCCGCGCCCTATCCCGGAATTAAGAGATTTTCTGAATTTATTCTCATCTGTTATCTTCATTGAACCTTCGAATAATACAGACAGATACTTTGCTTTCTTTTCAGCACAGGTAACGTATCCGTCATCGGTGTATTTTGAGTTTAACACTTCAAATCCGTTAACGTACCCCTCTGACTCGAGCCATTTTACCCAACTCTCCTCTGTTTCAAGATCAGAGTTTTTAAAGAATATCTTTACCGATGGATTTGCCTTCAGAAAAAATTTATAAACCATACCATTTCTAACGGGGATATTATATTCAAATGTTTCAATTTTAGCGATATATCCTGCGGCGATTTTTTTATCTGCAATTTCAGGTTTTTTTTCAGAGATAAGAACCACTGGCTGTAAATATCCGGTCTGGTCGAGGGGAACATTATCAATACGGTACAAAGGTTCCCCTCCCCCTGAAATTTTTTTCAGAGTTTCGTGAAAGAAATTAAGGCTGCTGAGATCATGAAGTACTGCCGGTATTTTTACATCAACATAGACTTTTGAGATATACATCAGATCACCTGTTCCTGCGATTATATCAAACCCGTTTATTAAAAAAACAGATTATCAATTATTAAATAATTTTTCTAAATATAATATTAATATACAAACATTACAAGTTTTAAGTATTATTAAGAATATTGACTCTATGATTGGAATACAGTTTTAAAGTTATATGTATCTTGACTAATACCATAATGATGCAAGAAAAAAATATGTTTTATTTTTATTCTTTGATGTATTCCGTTTTTTTGTTTAATCTTAAATAAGGCTCTGACCCTTTTCAATTCAATCTCTTCTAAAAATAAAGAGCCAATCTTTTCAAATACGCCTCTTCGTACCATAAAAATTTTTTTACACAATCTTCAAATGTATTACCAAGTTTAATAAAATAAGGGTGTAATGTTATCTCAACCTGCGCTTTATAATTTTTATCAAGATAACAGTTAATAAAACCTACATAGTTTTCCCGGGGCTCCCTGGACAATCTTTTTCTTACCGGATTAAATCCTATATACCACAGCAGCCATAGAAGATAATTTTCCGGATTATCGGAATGTTCTATTATTACCGAGCCAAATCTTTCATTCCAGAACGAACCTGTTTCACCTACTGACCGGTTATACTTTTCTGCGATTCTGGATTTAATATACTGCATAATGCTCGATATAGTCTCCTGATTTTCAATTGTTTTTATTATCAGATGAATATGGTTTCCCACTGGCTCTGCCGCTATGAGCTCAAATTCATATTTTTTCTGGCACATGACTATTGCTTCAATAAAATACTTTTTAACATAACTGCTGTGGAAGAGATTTTTTCTTCCGTGACACCTTGTGTAACAGTGATATGTCACTCCCTGTATTATTTCTCTCGGTTCTCTGGGCATTAGATGATCCTTGTAATATAGTTTATTATAGATACGTTTGAACTTGTTTATTTTTTAAATTTTTTTTATAATTATTTCCGATTTTAGTGGCAGACCCCCTGTTCTTTGAAAAAGGCTCTGACACCAGTTTATCCAGAAAAGTGTCAGACCCGAATTATTAATCTTTACCAACTTAAATTATTGAACCGCGTTCAAAAAAATGAACACTATTACAAAAAATGTATTTGACTAAAAATAAGTTTAAGAGACCTTTTTATAATAAATAAAAAGTTAAATAATCCGGAGGAAACTATGGTACAGCCGCTTTATGAATCAAAAAGAGACTGGCAGAAAGATTTTGAACAATATCTGAAAGAAAACAAAACTCTCGCCTATATGATGCTCAAACGTGCAGAGCAATTTAAAGATAGTGATGCTCTGACCCAGAAGAACAAAAATGGTGAATGGGAATCGGTTAAATGGAGCGAGCTTGGGGATAAGACAAAAGCTATTGCAAAAGCTCTCATTGACATGAATCTTCAGCCTGGAGAGATGTGTGCGATATTTTCTCAGAACAGAGCTGAGTGGGCTATTTCAGATCTTGGAATTCTCGCAACCCGTGCAGTATCTGTTCCGATCTATGCTACAAACTCAAAAGATGAAGCTCAGTATATTGTAGCAGATGCTGATGTTAAGATAATCTTTACCGGTGACCAGGATCAGTACTACAAGGCGAAAGAGATTATAAAAGAGTGTAAATCTCTTAAACTTATTGTTGCTTTCGACAGTGATACAAAGATCGAAGGAACTGACAGTATCCATTTTGACGAACTTATTTCAAAGGGTAAAACTCTTACTAATGATGCCGAGCTTGATAAAAGATTACAAGATGTAAATCCAGACGATATACTCACACTAATATACACTTCCGGAACAACGGGAAAACCGAAGGGCGCGGTTCACACCCACAGAAGTTTTATGAACGGAATTTTCCCGTCATACATGAGATTCCCCGAAGCGAGTACGGATGTAGTTTCACTTGCAATACTCCCTCTCAGCCACGTTTTTGAAAGGATGTGGTCTTACGGATGTATGACTGCCGGAGTTAAGATTGCATACTGCCCTGACCCGAAGCAGTTTCTAGATGTAATGTCTCACATAAAACCCCATTTTATGACG
>JBBRFT010000052.1:0-17493 GCA_038241375.1 Spirochaetota bacterium
ATGTTCCAATGTATAATAAAAATAAAAATTGAACGGTAGCGAAATAAGTGCAGTAAATGAATACAAAATTGCAATAAAGCAAACCGAAGTTAAGAAAAATTTCTTACCTGTCAATTTCGCACAGAATTGTTCCAGCTTACCCGATAAAGACGTAAAAGACATCACAAGAAGAATCATCGCAAAAATAATGTTCCGGACTATGGCAACCCCGAATCCTCTCCGGGCATAAGTCTCTCCGTTTGCTATATCATCCGGTGAAAAATACTTCAGTATCTCACTATAGAGTTCAGACGAACTGCTCCCGCGGTAATCAAGAATAGAGAGAAGCAGTCTAAAGAGGAACAGGATTATAAAAGCTGTAATTATATCTCTTTTCATTCAATTTTTCTCTCATGGTGTATCTATTATATAGATTGTGCAATATTAGAATTTATGTCAAGAATAATGATCGGTTTCGGTTCAGAGCCTCGTTTTAAAAGCATTAGCTATTGATCGAAACTATGCAGCAGAATTCCGGTTCAGAGCCTCATCCAATCCAAACAATGCAAAAGCCACTGTCTAACAAATTTTCACTTGATTTTATACACCCGAAATCCACAATCACCCTATAAAGTCAAACTTACGGTAAAAATATGAACTGCAATCAGTGCGGAGCCTGTTGTATCGCCCCATCAATTTCGTCAATTATACCCGAAACAGGAAAAAATAAACCGGCGGGAACAAGATGTGTTCATCTCTCACATGAAATGAAGTGTTCTATTTATAATAAAAGACCGGCTGTATGCAGAGATTTTACACCGACCGAAGATCTTTGCGGTAAAAACTTCGATGAAGCATTTTCAAATCTTCAGAAACTTGAAATTCTCACTTCCAGTTAATTATATATTTCCCCAGAAATAAGCTTTTACAACACCGGGGCTCTGATACCTTAAATATAACATTAGAGCTCTGACCCCTGAAAATAAATTTTTTTAAATCAAGGCTCTGAACCTAATCCAATATAATAGCTGAAATTCATCCAAAAGTCCTGTTCATCCAACAATTGAACATAATTTAAAAAAAATTCTTGATTAAATAGGTATATCTGACGTTTTAACTAAACTATTAGGATCATCGGGACTTTTTAAAAAACTGCTCCATTAAATCCGGTAAAAAATTATAAAATTATATTCATAATTCATAAAATCAGGTTCAGAGCCTTAATTTTAAAAAATCGGGTTCAGAGCCCCCAAAAAGAAAAAACCAAAAAGGAATGTTAACATGATTGATAGATATTCGCGAAAAGAGATGTCAAATATATGGGAGCTTGAAAACAAGTTCCGTATCTGGCTCGATATAGAGATTGCGGTATGCGAGGTTTACGCCGAACTGGGGATGATTCCGAAAGAGGATCTTGCAGTGATTAAAGAGAAGGCTTCTTTCAAGGTTGAGCGCGTTCTTGAAATTGAGAATGAGGTTCACCATGATGTAATTGCTTTCCTCACGGCTGTGGCCGAGAATGTCGGGCCGGAAAGCAGACACATTCACTTTGGACTTACATCCAGTGATGTTGTTGACACTGCATTTTCTATACAACTGATTCAGGCAGGAAAGATTCTTCTTTCAGGTCTTGATACGATGATCGATACACTGCGTGAAAATTCACTTAAATATAAAGATACCCGCTGCATGGGACGGTCACACGGCGTTCATGCTGAGCCGACTACCTTCGGTGTAAAAATGGCACTTTACTACGAATCATTCAAAAGAAGCAGAGAGAGAATTCAGCGCGCGATTGAAAATATTTCATATGGTAAACTCTCCGGTGCTGTTGGAACTTTCAGCAATGTCTCTCCGGAGATTGAGGCTGAAGTCTGCAGCAGAATGGGGCTCCTCCCCGATCCGGTTTCCACTCAGGTCATACAGAGAGACAGACATGCTGAGTACATGGCAGCGCTTGCAATCATGGCTGGTACAATGGATCAGCTTGCGACTGAGATAAGACATCTTCAGAGAACAGAGGTGCGGGAAATTGAGGAACCGTTCCAGAAGGGACAGAAGGGATCCTCCGCCATGCCGCACAAAAGAAACCCTATACTATCGGAGCGCGTTACCGGTCTTTCACGAGTTATTAAATCAAACATCAACGTGGCTCTTGAAAACATCACGCTCTGGCACGAGAGGGATATCTCGCATTCATCTGCGGAGAGAGTTATATTTCCTGATTCAACAATCGCCCTCGACTACCTTGTTCACCGAATGATCTTTATACTTCAGAATCTCCATGTATATCCTGAAAATATGCAGGACAATATTGATAAAACAGGTGGACTATTCTATTCACAGTCTCTCCTCCTTCTCCTTATAGAAAAAGGTTTCACAAGAGAGGATTCGTACAAACTGGTGCAGGATATGGCAATGAGAGTATGGAAACGCGAGGGTAACCTGAAAGAGCTTACTCTTAAATCTCCAGAACTTTCGGGTAAAGTAACCGTTGATGAAGTTGAAAAACTTTTTGATATAAACAGATACTATAAAAATATAGATGCCATTTACAAAAAGGCCGGCATCATTTAAATGAACAAAACTTTCCGTATAGAGACATTCGGATGCCAGATGAACGTCGGAGACTCGGAACTTATCCGTCTATCAATGGTGAAGAACGGATTTCTCGAGTCGGCAAATCCGGGTGATGCGGATATCTGCATATACAACACATGTTCAGTTAGGGATAATGCCGAAAAGCGCGCCCTTGCCCGCATATCAACAGCTAAAGGTATCGGCGTCGCAAAAAAAAGACTCATTGTAGTTGCCGGCTGCATGGCGCAGAGGCTCGGAGAGGAACTGCTTAAGAAAAAAGTTGCAAGTATTGTAATCGGACCGTATCAGTCTCCACGTCTTGGTGAAATACTCCGCGAGTTTATAAAAAATAAAAATAACAAACTGTTTATCTCTCAGGAGAGCGAAAACTTTGCCGAAAGGCTTACACCGGAACTACTTGAGAACCGCGATGTGGAACCGTGGCACAAATGGGTAACAATAACTCACGGTTGTGAAAACTTCTGCGCTTACTGCATTGTACCCTATGTCCGTGGGAAACTTATATCTTTCCCCTCTGATAGAATATTAAAATTTATTAAAGAACTTGCAGAGTCAGGTGTAATTGAGGTAACTCTGCTTGGACAGAACGTCAACCAGTACGGACAGGATGCCGGAGATATACCATTTCACAAACTTCTTGAGAAGACTGCATCGATTGACGGGCTGAAAAAAATTAACTTTATGACTTCTCATCCCATGGACTTTAATGAAGATACAATTCATGTTATAAATGACAATTCCAACATCTCCCGGGGAATACATCTCCCTATGCAGAGCGGTTCAGACCGTATACTTAAAGCAATGAACAGAAAATATACATCATCTCATTACTACTCGATAATTGAAAAAATTGATAAAATCATCCCTGACTACGCCATATCCACTGATCTTATTACCGGATTCCCCGGTGAAACTATTCAAGAATTCAACGAAACTCTCGAAGCTGTAAAAAGAATAAAGTTTGATGAAGCTTTTATGTTTTCGTACTCTCCAAGAATGGGAACTCCTTCATATTCCATGAAAGAGACAATCAGCGTGAAAGAGAAAGCTGCCAGACTCCATGAATTAATTTCCGTTCAGAGAGAAATTTCTCTTGAAAAACTGATAAAAAGAGTAAACAATAGAGAGAGAGTTATAGCTGAAAAAGTTAGCAAAAAATCAGGCTCTGAAGTTGCAGGTAAAACTTTTTTAAATCATCCCGTTGTATTCAGCGGAGATATTAACGATATCGGCAGGGAGACAATTGTTGAAATCAGTGAAGTTAGAGGTTCAACTCTCTTTGGTAGAAAAATTATTTAAAATTTGCGGGCTCATTCTGTTTGTTGCCCTATTCTGCTCTCCGCTAGCTTCTGCTCCCGATCCGGCAGAAACGGAATTCAAGTCACTTCAGAAATTATTCAGCACTAAAGATAAAGAAACTTTCGATAAAGAGAGTATGCTTTTTTTGAAAAAATTTCCCGGGAGCTCCCGTGTCCCGTATGTTCGACTTCTCCTTGCTGAGAAAGAGAGCGATATTGATACCGCACTGAGCAAATACAGGATTGTCATTAAAAACTACAGCAGCTTTTCAGGGAGAGAGTACGCCCTATTCCGGATCTGCCAGATTCTCGATCTTAAATCAAAATGGAAGGAACTTGAAATTGAATCCGCTGAAGGGATAAAACTGTTTCCAGAGGGTGAATACATAAATGATTTCGGGTTTATACATATTACCGCTTTAATAATGCTGGAAGACTACACCTCAGCTAAAAACGAAGTGATAAAAATAACGGAGCATACCCACGATTTTGAAACACTATCGAAGGCAATTTTTCTTCTGGCAGAAATCGAAAAAAAAACCAGCGGGAATTCGAGATCTTACATTTACAATCTGAGAGAACTGGCTGTTGGTTTCCGGAACTCAACAATTTATCCTTCAATAATTTTTAAACTGGCTCAATTCTATGACGAAAGAAAGGAGTCCGGCAAGGCTTACTCGGCCTATAGCGACATAGCGGAGCTCTTCCCCGATTCACCGGAAGCGGATATGTCAATAGATAGAATTGAAAAACTGAAACCGCTTAATCCCAAAAAGACCGGTTATATGCCCGACGCTTTTACTGTGAAGAATACCGATGAACTTGATCTCTCCCCTGAATATGAATTAAAAAATAAAAAAGATGAAAACTATTACTCTGTAGCAGTCGGTCCCTATACAAGACTGAATGATACAGCAGGAGTAATTAAACTGCTTAAGTATTATGATGATGTCCGTAAAGTTAAAACAGCCTACGGATATATGATATATCTTGGCAGATACAGCGATGCCGAAAGCGCTCTTGAAATCAGAATAAGACTTGCGGAAGAATACGGAATAAATGGAAGCATAGTACGATTTTCCGTCCATGAGAAAAAAAGTTATATTTACGAGGACCGTTAGATGGAAGAAAAGATGACTCCCATGATGAAGCAGTACAGTGATATAAAGCGAAAATATCACGAGGAAATTCTCTTCTTCCGCATGGGTGATTTTTACGAGATGTTTTTTGATGATGCGAAGATAGCCTCACGGATACTCGACATCGCTCTCACGGCACGTCAGAACGATGTACCAATGTGCGGTATACCATATCATGCTGCCGAGAGTTATATCGCGCGGCTAATCAAGGCTGGCAAACGTGTCGCCGTCTGTGAACAGCTCGAAAGTGTCCCATCAGAGGGAAACAGCATTGTTAAAAGAGACGTAGTCCGTGTCATCACTCCCGGCACAGTTATAGAATCGAACCTTCTGGGGAGTGATGACAATAACTTCCTCTGTTCCATCTATATAACAAAAAAAGAGATGGGTATGGCATTTGTCGATGTATCAACAGGTGATTTCTTTTACCTTACATCCGACAAAAATATGGAGATATTCAGGGGAGAGATAGCCAAGTACAGCCCAAAAGAAGCGATCATTTATGCTCAGTCAAATGAAACAGACACGATATTTACCGAGTTTGTTAAAAGCAGAAACATTCCTGTCCACACTCTGAATGAATGGAACTACGAAAAAGAGTACATGACAGAGGTAATCTGCCAGACTCTCTCAACGCATAATCTTGCGGGACTTGGAATCGATACTGATATTGAAATAATTACAGCAGGATCAATTCTGCAGTATCTCCGCGATACGCACAAAACTGTTTTCGGACATCTGAAGAATCCCATGAAGCTCGCCTCACGTGATACTATGATGCTCGATGAGGCGACTATTACAAATCTCGAAATAGTTGAAAATCAGCAGGACGGAACAAGGAACAGAACTCTCTTCTCTGTCCTGAACAATACAAAAACACCAATGGGGAGAAGAACCCTTGAACGGAACCTTCTCCAGCCCCTGGTGCTGAGAATTAAAATAGATGAGCGCCTTGAACTTGTAGATTTTTTCTATCAGAGACCAGACCTTGCTGATGAAATTATCACACACCTGAAAGAGATTCTCGACATGGAGCGGATTTTATCCCGTTTTACAATCGGAAAAATTCAGCCCCGGAACTTTATTGCGATGAAACAGTCTATCTCCGCATCGATGAAGATAAAAAAAATAATTCACGACTGCACAATAGACAATCCGATGCTGATATCACTCTACGAAGAGTTCTCGGACCTGTCGGGCCTCGGTGATACTATTAATACAATAATTGATGATGACCCGGCTCTCTCTCCGGAGCATGGAAGAGTTATTAAACCCGGTTATATCCCCGAGCTTGACAACCTATATGAACTGAAATCTGATGCGAAACAGTGGATACTTAAATTCCAGGAGGATGAAAAAGTCAGACTTGGAATAAATACTCTCCGCGTTAAGTACAACAAAATACTCGGATACTATATCGAAATAAGCAAAGGTCAGTCGGACAGAGCTCCGAAGGAGTACTTCCGGAAACAGACTCTGGTCGGCGCGGAAAGATACACAACCGAAGATCTACAGAAATTTGAATCTGACATACTCGGCGCAGCAGACAAAATTACAGATATTGAGAAACGTGAAATAGAAAATCTACGCCTTCAGATAATCGAAAAAAGCCATGAAATTCAGATGACAGCCTCATCAGTGGGATATCTCGATTTTATCTGTTCTCTTTCAGTTTCTGCTATTCTCAACAGATTCGTGAAACCGGTTATAAATGATAATAATTATATCTCAATAAAAAATGGACGACATCCCGTAGTTGAAAAATATTACACGAAAGAGGTATTTATCCCGAATGATATCCTTCTCGACGATTCGGGTAATATTATCAACATTATAACAGGACCGAATATGTCGGGAAAATCGACATATATAAGGATGTGTGCAATTCTTCAGCTAATGGCGCAGGTGGGGTCTTTTCTCCCCGTGGAGAGTGCGGACATCTCCATAGCTGACAGAATTTTTACCAGGATCGGTGCTTCCGATAATATATCAAGAGGTGAATCGACCTTCCTTGTTGAAATGAATGAAACGGCAAATATTCTGAATAACGCCACCGAACGCAGTCTTATCATCATGGATGAGGTGGGGAGAGGAACCAGTACTTATGACGGTCTCTCTATCGCATGGGGAGTTGTTGAATATATTCTCCGTTATATAAAGGCTAAAACTCTCTTCGCAACGCACTATCACGAACTGACACAACTGGGGAATAAAGAGGGGATTGTAAATTACAATGTTCTGGTAAAAGAGACCATGAACAGCGTTGAGTTTCTCCATAAAGTAGTAACAGGGAGTGCCGATAAGTCCTACGGAATCCATGTTGCAAAACTTGCCGGACTGCCGAAAAATATAATTTCCAGAGCGACAAAAATACTGGAAAAACTTGAGAGCAAAGGGAGCGACAAATCAAAAATAAGCGATCAGGAGATATCTTCAGAACAACTTGAAATATTCAACGCTTCTAATCATATTATATTACAGATACTTCAAAAGATTGATATTGATAATATTACTCCGGTGGAAGCTATAAATGAACTGCACAAATTAAAAAAATTGATAGACTGAAAAATAAGAGTGTTTTAATATATTAAATTCATAGTTCTTAGCATGATAATACTGCCTGACAGGTTTAAAAGGGTTATAGCTCCTTTAAACCTGCAGGAGTGACCCTGCGGTTACAAAACCGGGTTTTATTAGCCGCAAACAAAAATAAAATTTCATGAAATTTTAGCAGAAATTATCCGAAATTAAATAGTAATGAAGTATTATATTTCCATTGTATTATATATCTGTTAACGAGGAACAATGTCAGCTACCCAGTTTAAGGTTGAAAACTATATTGCAGGCTCCTTTATCATGGTCGAAGGGAAAAAGAACGAGACCAACTTCTATATTATCAGAAGCGGTAAAGTTAAAGTCGCCAAGGATAATCCCGTTCTGTCAGAAGAACCATATACAATTATAGGTCCCGGGGATTTTTTCGGTGTAGTTTCATGTATGAGCGGTCACTCACGGCAGGAATCTGCAGTTGCAATTGAGAATACATCTCTCATCTGTGTTGAAAAAGATATGTTCGGACTGCTAATTCAGAAAAATCCTGCCGTTGCCATGAAAATTATCCGTTTTTTCAGCCGTAAACTGAGACAGTTTGACCATGCCATAACCAGTCTTACTCTTAAAACATCAGGCGAAGAGGATCCGGAACATCTTTTTAACATCGGAGAATACTACCTGAAAAAGAGAGCTATCAATCATGCAGTCTACTCCTATCAGCGATATGTCCAATACTGCCCTAATGGCGCCTACAGAAACCAGTCTCTTGAAAGACTGAAGACAATGAAAGCTCCATTTAAAACTCCAGAAATGCCATACATGAAAGGGATGAACAGAAAATATCCCGACAACACAATGCTCTTTTCAGAAGCAGAACCGGGTGATGAGCTTTTCATAATTCAGGACGGGAAAGTAAAGATAACAAAAATTATGGAAGAGGAGATTCTCCTTGCTGTTTTGAAAACAGGGGATATTTTCGGAGAGATGGCTCTCCTTGACAATAAACCGAGAAGTGCTTCGGCTATCTCTTACGGAGATGTTACTGTACTTGCTATCAATAAGTCAAACTTCGAAGGAATGGTTCAGGCTCAGCCTCAGCTTGCGACAAGACTTATTCAACTCCTTGGCGAACGGATGTGGACAGCATACAGACAGCTTGAGAACCTAATGATTAGAAATCCTCTGGGAAGAATATACGACACACTTCTGATACAGATTGAAAAACAGAAAATTTCAATCGAACCGAAAAAACCTCACAACTTCGAATTCGGATCTAAAGAGCTTATAAACATGGTAGGACTATCTTCACACGAAGGGGAAGACTTAATAGTACAGCTCCTTGAAGATAAAAATATAAACCTTGTGGGCGGAAAAATAATCAGCTCAGACCTTAATGAACTTGAAAAAACAGTAATGTTCTACAAAAAACAGACCGCACTTGAACGACAGAGAGAAGCGAATAAAAACAAATGATGATAAAAAAAATAACAAAATTAACCAGAATTGCAATAATTTCTTTTATCATTCTGGTCACCTTTATTGCCGTATCTGTAAGCCTTATTTACTATTTTTACCCGGAAGAATCAGTTAAACAGCTTATTAAAAGCAAAGCTGAGACTCTTCTTGATAGAAAAATTGAAATGGGCTCGCTCAATTACAGCCCGAAGGGTATTGTCATCCATGATGTTATAATATACGAGAAAACAGCTGATAATACAGAATCCGTTTTAGTTAAATCCGATGAGGTTGTTATAACATTTTCACTTCTCTCAATAATAAACAGAGATTTTAAACTGAGAACTATTTATTTTAAAGGACTCGATATAAACTGCATATTTGATGATAACGAAATAAGCAATATTGAACATCTCATCTCAGAAATTAAACTGAAAACCGGAAGCAGTACCGGAGAAAACAGTATCCCGCTTTCCAAAATAATACTGAGTGAATGTATAATTAAAATAATAAATCCTCCTAAAATAGTTAAACCGCTTGAGGGAGAATATCACTTTACAAGTACAATTCTTTTTAATGAAAACAGCGCATTTTCGGTTATTGACACAAAAGTGATACTTCCGCTGAAGAGAGGGATACTCTATCCTGAACTGGAAGTAGAAACTGCCGACAAATTCATAGCCAAAGGAAAAGTTAAACTTGAAAATGCATCCCTTCTATGGGTCTACAAATTTGCAGACAAAGATCCGGAACTTCCCTTCGACATTATAAACGGCCAGATCACTGATCTGGAAATTACTGAAAATTACATCAAAGGAGAGGCTCTCGCTACGTCAACTTTGAAAAAAACAAAAAGTATTCTCTCCGCGAACGGATTATGTACTGTTGATATTCATAAATTTACTGTGCTTCTGAAAGATATTAAAGGCAGAATTAATTCATCATCAGTCAATGTAGATGATATGCTCATATCAACAGAAGAGGGAGAGATAAAAAGATTCGGTTTTTCAAATATCTCTTTCCAGCTTAATGATCTCAAGTCACTTCTGGATGATCTCCCTGCGGGACTTTACGGGTCAGCTAAGGGATCTCTTTCATTCGATGGAAATTCTTATAGCGGTAAAATTGAAGGAAGCGGAATCGGTTTTAAAACATCAACTGAAGTATTCAGTAATCTCAGTACAACAGTTGAGATTAATAAAAACATTATTAGAAAAGAGAATATTCCGGTAAAAATATTCGGAAGCAATTCTACAGTTTCAGTTGCAACTACTGACAATAAATTTAAAAATTTCTATATATCTATCAACTCCGAGAAGATTAATATTAGTGATATTAGTTTCGATGATAAATTTAAAACTGGCGGAAAAACTAATATCCCGATTAACATTACCGGAAAAATAAATGTTTCGGAACTTATTTATGATGATTTAATTTTCACCAATACAAAAGCAAACATATCCGCATCGGGAAGTACTATAAAAATAAATAATGCCGCAACTTCAATACTCAGCGGTTCGATTTATGGAACCGGAACCATTGATTTTTCAGATTCCGATCCGGCAGTTCAAACATCCTTAAGTTTTAAAAATATAAAATTACATGATATAAAATTTAAAAATGAAAACCTTGCTAAAAGACTTTTCGGATTCGCCGAGGGTACGGCAAATATTAATCTGCTGTTAAAATCAAATGCCGTAGAAACAATTAAAGGAAATACGACTTTTACTATTACGAAAGGTAAGGTTGTAGATACCGGAGTACAAGATGGTTTGATTGTCTTTCTTTCGGAATTAAGATATAAACTGAAAAATCTTGAATTTAATAAAATCTACGGAAACATCAATATAAATGGCAGCAATTTTAATATTAACTCATTTATTTTTAATTCAGAGGATATAAGACTTACAATGAGCGGCAAGATTAACAAAGAGCTCTCTGCAGAAAATATGAACATGAAACTTGAGTTCAATAATCACTTCATAAAGGATCTGCCGAGACCGGCGATGACTGTTTTTAATAAATACCTGAGCGGAAAATGGTATGTCATACCATTTTCACTCAATGGTAATATTACAGAAAGCAAAAATATGAAAATGCTTGATAATAATTAATAACGGGAATCTGCAAAATCGACCCATCCGCCTTCTTTTACAAGCTCTCTATCAAATCCGGAAATTGTAAATTCAACAGTTTCACTCAATGAACCAGATGTGAAAATAAATTTTCCATTTTCAAAATCAGTCTTAACAATGGTTTCTTTACCGGAGAATTTACTGAAAATCATATCTATAGCAGATGCAGGAAGCTCAACTGCCATCATACCGCAGTTGTACATATTCTGCCTGAATATTCTCGCGAAATCGACTGCTATTACAAGGTTTATCCCGTTTACTTCAAGAGCCCATGGAGCGTGTTCACGTGATGAGCCGCATCCAAAATTACCTCTCGTTACAACAACATTCGTGTCTTCAATATCCCTTTTCTGATCGAATCTATCGAGTTTCAGATCTTCAAGAAGATATGGCTTCAGCGCTTCTTTAGAATTTTCAGTCAGATACTTTGCGGGAATAATTTCATCAGTATTAATATCTGATCTATCAAGGAAGAGTACTTTACCATCAAAACTTTTCATATATCTATCCACCCTATTTCGCTTTGTATAATTCTGAATTAACAATTTTACCCGCAACAGCAGTTGCAGCAGCAGTCGCCGGGCTCATGAGATGAACAGTTCCGCCCTTCCCCATTCGTCCGTTGAAATTTCTATTTGTCGTTGACGCGCATACTTCTCCTGGAGCGAGTACACCGTTGCTCATACCGAGACAGGCTCCGCAAGTAGGATTGGTAACACAGAATCCCGCATCCATAAAAATATCTATGATACCCTCTTCCATTGCCATTTTGAAAATCTTTGGTGTCGCAGGAGAAACAATCCCTCGGACATTTTCACTGATCTTTTTTCCTTTAAGTATTGATGATGCGATACGGAGATCTTCAATCCGCCCGTTTGTGCATGAACCTATGTAGATCTGATCAACAGCAGTCCCGTCCATCTCTCTCACAGGCTTTACCTCATCAGGTTTATAACCGTATGTCACCATAGGTTCCAAAATGTTAACATCTATATCAATAACGCTGTCATAAACAGCATCAGCATCGGATATCCATTTTCTGTAATCTGCAAGCGCGTCATCTTTTGTTTTGTAATCGTTCTTAATATGTTCCCATAGGTAATCAACAGTTGTCATGTCGGGATAGCAGACTCCGCTTGTCCCGCCCGCTTCTATGGCCATATTACATAGAGTCATTCTCGACTCCATTGTCATAGAATCAACAACAGGCCCTGTAAACTCCATAATTTTATTGGTCGCACCGTTTACTCCGATCTTCCCGATTATAAAAAGAATAAGATCTTTCGCATAAACTCCATCTTTAAGCTTACCTGTAATATTAAACTTTATAGTATCAGGCTTTTTAAATGTACAGACACCTTTTAACATTCCCACTTCAAGATCCGTCGTACCGACACCTGCAGCAAAAGCGCCGAAAGCGCCGTGCGTACATGTATGTGAATCACCCATGATAATTGTGTAACCCGGTCTGGTAAAACCCTTCTCCGGAAAAATCGCATGACATACGCCATTGTTTCCAACATCAAAAAAATCGGTAATTTTATTCCGCTTAGCCCAGTCTCTTAAAGTCTTTGCCTGAATTGCAGTTTTAGTATCTTTAGATGGGGTAACATGATCTATTACCACTTTAATTTTAGACGGATCAAAAACTCTGTCCTTCCCGCGTGCTACAAGATCATTAATGGCAATAGGAGTTGTAATTTCATGACAGAATACAGCGTCAAGACTCA
The DNA here is from genome assembly GCA_038241375.1 of Spirochaetota bacterium. Classification (GTDB taxonomy): domain Bacteria; phylum Spirochaetota; class UBA4802; order UBA4802; family UBA5550; genus WRGT01. The sequence goes on from JBBRFT010000052.1 coordinate 12,891, forward strand.
GCACACTTATTCCGCCCGAAAGATCATCAACTTTGTGAGCTTCAAAAATTTTTTCAGTAATGGTTTTCCCCATATATTTATCCTCGTGGTTATTTTCTGAAAGATACGTTTTATTTTAATCAAGCTTTTTCTGTTCTTACTGCCATGTTATCTTCATTCTCATCAATTAGTTCATCCGCCTCATCTTTCTTATGAACTGAGAGAGATATTTCTCCCTTTTTCAATGAAAAGCTGACAGATGCACCATCGGTAATTCTATCCTTAAGAATTCTTTCTGCTATGCGGTCTTCAATTTCACGCTGAATAACTCTTCTTAAATTTCTAGCTCCGGTTTTCGGATCAAATCCCTTATCGATAAGATATTTTTTAACCGGTTTTAAAACCTTAAGCTCGATATCGCTTCTCTCGAGTTTTTCACCAACCTTACCCAGCATTATTTCGACTATATCTGTAAGATGTTCAATTGCAAGTCTGTTAAAGACTACAATCTCATCGACTCTGTTTAAAAATTCCGGTGAAAAACTTTTCTTCAGAATAGAATCGGTTCTGTCACTGTTAAAATTTCCGCCGGAAACTTTATTAAATCCAAGCGAACCTGTTCTATCCATATCGCTGTTGCCGATATTCGAAGTCATAATAATTACAGTATCCCTGAAACTTACAGTAATCCCCGATGAATCGGTCAGTTCGCCCTCATCAAGAACCTGCAGAAGTATATTGAAAATATCCGGATGCGCCTTTTCGATTTCATCAAGAAGCACAACCGAATAAGGTTTTCTCTTCACTTTTTCAGTCAACTGTCCGCCCTCTTCATATCCTATATATCCCGGAGGAGATCCTATGAGCCGTGACACGGAATGTTTTTCCATAAATTCGGACATATCGAGTCTTATGATACTCTTATCGTCACCAAAAAGAAATTCAGCAAGAGCTCTGGCCAGTTCAGTTTTACCAACACCGGTAGGCCCGAGAAAGATAAATGATCCGCTAGGTCTATCCTCTCCGCCAAGCCCTATACGGGACCTTCGAATAGACCGGCTGACAATATCAATGGCAGCACTCTGTCCTATTACCCGCTTAGAAAGAAATTCCTCCATACGGAGCAATTTGTCCGACTCATCCTCTTCTAAATCCTCTACAGGAATGCCGGTCATTTCGGCTACAACTTTTGCAATAAGAGAAGGTTTAACCAGCACCTCATATTTATTTGCTCTGTTAAGCCACTCGGCAGTAATAAAATCCACTTTCTCTTTTTTTTCTGCAATAATATCTCTGATTCTTGCTGCCTGTTCGTACTCCTGAGCCTGAACCAGTTCTATTTTATTTTCATTCAAACGGCTGATTTCATTTTCGAGATCAGCTATCTCTGCAGGTTTTTCCAGATTTTCAAACCTGGCCATTGCACCGGCTTCGTCTAAAAGATCTATGGCCTTATCAGGGAAAAATCTGTCATTTATATATCTGTCTGAAAGATAGACAGCCTCCTCAAGCGCCTCTTCAGAAAAAATAACTTTATGATACTTTTCGTAACTCTCTTTAAGCCCCTTGAGAATATTGAGAGTCTCCTCCATATCTGGTTCATCAATAATTATATTCTGAAAACGTCGGACAAGCGCGCTGTCTTTTTCTATATACATTTTATATTCAGTGAGAGTTGTCGCCCCGATACACTGAAGCTCTCCGCGTGCCAAAGCCGGTTTTAATATATTCGCAGCGTCAATAGCACCTTCGGCTGCACCAGCTCCTGTTATTGTATGAATTTCATCAATAAATATTATAAGCTTCTCTCTTTTTGAAATCTCAGCAACGAGTTTTTTTAAACGCTCTTCAAACTCGCCGCGATATTTGGTACCGGCAACAATTGCTGATAAATCAAGTGTAAGGAGTTTATAATCGTAAAGACTTTCGGGAACGTCCTTATTTATTATCTTCTGAGCAAGCCCTTCGACAATTGCAGTTTTACCCACTCCCGCTTCACCAATAAGTATAGGATTATTTTTTCTTTTCCGGGAGAGTATTCTTATTACTCTTGAAATTTCCGAATCCCGTCCTATTACTGGATCAAGCAGACCTGCCGCTGCCATTGCTGTTATATCCGTCGCGAACTCCTCAAGCGGTGAGACTTTAGCATCATTTTTAGCAGGGAGAGTTCTAGGTACAGATCTGATTCCCAGAACTCTCAGAATTTCATCTTTAACTATATCGTAGGTTATCCCGCCCTTTTCGAGTTCACTCAATCCTCCGCATGATCCATCTTTAAATACGGAAAGAAGTATATGCTCGGTTCCGATGTATGAATTTTTTAAATTCTTAGCTTCTTCACGAGACTGTTCAATTATATTCTTAAAGCCCTGATTAACAGGTATTTTACCGGGATTAATTGTATTCATCGAAGGTTTAAGATTTTTTTCAAGAAGTACTATAACCTTTTCAAAATTGACTCCAAGATTTTTAAGAATCCTTGAAGCTACAGAATCATCATCTTTCAAAAGTGAAATCATTATGTGTTCAGGTCCCAGAACATCGGAATTCAATCTCTTACCCTCTGTCTGCGAGGAGAGTTCAATTATTTTTTTTGATTTTTTTGTAAATTCAAACATTAACATCTCCGCCGTTTTTTAATTCAGTCCGTAAAAATAATGCTCTGTAATCATCACTGTTGATAATACTTTTAAAACGAAGCCCAAAATACTCCTGAAGATGCGCCCATTGAACTTTAACCATAAGATCATTTATTGTTACAATACTATAATCCTTGATAACAGACATGACTACGCCAAGCCTTAAGCGTGAAAGATGTTCTACAGCTTCAACATAGTTTAATCTTCTCGCATAGAGAAGTACACCGAGTGATCTCCAGACACTATCCTCAAACTCATTTCTTGAAATATTGAAGAATTCATCACGTGCATCATCTTCAAGTTTAATTACTCTGTTTATTATATCATCCGCTGTTTCGAGCATATCAATTTCGCTCATCCCGAGATATTTCCGGCTGTTCAACAGATAAAGTCCCCCTGTTACTCTGCCGGTATTCCCCAGTGTTCCGGAAATCTGAAAACCGTTATCTCTTATAAAACCGATTGATTCACCAATCCGCTTATTCACTGTAAGAACAGGAAGATGGAGTATTGCCGAAATCTTTAAGCCTGTGCCGACATTCGCAGGATCGGGCGTGAGATATCCGTATTTATCTGAAAAAGAATACTTCACAACACTGTTTAGAGCGTCATCAATAGCATCGGCATCTTTATATGTATCATATAACTGAAATCCGGGACGTATAACCTGTACTCTGAAATGATCCGAATCATTTACAAGTATAGTAAAATCGCCTGAATTATTAATCAGAACAAGACATTTATCCGAATTTTCCATTTCACTTGTAATTATACTTTTTTCAAGAAGAAGACGTTTCTCATGGAGGTCGAGTTCATTCACATTAAAACATTTTGTATTCTCACCGAATGAAGTTTTTGCAATAAAATTCCCGGCAATTCCCTTGAGAATCTCAAAATCACTCTCATCCATTAAATCGGGAAAAGGGATATAACAGGCATTACGTCCAAGCCTGATTCTTGTAGAGAGAACTATATCATTTCTCGGCCCCTTCTCTTTCCAGAAGTTCTTTCTGTTATTTATTATTTCCTGTAAACCGTACATTTATCCTCAGCTTATATTATTTAATGAATGGTTAATCTCTTTTAACTTATCACGAAGAACCGCCGCATCCTCATATCTCTCTTCACTAATTGCTGAATCAAGTTGAGACTGAAGTTCATGCCTGTTATCGTATTCTGTTTTTTCACTTTTATATGTTTTATCTGTATAACTGTTTTCATCATTAAAAACCGGAAATTTACCAATATGACGTTTCTCTCCATGAAAACCGGCCAGAACCGGAGCCAGAAATTCAGAGAGATTATTATAACATTCAGGGCAACTCAGCTTTCCCTCTTTTTTATACTCTATGAAGCCTGATCCGCAAACAGAACAGTGCTTTCCATCGCTGAAATCTGTTAATTCATCAACATTAAGAAAGGTAAGCATCTCCGGGAGAGAAATCGAAAAATTTGATATTTTAGTATTAAGACCAACGTCTTTCGCACATCCCTCGCAAAGATGGACCTCTGACTTCAAATCTTTAATCACCTCAGAGAGATGAATTGTTGCTTCAGTTTTTTTACATCTTTCACAAAACATAATTATCCCGTTTAAGTTTTATATAATAATGATTCTAACCTGTATGCACATTATATTTACACATGAATACAGGGGGAGAAAAATAAAAAAATGCATTTTTATTCATTATACATACTATTTTGAGCCGTTTTAATGTAAACTAAAATTTATGGATTAAGTTTACAGTTATGTTAAAATGATACGGTTATTTGCTGACGCCGGAGATGGGGCTTTTCGGAACGATTTACTATTAATCTTCAAATTTTCTGCAATTATCAAAGGAGTATCCGCAGCTAATAATCTGCATGATCACATCCTCAAGAGTATAAACAAAGTCATCACCATTCTTACGGTAAGACCCGGAATGCATGAGCATAATAATTCCGTGGTAATCGGTATGTTTTCTTTTAAATCTGTTATG
>JBBRFT010000053.1:0-17360 GCA_038241375.1 Spirochaetota bacterium
GATATTTCATCCCAGAATAAAAAGAGAGGTATGAGCGGTTCTTCCGAACAGGATGGAAGCCCGAATTTTATATCAGACGTTTTTATTTTTGAAGATGAAAAAACTGATGAAGAGAATCAGCCGGTTCCTGAAATTGAAAAAGATGTTGAAACTGAAGGTGCTCTTTTCTTCGATGATGATTCATCTGATGCTGGCGTTGAACATGCAGCGCAGATTAAGAATGATCCTGTTGATGCTGATGTTGAACAGAAAGTTAAAGGTGCACTCTCTGAATTCAGAGATGAGCTGAAGCAGAATATTAGTGATGCAGTAAAATCCGGAATGCCGGATTCTCACATTACGGATGAATTGAATATAAGTAAGGAGGAACTGAACGAATTTAATCTGCTGTCAAATATGGGAGCAGCAAATGCAGCGGAATCTCTTTCTAAAATATTAAACAAAAGAATAGATTTGTCAATTCCTGAAGTGAAACTTACTCCTGTTGAAAAAATACCTGAATTTTTCGGAGATCTTAACGAGCCTTATATGGGAGTGATGCTGGGAATTGAAGGGGAGATAAACGGAACACTTATACTGCTCCTTCAGGAGAAGGTCGGATTTGATCTTATTGATATGCTTTACGGAACAGAGTCAAATGGTACAAACGAGCTGAGTGAAGATGGAGTTTCCGCTCTCAAAGAGCTCACTAATATTATTGGAGCTTCCATCTTAAACGTATATGCTGAAAAATCTAATATGTTAGTTAAACCGAATGTTCCGACTTTTGTGCATGATTATCTCCAGTCCGTTATAGATACTGTATTGATTATGCATAATATTGAACACGATTATGCAATAGTGATGGAAACAGCATTCTATTTCGAAAATGATCAGGTAATGGGTAATTTAATGATTCTACCCGAGACTGATTCATTAAAAGTATTAGTAAAAGGATTTAAAAGTAATGTCAGAGCAGATTAAGGTTCTGGTTGTTGATGATTCCTCTCTTGTGAGGAAAATTGTAACAGATATACTTGAAAAGGATCCAGGAATAAAGGTTGTCGGTACTGCTAATAACGGGAAAACAGCTATTTTCAGAAATCAGGAGCTTGATCCTGATGTTATTACCATGGATATTGAAATGCCGATTCTTGATGGTTTGGCGGCGCTTCGGCAGATAATGGCTACAAAACCGAAACCGGTTATTATGATGAGTGTGTTAACTCAGCATGGTGCTGATGCGACTTTTAAAGCACTTGAGCTTGGGGCCGTTGATTTTATTCCCAAACCTTCAACTTTAATGTCTATGTCGGTCGAAGAGATAGGTGATCTTCTTGTTAAGAAAGTAAAATCTGTTTATAAGTCCAAGCTTAATATAAACAGAATTGAAGATGAGAAAGTTAAATCACCATCTTTTAAAAACGAAATAAAACCTGTTCTTAAAAGTACATCAGATAAAATAGTGGCAATAGGAACTTCAACGGGAGGTCCTTCAGCTTTAATCAATGTTTTTAAGAAGTTTCCTGAAAAATTTCCATCACCTGTGCTTGTTGTGCAGCATATGCCGGAAGGTTTTACGGCTGCTTTTTCTAAGAGACTTAATGACAGTTCTAATCTTTCAGTTAAAGAAGCTGAAGATGGCGATGATGTTCTTCCTGGTCACGGATATGTCGCACCGGGGCATTCGCATATGAACATTGTGAAAAAAGGGGATGGTTATAAAATCAGAGTTTTTAAGGCGGATAAAGTATCGGGTCATATGCCTTCTATTGATGTTCTTTTCCGTTCAGTAGCCGAACACGCCGGAAGCAATTCTGTCGGCGTTATAATGACAGGAATGGGTAAGGATGGTTCTGACGGTTTATTGAAGATAAGGGAGACCGGCGGTTATACTCTTGCTCAAAATGAAGAGACATCTGTAGTTTACGGTATGAATAGAGTAGCTGTAGAAATTGGGGCTGTTAATGAAATAGTTGATTTGTCCGATATTACTGATAAAATTGTTAAGCATATTTAAAAATAAGTAATTGATTTCCTGACAGGTAAAAATAAAGATAGTGCAAAATGAGTCAAATTTTTTTATATTAGATTGACATATAAATTATAAGTGTCTATACTTAAATAAAATAGAATGGAGTACTGAGATGGCAAGAGTTTTGATTGTAGATGATGCAAAATTTATGAGAACCCTTGTGAAAGACGCTCTCGTCCCTGCAGGACATGAAATAGTAGGTGAAGCTGAAAACGGGAATGAAGCAGTTGAATTATATAAGAAACTTAAACCTGATCTCGTTACTATGGATATTACCATGAGAGAGAAGGATGGTATAGAAGCCGCGGGTGAAATTTTATCTGCTGATTCCTCAGCAAGGATAATTATGGTTACAGCTCTTGGCCAGGAGAGTCTTCTTACAAAGGCAATCAAGCTTGGAGTAAAAGATTTTGTTGTAAAACCTTTTCCGCCAGAGAGACTTCAGAAGGCGGCAGAAAAGGCATTATCATAAAATCGGTATAATATTTGTTTTTCTCTTGCATTAGAGAGCCCTCAAACCCCTTAATTTATTAAGGGGGTATTTTTTCCCTTTAATAAATTAAAAAAAATAACAACATGACAGAAAATGAAATAATAAATCCGGAAGGATCAGAGAAGGATAGTTCCTATATAGTGCATATTGAAAAATATGACGGTCCTCTTGATGTTTTATGGGAATTAATTAAAAAATCCAAAATAGACATAACTGAAATATCCATATCTCAGATAACCGAGCAGTATATTGCTTTTTTAAAATTAATGGAAGATATGGATGTTAAAATTGCCTCTGATTTCATTCTTATGGCTTCAGAGCTTCTGTATTATAAAAGCAGAGCTCTTCTCCCTACTGGTGAAGTTGAAGATGAATATTTTACTCAGCCTCTACCCCCTGAATTGATCCAGAAATTGCTTGAATATAAGAAATATCAGAAAATGTCTGATGAATTTAAAGAGATGTATGAGTTACAGAATAATGTTTATATTAGAAATAACCTGACAGAGGATCTGGGGGAGGAGGAGCTCTATCTGGAGGTGTCGTTATATGAGCTTTTAAAGGCATTCTCCACTGTTCTTAACTCCACAGTCGTAGTAGAAACACGGGAAATTGTATTTGACGAAATACTTGTCAGTGACAGGATTGAATTCATCACTGAATTATTGAAAGAAAATGATTCTATCGTTTTTAATCAGCTTTTTTCTCAAAAACCGACAAAGGGTGAAATAATAGCATCGTTTCTTGCAATTCTTGAGATGTCTAAAACCGCAATGATAAAAATACAGCAGCATCGGGTTTTCGGGGATATTAGAATTGTGCGGAATTTTTCTCTTGAAAGTCTTGATAGTGTAACTGAAACCAGTGAAAATGCAGTAGATTATAAATAGCCGGATAATGGCTGATTAATTATAAAATAACAGGTTAATTATGGGCGAATCAGAAAATAACAGCCAGGTTAACAATGAAGAGATATCGGACAATGATGTAGATGAAATTGTTGAAGATGAAATTGATAGAGAACATGACCTGAAGAGCCTTTTTGAGGCTGTTTTTTTTCTCAGTAATGATCCTGTTTCTATCAGTTTTTTTGTAAAAAACTTCATGATTGATCCTACGCATGCAAAGATAATAATCGATTCACTTGTTGATGAGTATGAAGAGCGTGACGGAGGTATAAGGCTTGCCGAGCTTTCCAACGGATATCAGTTTGTGACTAACGCGCGCTTTGCCGAGCAGTTGAGACACGCTCTGGGGCTGCGTAGACGTGAGAGTTTATCTAAGGGGATGCTTGAAACTCTTGCTATAATAGCTTACAAACAGCCTCTGGTTCTTGCAGATGTTGATGAGCTCCGTGGCGCCTCCTCAAGAATGATGGTGGCGAATTTAATGAAACGTAATCTTGTAAAACCTGTAGGAAGAAAAGATCTGCCCGGCAGACCTCTTGCTTACGGCACCACGGATGAGTTTCTTCGATATTTTGGTCTGAATAAATTATCCGATCTTCCTAAATTGTCAGAAATTAAAGAATTCTCTATTGATAGTGAGTGAAATGAGTTCAAATCGTAAAATAATAGTAGCTGTTGATGGACCGGCCGGCTCCGGGAAGAGCAGTGTCAGCAGAAAAGCTGCCATGGATATGGGAATTAAATACATCGACTCCGGCGCGATTTATAGAGCAATTACCTGGTTTTTTATGAATAAATATGGTGAAAATTTAAATGTAAAAGACCCTGTCCGTGAACTTGCAGATGTTAGAATTGAACAGATTTTTGAATCAGATGGTGATGTAAAAACTCTCATTGATGGGTCTGATATTTCTTTGGCGATCCGGGAGGAAAAGGTTGCAGGGAATATAAGTGTTTTTTCAGACAATAAAGAAGTGCGCGATTACGTTAGTGCATTACTCCGCAAATGGGCCGGCGAAAATTCAATAGTTATGGATGGGAGAGATATAGGAACTGTGGTTTTCCCCGATGCCGACCTTAAAGTCTACCTTGATGCATCTGTTGAAATGAGAACCTTAAGAAGGGTTAAAGAATATACCGATTCGGGAAAAAATGTTGACGAAAATTCTATCAGAAATCAGATTATACAACGAGACTTTAAAGATGAGAATAGAGAATTCGGTCCTTTGAAGATAGCGGAAGATTCACTTTATCTTGATACTTCATACATGACTTTTTATGATGTACTTGAAAAGCTGAAAGAACTTATTAAGTCAAAAAAATGAATATGATATAAGAGTAAGGTGCAGGTATGACCCCAATTACAGATGATAACTTCGATGCTATCGATATGGAATCAGTAGCAGATTCCGCTCTTGAAGAACTTGAAGCGGGTATGATAGTAAAAGGTGAAGTTGTAACAATAGATTCCGGATTTGCATATGTAAATGTCGGAACGAAATCAGATGGACGGGTTGCCCTTGAAGAGTTTGAAACTACTCCTAAAGCAGGCGAAATATACAATGTTAAACTCATGAATAAGAAGCTTGTTGATGGGGTTTATCATTTTTCCAGAAAAGCTGCAGAGATGGAAAAGGGATGGAAAGATTTTATTCAGCTGTATAATGACGGTAAAAGAGAGGTAAGCGGCAGAGTAGTGTCGGCCAGCCCTAAAGGTAAAATTGTTAACTGCTTGGGAATAAATATGTTTCTCCCGTATTCACTTACCGCAGATCTTAAAACTGTTTCAGAATCTGCAGAGGATTATATTTTTAACATTAAAACTGTAGATTTTGTAAAAAAATCTATTATACTATCAAGAAAAGATTACATTGAAGAACTGAATAAAAAAAGCTGGGCTGATTTTATTCAGAAATATAAAGAAGGGGATATCGTTAAAGGGGAGGTTCTTAAATTCGTTGAATTTGGCGCCTTTATACGTGTTGAAGGCATTGATGCTCTTCTTCATAGAAATGATATGTCATGGAAGAAAGTCTTTAAACAACGTAAAATGCTTCATCAGGGAGAAGTTCATGATTTTATCATCCTTGCTATAAACAGGGAGAGCAATAAGCTTTCTCTGGGGCTTAAGCAGCTTAAAAATGATCCCTGGCTTGATATTTCACAGAAATATGGAGTTGGAGATAACATTAAAGGTAAAGTTGTTACAATTACTTCAGTAGGTGCATTTATTCAGCTCGATGAAGATGTAGAAGGTTTTCTCAGTAACTCAGAGCTGTCATGGATAAAGAATAATGCCAATGTTAATGATTATTTTGAAAAGGGTGCTGAATCTGAATTTAGAATCCTTGATATAAATAATGAGGATAAAAAGATAAATCTTGGATATAAGCAGCTCACTCCTAATCCTTGGGATTCAATTGATGTCAGATTCCCCGTTGGAACTGTCTGTAAAAAGAAAATTAAGAAAATTGTTAAATTCGGTTTATTTGTTGAACTTGAACCCGGCATAGATGGCCTAGTCCATATTTCTGATGTGTCATGGGATGATAATTTAAAGGATCCCGGCAGCCTTTTTAAGAATGGTCAGGATGTGGAAATTAAAATTCTGGATATAAACAAAAGAGAGATGAAGATATCCTGTGGAATGAAGCAGCTTCTGAAATCGCCATGGGTAGCTGTTAAAGAAAAATATCCACCTAGAACAAGGGTGCGCGGAACTGTATCGGGGATAACCGTATTTGGAGTATTTGTTAAGCTTGAAGATGATGTAGAGGGGCTTGTTCATATATCAGAAGTTTCGAGAAACCGGATTGAGAAACTTGATGAATTTTTTAAAATAGGTGATCCTGTTGAAGCTGTAGTTCTTGATGTGGATATTGAGAAAAAAAGATTGTCTCTAAGTATAAAGCATTATGAAATAATGTCTGAAAAAGAGGAGGTAACCAAAATATTAAGACAAACCAGTTCTAACCGGGTTACTCTTGGAGATATGATTAACTTAGAACTTGGAGATAAGAAAAAGCAATGACTGATAACAAGAAAAAGAGCCTCATTGTAATTGAAAGAAGTCCCGTCGAAAAGATGTTGATGAGTTTAAAAGATTTTTCAAGAAATAACAGGAGAAGTGTTCTTGTTGTATCTGTGTCTGTTATTCTTTTACTTGCCATATCGCTCACATCCTACGCATTGTTGACGCGTTCATCTGAGCAGGAGCTTGTAAAGTTTGAAAATATTATAGATAATTATAGATCTGATCCTGCAAATGCAGATTTGAAGAAAAAGACCATTGATGAATTACAGAGTCTTATCTCTTCAACCAGGTTCGGATTTGTTCATGAAATGAGTCATTATTTTCTAGGGAATATTTTTTACTCAGAAAAGAGATATAGTGATGCGTATAATATGTTTGAAGCATTTATAAAAAAATCCTCTGATAATGAGGTTTTTATTCCAGTTGCTGTGAATAAAGCTGCTATATGCCTGGAAGAGCAGGGTAAAATTGACGAAGCTATTATCTTTTTAAATAAATATGAAGCTGAGAATTCGGATAGTATTGCGATAGATCAGATTTATTATAATACAGCAAGGCTTTATGTTATGAAGAATAATCAGATTAAAGCGAGAGAATACTTTAATAATGTTATTAACAGGTATCCTGATTCTATTTACGCAGAACGTTCAAAAGAGAGACTTTTTCTGTTATCTGCGGTTAAATAATTTAATTTTTGATTGAAATATAACTTGACACAGGTGACAATAATTTTGTTTAAGTGTATGATACTGAATTCTAAGGTTGATTAGGATAAAATATACCTTAATTTAAAGCTAAGTTAAGGGTTCAAAATTTGAGAATATATGGAGTACTAAAGTGCCAGTTCCAAAGCGAAAAAAATCGAAGTCAAAATCCAGAATGAGAAGAGCTCATGAAGCGATAGGTGTTCCTAATTTAAGACCCTGTCCCAAGTGTCGATCGTATGTAATGCCACACAGAGTATGTCCAGAGTGCGGATATTATAAAGATGTGCTTGTAGTTGAAAAAAAGATTAAATTAAGTGTTTGATTTTCTTCAAAATCAGTTTTTTATAAAGAAGGGGTTCCATTGGATATCCCTTTTTTTATTATGTCTTGACATAAAAGTTTTTTTAAGTAATAATCGGTAAATTTCATTTTAAATTTTTTATACTGTAATGTTCCAGCCGATTGGAAGATAATATTATTACAGTGTTTAATTATGCGTGATGGCTGTTTTTTAAGACAGGATTCTGATAAAATATTTAATACCGGATTTATATTTATGAATGACATTAAAACCAGAGTAAAACGAATTATTGCAAATCAGCTTGAAGTTGAAGAAGAGATGCTGTCTGATGATGCTACACTCTTTAAGGATCTAGGAGCTGACTCAATAGATACTGTGGAACTGGTAATAGCTTTTGAAGTTGAATTTGATATTGAAATTCCGGAAGAGGAAGCTGAGAAGCTTTATAGTCTGAAAGATATATATTCATACGTCAATAGACGAATCGTAGGGAAGTAACAGTTTAGTTATATGAATATTAATAAGAAAAAACAGGAACAGGCTGATGCCGATAGCAGTAAAGTCCGTCTTAAACAGCTAGGTTTAATTCAGAATCTGATTCATGTTAAATTTAAGGACAAAAATCTTCTCAACAGGGCTTTAATTCACCGGTCTTTTGTAAATGAATCTTCTACAGGAAAAATAAAAGATAATGAACGGCTTGAGTATCTTGGTGACTCAGTACTGGGTTTGATTGTTAATGAATACCTTTTTAAGAGATTTGAAGACTATCCAGAGGGTGATCTTGCTAAAATCAAATCTGCCGTTGTTTCAGAGCCGACTCTTGCAAAGGTAGCCCGCGACATAAAATTGGGAAATTATTTATTGATGGGGAAAGGTGAAGAACTCAGCGGCGGAAGAGACCGTTCTTCAATTCTTGCTAATTCATTTGAAGCTTTGATTGGCGCAGTATATCTTGATCAGGGGTTGAAAGAAAGCAGAAATTTTGTACTATCATTACTAAAAAAAGATATTGAGCGGATTGACCGGATGACTTACCTTCGAGATCCGAAAACTACCCTTCAGGAATATGTTCAGAAAAAGTATAAAGAGAGACCGGTTTACGAAGTTTTAGAAGAAAACGGTCCAGATCATAAAAAAGAATTTATTGTACGTTTAGTTATAAATGGCGCCGAAGTTTCCAGAGGTACCGGCACTAGTAAAAGAAAGGCTGAAATGACTGCGGCTGAACATATACTTAAAAAAATTGATAAAGGTATGGCCGAATTTTGAACGACCATGGTGGAGATGTAAGAGTTCGGGTTGCAGGCATCCTGATCAACAGTGATGGTGTACTCTTTATCGCTCATAAAAAAAATGACGATGTGTACTGGCTCCTGCCTGGAGGTGGTGTCGATTACGGTGAATCTTTAAGTGAAGCTCTTGTGCGCGAGTTTCTTGAAGAACTTAATATTGATATTACAGTAAGCGATCTTGCTTTAATTTCGGATTCAATTGATCCTGCCGGTGGAAGACATGTTGTTAATATATGCTTCATCTGCAATTATACCAGCGGAGAATACATGCTTGGTACCGAAGGACGGCTTCATGATTTCTGTTTTTTCGGGAGAGATGAAATTTCTGACATAAAACTTTTTCCTCCAATTAATGACGAATTGATTTCATTAATTGATAACGGGATAAAAGGGAAATATATAGGCAGACTATGGAAGGATAAATAGGGTTCTGATATGATCTCTTCAGGAATAAATTATTCTCTTAGTGATTTTGATGGTTTTAATGTTCTGGATTTATCCGGTTCTCTAACAATTCATACTTCTGATGCGTTTATTTCAGTTGTTCACAATCTGACCGAACGGGGCAGCTTAATCATCAACATGAAGAATGTTAACTTTATGACTTCATCGGGATTGAACGCGCTTATTGACGTATCCTATTATGCCCGGGAAAGAGGGTATCGGGTTATTCTGATGAGTCCTGATATTGATATTATAGATCTTATAGAGTATGCAGATTATTTCAGTCATATGATTTTCGCAGAGAGTCCCGAGGAGGGGAAGACTAAAATTGAGTATTATACCTGATTCCGGTCTTTCAATTCAGTTTTCTTCGATTATCTGAACTTCAGGTAATCCTGAGTATATGTTTTTTGTGACTATTGCTTCAACATTGAAATATTTTTTTATAAAATCCCCTGTGATAATTTTTTGAGTTCCAGTTTCCGCTATTACATTATCAGCAAATACAATGATTCTATCACTCACAGCCGCTAGGAAATTCAAATCGTTTGAACATAATATAACAGTATTCTGACCCTTCATTGTGTACTTTTTGATACACTTTGTTAATAATACTTTCTGATTTAAATTTAATCCTGCTTCGGGATTTTTTAGAAGCATTATTCTTGATTGAGCAGCGAAAATTTTTGCAAGCGATGCCATTAGCACTGAAGTTTTAGATATAAGTTTAAGTTTTTGATCAGTAAAGCTGCTTAAACCGAAATTTTCTGTTTCTCTCACGGCTATTTCTTTATCTATTTCTGAATAAGGACCGAAATTTTTTTTATGATTAATTCTTCCTCCTAGAATCCATTCTTTTACAACTGATTCAGGATTTATTAAATTATCTGAAGCTGAATAATGTGAAATGAGAATTTTTAATCTCTTTTTGTCCGTAGTTTTTATATCTGTATTATCAATGATAATATTTCCATCATAATTTTTATGCTTATTTCTTAAAAGATCGATGAAGGTGCTTTTACCGGAGCCTGCGGGTCCCGTTATCCCTATTATTTCACCATCATTAAATTCAGCTGAGATGTTTTTAAATATTAAACAATCGCGTATTTTGAGTGTGAGATTATTAATTTTCAGCATTGGTGTTTTCTTTAATTTCGGCGTTGTTTAAATTATTCTGATTCTGATTTTCAAGTTCCTTCTGTTTAAGTAACTCCAGCTGTTTTTTTAGTTCCTTCTGTCTTTGTAGCTCAAGTTCCTGTTGTTTAAGTAACTCCTGTTGTTTAAGTAACTCCTGCTGTTTTTTCAGTTCCTGTTGTCTTTGTAATTCCTGTTGCTGACGTATAATTTCATCATTCTTTGATTTTTCTATCTCTTCAATGTACGGTTTAAGTGATGGATTTTTCTTTGCTTCGGTTCGTATTGATTCGTCATTTAAAATATTCTGGAGCAATGCGACAGATTTTTCTTTGTTTTGTGTCCGGGCATATGCCGATGCAAGCAAAAGGCGCATATTATTATTAAGAGGTATCTGCTCGAACAGAGTTATAGCTTTTTCATACTGCTGAAGATTGTAACTCGATTTTGCCGCGATGGTGATTACATCGGTATCTTTCTGAATCTTATTTACAGATTCGGAAATTTCTAAAGCGCGCGCATATTTTTTATTTTCAAAATGATTATTCAGAAGCAGTGTAAATGCTCTCAGATATTGTTTTATTCCATCATCATTAGATTTTACAATATCGTACAATCTATCGAAATATGAAACATATTTTGAATCATTTTTATAGTAGTAAATACTACCTGTCTGGAATAAAACAATAGGGTTTGTGCCTGAAATTGATTCAGCTCTGCTTAGAATTTTAAGAGCAGTATCAAAATTTTTCTTCTTTATATGAATTGCCGAGAGCATGATGAGCGGTTCGCTATCATTTTTAAAGTAATCCATCGAAGCTGTTATGTCCTTTTCGGCTTCATCAAACCTGCCGGTATGATAATAACATGTTCCTCTTTTTAGAATGGAGTTGTATTCGGTTTTTTTATCTATAAATCCGAAACTGATTACCGAGGAATAATTTTCAGCTGCCGCATTATAGTTTTTATTTTTAAAATTTATCCCGCCGAGAATGAGATGTACCTCGGCATAGAATGGTATTTTTTCTCCGATATAATTAAGCTGACTTAATGCTTCATTTTCATTCCCGGCATTGTATGCCTTCATACCTATCTCAAATCTCGGAGCAAGAAAATCACTGTCAATGCTCAAGCATTCCCGGTAGAGTAGCAGAGCACCCTCTTTATCCCCTTTTTTTGAAAGTTCAACAGCCTGATTGTATTTTGTTATGGCCAGTTCGTTGTCTGTCCATAAAATTTTATTTACTATGGTTTCGATTTTCTGTTTTGCAGAACTGTCGCCGGTGCGGAACCATAATTCACGGCAATATTTTACAAGATTATTGTAGTCACCTTTCTCTTCGAAGAGAATTATCATATTCCAGTAGGCGTTTATCAGATACTTTCGTGTGGTGTTTTTTGTTACTGTAATCTGAAAGTATCTAAGAGATTCATCATAATTTTTTAGTGTTTTTTCAAGTTCACCGAGAAAGTAATATGAGTCACCTCTATTAGGGTTGTCTTTAACATCAAGAAGAAAGTATTCGCGGGCTTTATCAAAATTTCTGAATACATAGGCATTTCGGCCCATGCCGTGATAGTTGGCGGCAAAGGAACCGGAGTATGAAGTAATCAGTATTAATAAGGTAATTATCAGTTTTTTCATTAGTTATTCTTCATTTGTTTTTTTTAAACATTATTAACGTTATTATACTAAAAAAGCTACCCCCTTTTTATTGTTGAAGGAGTCGGGAATAATTTTTTTAAAGCTCTTTAATCATTTTGAGCATAAATTCATCAATTGAGTCTGCGGCTTTTTTTGTCCATGCTCCGCCGTTATTCAGATCTTCGGTTGTTTTCTCTTTATTTATATCATATTCTATTCTTTTGCCCGGGTCGTTTATATAAACAGAATAGATATATCTCCTCCCCGATGCTCCATAAAATACACCTGCAAGTCCGGAAGAGTAAAAGATACTTCCGGTTTTACCGTATACTCTCAATGCTGATTCGGGGCTGTCAAGTCTCCCTTTCATGGTGCCATCCCAGCCTGAAAGCGGGAGGATATCTTCAAGTTTAAACTTATCGTCGTTTTTCTTATCTATATAAAGCAGAACCGCACATGTCTGCTCCGGTGTCGTTTTGTTAAGGATTGTTAATCCCGAAGCGTTTGCAATTCTGAAATTTTTCCAGTTGAGACCGTTAAAACTGCTGCTGTAGAATTGCTCCATTGCATTTGTATTGATATCATTTTTTTTATATGAAGCGGCAGATATTATATATACAAGTTCTGCTGTCATATTATTGCTGGAGAAGAGCATGTTTTTGAGTACATCGCTTAGCGGACGGCTTTCATGTGTGGAAATTGTTTTTGAGCTAGATGGAGTTTCTCTGTTCTCAGGATTAGGGATTTTGATTCCGTGTATCTCGCAGAGTTTGCGGAATGTTTCCGCAGTATACAATCCAGGCCGTTTAACGGGCAGCTGCTGCCTTTTTTCAGTGAGATTTTTCTGGTTGAGTCCCCATATCTCTTTATTGTTGCTTAATTTAAATTTTGTAAACGGGTATGTGACATTGTCTGTGTAGATATATGAATCGAAAGAGAGCAGCGATGGAAGAAGATCTGCTGATGTTATCTGCCATTTGCTGTCTTTTCTCGGTAACGCATAAATGATGCTGCTGTTGAATACAAGAGGGCTTATCCCTGCATTATAATAAGCATCAGAAGGCATATCCTTGTCGAGTTCCTCCCGTGTTTTGAAAGAGGATTCATCGAAATAAAATTTACCTTTTACTTCCTTAATTTTTTTTAACTTAAGACCGTTTATCAGTGAGAGCAGACCGTCTAGAGATAATTCCGGATCTCCGAAACCTTTAATATAAAGATCCCCCTGGAGAGTGTTATCTTTTATAGATCCGTCATATGATAAGATAGTGGGGAAAGTGTAATCGGTGCCTAGTGTTTCAGCTGCAAATAGAGCAGTAAATATTTTTGTCACTGATGCCGGAGTAAATTCTTTCCGGATATTGTGTCCCATGACAATTTTATCATCTTCAGTATCATATATCAGGTATCCATAGTTTTCCTGGTTAAAACCATTAATCCATACAGGCTTACCTTTGAAGTCTGCAAAATGAATGTCGTCATGTGATATTTTACATCCCGGAGCGGTTAGAATTAATAGTATAAGTGCAATGAAAGTTTTTTCAATATTTGATTTAAATTTTTTAATTGTCGGATTTTTTGTATTCATTAGATTTCTAAAAAAGATTGATATCGGGGGGAGTTACTCTCCCGATATCAATTGGAATATGAGCAGTTATTAAATAATCCCAGATCTCATCAGAAAAAATTTCCCGATGATACTTTACACCAGTAAAGATAACTATATTAAGTTGTCAATATTTTTTGTAGATTCTATCAATATAAGCTGAATATAAGCTGAATTTTAACATAAGGGCGGTCCTGGAAAATCCGTTTCAGGAACCGGAGGGAGCCTTGGGAGGCTTCTTAAGGGGCGCCCAAGGCTTAGATTTTGTCAAGATTGAGTTATTGGGACTATCTATAATAAGAATCCTGTTTTATCCGACGTCTTAGTCAGATAAGTGTATACTGCTGATTTAACCGGATTAATTTTATTCTAATCCGGTTTATTATATTTGAATGAATTGACATATCGATGCTTTTTATCTCTTCTGGGTTATCTATAAATCAGGATAATGTTATGCCCTCCATAATGCGGTCTTTCGGGATTGTTGCTCTTTCTACTTTATGCAGCCGTATTTTAGGCCTTGTCAGAGATGTGCTCATGGCAGCATACTTTGGTGCCGCAAGGACTGCTGACGTTTTTTATATTTCATTTATGATTCCGAATCTGTTCAGACGTCTTGTTGCTGAAGGTGCTTTGACAATCTCATTTATCCCGGTTTATACTGAGACTCGTATTCATTATGGAGAAGAAGAGTCCATGAGACTTGCACAGAAAGTCATGACTGTGCAGGCTATCTTTATGATTCTGATTATCGCCATGGGGATGATCTTTACTCCGCAGATTATGAGGCTTTTTTTCGGGAGAAATGACTCTCCCGGAATTCAAATGTTGTCTATTAATCTTACACAGATAATGTTTCCATATTTATTTTTTGCCGGATTTGTAGCATTTGCAATGGGTTTTCTTAATTCGCGCGGACATTTTTTCGCCCCTGCCATTGCTCCGGTTCTTCTCAATGTGGGGATGATCGGTGGTATTGTTTTTCTTAGCAGACTGTTCAGGGAACCGGTGTATGGTGTTGCCCTTGGCGTGCTTATCGGCGGTTTTCTTCAGCTTCTGATTCAGATTCCATATATGATTAAAGAGGGGTTTGTTTTTAAAATTTCTGCTGATTTCACCCATCCGGGGATTAAAAAAATTTTCAAGATGCTGGCGCCGGCTCTGTTTGGAATTGCGATATATCAGATAAATACTCTTGTAAGCAATATGCTTGCTACGATGATTCCCGAAGGGAGTGTGTCATATATTTATTACACAAACAGGCTCACCGAGCTTGTTCTTGGTGTATTCATTGTTTCCATTGGGAATGTAATACTTCCGGAAATGTCCAGGTTAACAGCGCTGGATGACGGCAGGAAATTTAAAAAATTATTTTCTGACTCGGTATCGTCGGCATTATTTCTTGCAGTGCCTGCTTCAGTGGCTCTTATTGCCGCGGGGATTCCAGTCATCTCTGTAATTTTTATGCATGGTAAATTTAACTATAATGACGTTGTTCTTACTTATTATTCTCTGGTGTCGGCAAGTGTCGGGATAATTTTCGTAGCGGCACTCCGGATCACTACACCTGCATTTTATGCAATGAAAGATACGAAAACACCTGTAATATCCGCAGCTGCCTCTCTTGTTGTAAATGTAATAGCCGGTTATATTTTAATGCATACACCTCTCAAACACGCAGGGCTTACTCTTGCTAATACTTTATCCGCCATTGTGCAGATTGGGATTCTTTTTGCTTTTTTGAATAAGAAGACCGGCGGTTTAGACGTGAAAAGTATAGTGAAATCTCTATTGAAGTTTGCTGCCGCGTCAGCGGTGATGGCTGTTGTGGTTGTGTGGATTGCTTCATTTGTCGATTGGCAGAAGGATCCTTTTCCGGTTAAAATTATATTTCTAGCTATAATAATATCTGCAGGGGGAGGAATTTATTTTGCAGTCTGTTATATTCTCCGTTCAGCAGAAATGCTTTATTTTGTTAGAAAAATCAGGGAGAGATTGAACCGCTGACTCCCTATGGTCCCAAATGGTCTGGATTTACCGGTTTTCTAAAATTTTCATGAATTCATTTATGTCTGCAAGATTATCAAAGTAGAAGTCCGGGTTTTCATTCTGCAGAATTTCCGGAGTGATCCATCCTGTCCCCACTGCTATTGAAACTGCACCAGCGTATTTTGCACAGCGCACATCGTATACTTTAGGCATCAAAAATAAATTGCTACCCATTTACGTTCCAGCAATAGTTTGCTAAGATTATAATTGCTTTACAAATAACAATTTTAAATCTGAATTGGTATTTAAACCTTATGCAGGTTTAATTTGAACTATTTTTTTATAAAGGTTAGATTTATGACAAAGGGTAATTTCAGAAAAAGACGAAGGGAAATAGATATCAAGAAGATCGAACTCCTCCCCGAAGATATTTTTCCAGAAGATGCGATTCTTCATGAATTTCAGGGAAGAAGAATTTCTAATATACTCCTGGAGTTTGCATCTCCGCTTATTACAAATATTGATGCATCTAATACGTTTCAGTTTAGACTTATGCTGTATTTCGCGGCGGTGGCATGGAATTTTTCATATTTTAAAGATGGTGAAGAGCGGAAAGAGGCTCTTGATAGATTTCTTCTGAATAATGAACAGTTTGCGGGAGAGAAAAAAAATCAGATGTATACTATCGTAAACAGTCTATCCATGAGAAAAAAGAAAGCTTTCTGGCAGTATGATTTTATGCTGGTGAATTTTGAGACTGTAAAAGGTGATAAGGATAGTACAGTTTTAGCCTGTGCCATTCCATATTCTCTGATTAATTTAGAAAGTGTATTTGGAAAGATAAACTAGTGTCGTGATCGTGCGAATATTCATCAGGAATTGAGAATGCAAAGGGCTGTGTTATAGATAATTTAGCAGCCATAAACTTGAAATCCCCCCGTTTCGCTTTGCTCAACATCCCCCTTCCATAAAGGGGGTGGCCGATAGGCCGGGGGGTTTTCCGTGGTTATATAGAGAGCTAATTGATTAAAAATCATCCGGTCGAAACACTGGAAACTCATGTGAAAGATTAATATTTAATTCAAGATATAAAAAATGAAAGAAACTTCAGTAGAAAACTTCGGGATTATACTTATCGGTTCGTCAACCGGCGGTCTTCCTGTAATCGAAAAAATTCTTTCAAGTCTTAAGCGCGATAAGTATGCGGTTCTTATCGCGCAGCACATGCCGGAGGGTTATACCGGTATGTGGTCTGAGAGACTGGATAAAATAACACCATTTACAGTAAAAGAGGGCGTTGATGGAGAGATCATAAAATGCGGATATGCCTACATCGCGCCAGGCAACAGGCACATGCTTATGAGTGATAATATGCCTCCGCAGATTGTTATAAATTCAGAACCACATGTTAACCGGTTCAGGCCCTCCATCGATGTACTTTTTAATTCGGCGCTTCTTAATGCAACGCTTCTAAATTCCGGGATAAAAATTATCTCAATTATGCTCACCGGGATGTGCGACGATGGAGTTAAATCAATGATTGAAATGAGGAACAGAGGTTTTATTACTATTGCTCAGGATAAGGAATCATCCGCAGTTTTTGGAATGAACAGAGAAGCGATTGATCGGGGCGGAGCAGGATTTGTTTTCTCTCCCGATGATATGATAGAATATTTGAACGGGATATAATATGAATCAGGATCAGGTAAAAGATAAACTGCTTATGCTTGAGCAGGTAAAAAAAGACTTTCTGGTGACGTTTTCCGGGAAGAGCAGCAAAAAAGTCGATG
>JBBRFT010000054.1:0-17303 GCA_038241375.1 Spirochaetota bacterium
GATATTTCTGCAATACATGCAGCTTCTGCAGGTGTTTTTATCCATGGTAAATCTGCCGATATATTCAGTAAAAATGCAGAACAATTAACTCTGAGTGCATCTGATATTATTTCAAATATAAGAACCGTTTTCAATATGAGAACATAACATCTCAAAAAACAGAAGAGAAGTATATATCCATCGTGCTCTGCGTTACCGAGAAAAGAATTGCCGCAAGTTTATGAGTAGTTGAGTTAAAATTCATCATAAATAATTTTATTATATTACAAAAATTGGAAGAAATATGGAAGAATTTAAGCCACCCTGTGAAGAATGCGGAGGAAGGTGTTGTGATTACGTAGCCATTGAGCTGGAAAAACCTACCCGGAAAAAAGATTACGATAGTATCAGATGGTATCTTGCTCATAAAAATGTAAATGTATTTGTCGATCACTCCAGAACCTGGTTTGCCGAATTCAGAACTCCCTGTGATAAAATGAATGCTGAAAAAAGATGTACTATATATAAAACAAGACCTTCGATATGCAGAGATCATGGAGATTTCGAAGGATCCTGTGAATTTTATGACACACCCTACAAAGAGTATTTTTCCTCTGTCAGGGAGTTTGAAAAGTATCTGGAAAATAAAAATATTGAATGGAAATTCAAGATTTTCAGAAAATGAAAGTTTGCTTTCAACCGGAAATATGATGACATAATAATTCTTTGATTATAAAGTAATCGGACAAAAAATCCGATTATATAAATATGAAAAAGAAATATATAACAATTATTCTATTGATAATGATACAGCTCTATTCAATCCCGACGGTTTATTCTTCTGACAAAAAGAGCGATCCTATTGAGAATTCTTATATAATAAATAATCTTCGCATGGAAAGTGATACTGATCCTGCATCAGCATATCAGGAGTCATCAGAAGGTGAAATTCTATTTGATAACTCTTTCCACGATAGTTCTTCGCAGAAAAAAAATACTAAAACAGCATTAAAGCATCAAAATATACTAAAAAAAATTAAAAACTCCGACAAAAGACTTCACTTTAAAGAATACAGAGTTAAACGTAATGAGAACCTCTGGACAATAGCTAAAAGGTCGAATATCAGCTTAAAACAGCTAATTGAAATAAATAACATTGCCAATCCCGAATTACTGAGAGAAAACGATATAATACTGGTTCCGTCACGTGATGGTATTTTTTACACAATCAAGAGAGGGGATACTCTCACAGGGATATCAAACAGATATAATACAGAAATCGATATAATAGCTGAACATAATAATATCGATGGGAAAAAGATAATCGCCGGGAAAAAAATATTTCTCCCCGATGCAAGTGAACCTCTTATAAGACCTGTCATAATAAAAAATTATCATGAAAAATCGGTGACTCCTGTCGAAAAAATAGCACTACCCGTAAATAATGAAAAAAAATTACAGAGTGAGAAAGTTGTTCTATCATGGCCCTTACGTGGTCCCATTACATCCGGTTTCGGAATAAGAACTCATCCTTTTTCCGGAGACAAAAAATTTCATTGCGGCCTCGATATAGGTGCAGAAGAGGGACCCGTTGTCCGGGCTGCAGGAGAAGGAAAAGTCATATTTAGCGGATGGAAAGAAGCATACGGGAATATGATTGTCATATCTCATAAGAATAATTATATTACTATATATGCTCATAACGGTAAAAATCTTGTTGATGTTAATGAAACTATAAATAAAGGTCAAAAAATTGCTCTTTCAGGAAAAACCGGAGCTGTAACTGGGGCTCATCTTCATTTTGAAATAAGAAAAGGAATTGTCCCTCTGAATCCAGTAAGGATATTAAAATAATGTATAGAAAAATATTAAAACTTCTGTTTCTTTTCTCCTTTATATTTCATTTTGCACTTCCGGTTTGTGCTAATTTAAGATATGAAAATGAAAACCTGAAAATGAAAATATATTTCTCATATAGCGACAAAGTCGGACAGGATGCAGTTATCAAAGGTAAAATTATATCGATTTCTACAAGTGAAATCCCACCTGAAAACGAATTGTCCGGAGTAGTTCAGGACAAAACAAAAGTCACGGTAAGACTTATTGATAGAGAGGGGCTTCATTCTGACAATACACTATATGTCATAGATTCAAATAACCTTGTTGTATCGAAACTCAAGGTGAAGTATATCTTCGATAACAAAACTCTGGGCAATATGCTTATAGGTTACGGTAACTTTTCTTTGAGTAATAACGGGTATCGTGTAGTTAAAGCAGTTTCAGACAA
The DNA here is from genome assembly GCA_038241375.1 of Spirochaetota bacterium. Lineage (GTDB taxonomy): Bacteria > Spirochaetota > UBA4802 > UBA4802 > UBA5550 > WRGT01. The sequence goes on from JBBRFT010000054.1 coordinate 2,267, forward strand.
CAAAGCCGGTGATTCCTATATCTACAAAACACGTGGAGATTATTACTATAGAACAGGTGATAAAGGTAAAGCAATTGCCGAATATAAAAAGGCAATCGAGATGGACAGGGACAATCCGAATCCAAGACTTGCTCTCGGACTGGTTTACTACAAAGATCAGATTTATAATTTTGCATACGCCGAATTATCTGCAGCATATAAAAGTATCAGCAGTTTATATGATAATGAAGACCGTTTTATACTTCTTAAATCCCTTGCTGAGATAAGGGAAATTGAAGCTTACAGAAATGTTAATCTCTTTGAAAACAGAGTTAAGTTCAGAAGTGAAGGTATTAAATACTGCAAAGAAGCTCTGAAAATTAATGGGAAATCTGTTGAGGTAAACTATCTTTTAGGGGAATTCTATTATCGTAAAATCGGCAACGTAATTGAAGATGATAAGCCGGCAAGAGATATGTTTTTGAGAGTAATTGAGCTCGATGAATCTCATTCGGGGGCAAATATGCGGTTATCAGAACTTTATATGAAGCATAATAATAAAGAGAAAAGTATGTATTACGCAAAAAAAGCTGCTGAATCTGATCCATCTAACCGGAAAGCACTTGAAATTATTAAGCCTTACGAGTAATCAGGATAATACTTTCTTGACATTTAAATCTTAAAGTTATAAACATATACTCGGAATAGGTATATGTTTATATTTATATTATTAATTACACTCTCGTTTTCATTCTGCCTGCAGATTCTGGTAATTATTCAATATCTTTCTACAAAAAGTGAAAGTTATTACAGAATTTTTCTGGGCACTTTTATCATTAATACAGTATTGATGGTGGTTACGAGTGTTTTCCTTTTTCGGGATTCTTCAGATCTTGCATCTATCGATCTTAAACTAATATTGTGGATTGTATCTGGTTTCGTACTTATATTCATACTGTTTCTAAAAATTACTACCATTATAAAAATTTACAAGAGATCAAAGGACCCGCTATTTTACTCTATAAATTTTTTCGGCAAAAAAGTATACGAGAAGGGGATTGTTAAACCTCATGAGTTTTTAACCCTGGTTTTCACAATGCCGTTTTTCCTTATGGTCGGGGCCTATTTTCTTGCCAGACTTATCAATATGCTGCTTTACGGTCACCTGTGAGTCTTTACAAGCCTGCCTATCACTTCAATATGATGAGTACAGGGGAACATGTCTATCAAGGTAATATCGCTTAGTAAATATCCATTTTTGAAAAAATCGACAATATCACGGGAGAAGGTCGATGGATTACATGAAACATATACTATCACTTCAGGATTAACTGCATTTATAGTCCTTCTTCCTTTTTTTGATATTCCGGCTCTAGGGGGATCTATTACAACAGTTTTAACATTCAATTTAACAGGATTAATTTCAGATTCGGATAAAGGATAGAATTTCAGATTTTGACAATTGTTTAAAGAAGCATTAATCTGAGCAGATTTTATACTTCTTTTATCAATATCATAACCTGTCCCTGACAATGCATTTTTAGAGAGAGGTATTGTAAAAAAACCACATCCGGAACAAATATCAGCAAACTCATCACGGTCTGTTAAATCACTATAATTGAATACAGTATCCGACATCTGTTTCCTTAAGTATTTATTACTCTGAAAAAAACTATATATATCTCTTTTGAAGTAATAATCGCCTGTTTTCTCTTCAATCGTATTCAGGTTGTCATTGTCATAAAAAAAGTTTCCCCTCCAATCCTCTGCAATCTTAAGTTCCCTATTCATATTTTTTATTGCGGGGGTATTAAGACCATCAATCAGATTTTGAGAAAGCAGCTTGCAGCCTGATTCAGGAAATGGAATTATATCGTTGCTGTTCTTTCCGTAGAATCCGCAGATATCATGATTGCACTTAACGCTGGAGTGACTCCTGTAGTGAAACCGGTCCCCGGTAATAATATTTATTTCAGGAACATTTATTAAAGACGCAATTCTTTTCAGCTGATCTTTTAAAATTATTTTTTTAAAATCGATTTCATCGGAATAACTTAAATTCAGATAAGAACACCCACCGCATATCCCAAAATTAGGGCACGGAGAATTAACTCTCTTGTCTGAAGGTTTTACTATCTCCTTAAATGATGCAAAAGAGAAATTCTTTCTATCATCATAAATCTCTATTTCAAGTTCATCACCCGGCACCGCATAATCAACAAATACAGCTTTTCCATCAACTCTTCCGACGCCATAACCGCCATAAGCGATATTATCTATAACTATCTTCATTTGTATCTTCCTGGTTGCTGTTCAAAATCCGTAGTGCAATTGTTTTCCGCACGCCGAATGTTCAGCAAAGAAAACAACCACTGGCTTTTGATCAGTTAGTATCAGGTGCGAATTATTTTAAGGGGTGCGTATGCGCGCAGCGCTGTGCCCTCGGAAATAATTTGCTACCTTAGTATCATTAATTCAGCAATAAAAAATCTAATTGACTTTATATTTCAATACTTAGTAAATTAAAGATTATACAGGAAGGATAATTCATGCAAGGTCATAAAAAGTCAATATTATTGATTGTTTTTTTTATTTTTATAATTTCATGTAAAATTAGTACAAACACAGAATCGGAGCCGAATAATACATTCGCTAACGCAAATATAATAGATATAAATAAAGAAATTACCGGTTATCTCGATAGTGAAAATGACACTGACAGTTTTCTCATGAACGTAGATCAGGATCAGATCCTTAAAATAACGTTAAGCGGAATTAAGGGAGTAAATCATGCTTTAAGTATTTACAGAAATGAAAATCCAAGACCCGTACTAATTAAAGTTATAGATGATAACCGTAAATCCTCTCCTGAAACCTTTGCCAATCTGTATGTCGAACCGGGGCAGTATCTTTTTACAGTAAGTCATGGTTTTAGAGATATAAAAAAAGGTAATACTGAAACCCCATATACACTCCATATTACTTCAAGATCTTTTCTTAACGAGGAAAAAGAGCCAAACGACACTATTTTCTCTGCAACTGAAATTTCTGATAAAGTGATTACTATGGGATACTTCTCTCCAGCTCAAAACAGCATGAATAATGATCCCAAAAATAAAATGCAGGAGTTGGACTTATTTAAATTCCAAATCAGCATAATTGACAACATACCTGTTTTAATAAATGTACGGGTAACTGGAGTCCCCGGAGTTGATTCAATATTATCCCTCATATCAAGCGGGATGGAAGAACTCCACGTTGCAGATAATGCGGGATCAGGAGAGAGCGAAATTATTTCCGATTTCGGCATTAAAGAATCAGGAACATATTATATCCAGGTAAGTTCAAAAAATTTTCTGGTCAATCACGATGTCCCTTATGAGCTTACTCTTAACTATAAACAATATGATCAGAATTCCGAATTGGAATCGAATAACAGTTTTGATAAAGCCAATCTTATATTGAGCAATATTATAAATGGCAGGATAAGTAATTCTGAAGATCATGATTTTTTTCAGTTTGTCCCACAGTTTAAAAACAGATACTATAAAGCAGCCTGTAGCGGAGCAGCAGGACTTGATATTATTATGACTATTTATGATAATAACCGGAATAAACTCTTTGAAATAAACAATTCAGGAGCTGGTGTGCCTGAAAAAATACCATATTTTATCATTAAAAATCCCATCTATATATCAGTATCAGCTCTGTCATTATCATCGCCCGAATCAGAATACACACTTGCACTTGAACAGTATGATTCTAATGAGATTCTTGAGGTGGAACCGAATAATTCAAAAAACACTGCAAACATTTTAAATAACAAAATAACCGGATATATTACATATAAGAATGATATAGATTATTATCTTCTTAAATTTGCAGAAAAACAGAGAGTGAAAGTTACTGTTCGGGGAGTAAAAAACGGACGGATAAAAATTTCTACAACAGATACTTTGGGTTTCATAATCAAATCAAAAGAGATTAATTCGGATGAAGAGGTATCGTTTAATGAAATATTTGATAAGAAAGGTTTTCTTATAATCGAGTCTGTAGTACCTGATTTTGAGTTCCCGTATACTATTTCCGTTGAGGAGTTATAATGAAAATTACTTCATTTTTGATATCAGTAGCCGCATGCGTTTTGATTACAGGATGCGGTACGACAGGCAAAGAAATTATTAAAAAAGAAAAAAGTGAATTTAATTTTTATATCACCATTTATGATTCAGATATTGATACTCCGGAAATTGACAGAAGATGTTATTATATGGTATATATCAATAAGCTTGACTCGGGAAGAACAACAACAGGTCTGGAGTCTCAGAAAAAAGAGTTTGAAACTGTCCTCCCTGCGAACCGCCACCTGATAAAAGTGGAGAAGTGGGTGTTAAATGAAAATCTGGGACGATATGTGAAGATGAACAATATCGATCAGCCTAAACCTGATTTTATTTATGTTAATATTGATGAGGATAAAATTGTAAAAGTAAATTTAAAGTCATCTAAAACCGGAACAGCTTTTTACAGCGTTATTACAGAATAAAAAACCGGGTATCACCCCGATTTTTTATTCTAATTTTTTTATTTTTTTGCGAGTGCACCATTTTTCGCGTAGAAGTTTTTTACAACCTGAAAAGGTACATCATAGTCCTGTCTGGCATTCCACAGAAGAAAACCTTTAATACCCGCATCATGGGTAGCACGAATCTGATCATTGATATATTTATCATAAGGAATATCATAAAGTTTCATTCTGAAAGCCTGTATCCATGTAACAATTTCCGCATTTCCTGCACGCTCTTTCGCTTTTTTTGATGTCTGAAAAACTGTGAAATACGGATCAGTCTGAAGTTTTTTACTCCATGTATAATGAGAGGGGTAAGCCATTGGACAAATTATATCTGCAACTTTTGCAAGACTCTCCATCTTTTGACCGATAATATCATCCTGATTCAGCGGTATGCGGCCGAACACATCAACTGCAATTTTAACATTATAATCTTTAAGCTGCTCTTTCGCCCTGAGAATAAAATTTTCAATGAACGCGTACCTCTCTTTATTGCTTAAATGCTTATTAGAGCTTGAATCATTAAATCGGATATAATCGAACTGAATTTCATTAAAACCGTTCTTACAGGCGCTCTCTGCAATAATAATTTTTTCATTGAGATACTCTTCAGTAACGGGCCAGTTTTTTAGTCCATCGGGAAATATGACAACTCTTGCAATAGGATGTATTCCGTTGTCTTTGCAATATTGAACATTTTCAGCAGGTACTATACATTTAGCATATTTAGAACTCTGAACATCCATAACAAATGCATTTATATTGGAAACCTTTGACCTTTCTACAAACTCTTTAAGTTTAGGCATACTATTGGCAGATGTAACTGTTAAATAAATTCCGCGGTAAAAATCTGGAAATTTATAATTTCGATCTGGAGTTACAGTTTTAACTTCACCCTTTATAAGAGTAGATGTTCCGTCAGTTTTTACATTCTCAGCATTAATATAGTTTATAGTAATTGTACCTGCGGCAAACAATACTACAACAACTGAAAATATGGTCAGTATTTTCTTCATAATTAACCTCAAAAATTATCTCATTTAATAATTTATCGACAGTATAGAGAGACAACGTTTAGATTTAATTGATCTTTTGTCAAAATTTATTTATTCTGTTATTGACATATTAATATTTCAATTTGATAATTAATCTGCCGTATTAATATTGATTCGTTTACTTTTTTTCAGATTTTATAATACGATAATATCTGCAGATAACCATAAATGTTTTAACAAAATCACAATTTTTAATCATATACTATAAATGGTAAAACAACTTGTACCTTGAAAAAGATATTATAGAAAAAATCAGAGAAAGTGTCAGAATCGAAGATATGGCATTAAGGTATATTCCCTCCCTTAAGAAAAAAGGAAAAAATTACACAGGGTTGTGTCCTTTTCATAAGGAGAAAACCCCGTCATTCTCCATATCTCCTGATAAACAGATATTCCAATGTTTCGGATGTAATACCGGGGGAAATATTTTTACTTTTATAGGTAAAATAGAAAACATCGGATTTTTAGAGAGTGTTAAGCGTATTGCAGATATTGCAGGTATATTAATTGACGATAAAGCTGATGAATCTTCAACAGTTATTCCGGCAATCAGAAGAATAAATAAGTATGCCATGAATTTTTATCAGGCATACCTCCCATCAGACGAGGGGGGCGCTGGCAAAAACTATCTTAAAAACAGTGGTGTCTCTGAAGAAGCAATCGCTTCATTCAAACTTGGTTTTTCTCCTGATTCATGGGATAGATTAAGTGTAAATCTGAAGAAAAACAAAGCAGACCTTGAACTTGCCGATAAAATAGGTCTTATAGGTAAATCCCAGAAGTACCAGGGGAGTTTTTATGATAAATTTAGAAATAGAGTTATTTTCCCTATTTTCGATAGGAGCAATAATGTAATAGCTTTCGGGGGGAGAGCTATTACCAATGAAAATCAGCCTAAGTATCTCAATTCGCCAGAATCTGAAGTTTACCAGAAAAGAACTATTTTATACGGATTAAATTTCGCTCAAAATGAAATCAAAGAATTAGACCGTGCGATTATAGTAGAGGGCTATCTGGATGTAATTGGATGTCATCAGAACGGTATAACCAATGTCGTTGCACCTCTAGGCACCGCTCTCACGGAAAGTCATCTGAAAATACTTTCACAAATATGTAACGAAGTTATAATGCTGTTTGATTCAGATTCTGCCGGAATTAACGCATCTTTGAAATCAATTGAAACATCTAAACTATTTAATATAGATATTAAAATTGCCGTACTTCCTCAAGGTGATCCTTTTGATTTCATAATAAAAAAAGGTGTTCGTGAACTCATGGCTGTAATTGATTCAGCAGAGAAACCTGTAGAATTTAAAATCCGCACAGTCCTTGAAAAAAATCGAGGAAAAGACAATATTGGTATTCTTGGTGAATTATTTGAAATTATCCGGAATATTTCAAATTCAGATGACCCGTCAAGATCAGTTGAGTCTGAAAAAAGACTTCACCTGCGAATGCTAAGCCAGACTTTAAACATTCAGGAGGAGGCGCTGATTGCCGATTATGAAAGATTTACAAAGGGGGAGAGAAGGGAACATGCTGAGAAAAGGAAGAATGCGGTTCTAGTCCCTTATGAAGCAAGAGCCTATAGAGATCTTATCCATTTACTTGTTCATTATCCGGAAATCACTGGTGATGTTTTAATAGATTTTTCACCTGAGGAGATATCTGATCCTCTTGCATATAAAATTTTCACAGCAATATCAAAATTGTATAATTCAGAAAATGAACTTAGAGTAGATAAAATATTTGACTTTTTCCCTAAAGGATTAGAAATGGACTTTTTGAATAGTGCAATTCAAAATGATGCATCAGTTGAAGACCCGAAAGCCGCATACACTGAAATTTATGTTAACTTAAAATTACACAACATCGATAAAAAAATTACTGAATATGTAGAAAAAGTAAAGAAATCCGGTAGTGACAGGCTGGAATATCTAGCCGAAATAGAAATCCTAAGACGTGAAAAAGAAAAACTCTCTAATTACATTTATAACAGAGGATCTATTAAAAACAAATAGTAATGATGTTTGAATGTGAAAGTAACGATCAAAATCTTATATAGCAGGTTAATAAACAGAATATGAGCAAAAGTGATCTGGTAATTGAAAACATTGCAGAAGTAAAAAAGCTAATAGAAATTGGTAAAGCAAACAATGAAGTGACGTATGATGAAATAAATGAAACTCTCCCTGATAAGCTTCTGAATTCAGAAAAAATTGATGATATATTCATTTTATTGAATCAGATGGGGATTGAAGTAGTTGAGGAATCAACAAAAAAAGCATCACCTGAAGTTGTGACTAAGAAGAAAGCTGCTCCATCGAGAAAATCATCATCTGCATCTGAGGACACATCTCATGTGGATGATCCTATCAGATTATACCTGAAAGAGATAGGTCGGGTATCTCTGCTTTCTGGAGAACAGGAGGTTGATCTCGCTAAAAGAATTGAAGAGGGCGAAATCCTCATTGAAAAAGCCGTTATTACATCAACGCTTCTGACTAATGAATTGATTAAAAATCACTCAAAAGTAACCAGCGGTAAAATTAAACTGACTGAAATTCTTAGAATCAATAGATTATATTATTTTTCATCAATAGATTTAACAAGTCTTGATATTAAGTATCACGAAAAAATGAAAACTATAATTGAAGAAGATTCCAAGATAATAAAATTACAGAATAAGATTAAAAGATATGAAGAAGATTCAGTAGAATCTGAAAAAATCAAAGAAGATATTTTAAAATCTAAAGTTAAAATCAGACAGGCAATTGAAGAGCTTGAGATAAGTGAAGATGAAATCAGCAAATTATCTCATAAAATTCAATCTATGGTAAAAAGAATTGATGAAACTTATAGATTTTTCAAAGAGATTGAACAGATTTACAGCAAAGACATAAAAGAGCTGAAACATTACGCAAGAAAAGTTGAAAAAGACGAAGATATTGATCAGATCATTAAAGAACTGCAACTTCAGGATAAAGATGAACTCCTTGAAATAGTAAAAGATGTACGAAATAATGAAAGAAAAATACGACGTATTGAGCAGGAAGCAGGAGCTGATGCAGATGATATTCTTGAGTGGGGCAAGCAGATATCTTACGGCCAGAGGAAGATTCAGAGAGCGAAAAAAGAACTGATCAACGCAAACCTGAGGCTTGTAGTATCTATTGCGAAAAAATACGCCAATAGAGGGATGCATTTTTTTGATCTGATTCAGGAAGGGAATATCGGTTTAATTAAAGCTGTTGATAAATTTGAATACCGTAAAGGATATAAATTCTCCACATACGCCACGTGGTGGATCAGACAGGCGATTACCCGTGCTATTTCTGATCAGGCAAGAACCATCCGTGTCCCTGTTCATATGATTGAACAGATCAATAAAGTTATGAGAGAAACAAGACTTTTTCAGCAGGAATTCGGAAGAGAACCAAACCCGGAAGAACTAGCCGACAGACTCGGCTGGCCAGTTTCTAAAGTAAAAGCTGTAAAAAATGTTGCACGTGAACCAATTTCCCTGGAAACACCTGTAGGAGAAGAGGAAGATTCACTTCTTGGTGATTTCATCGAAGATAAAGATGTCGATTCACCTGCTAACACAGCTGCGCATAGACTCCTAAATGAACAGATTGTATCAGTTTTAAATACTCTCCCAGCAAGAGAGCAGAAAGTAATAAGAATGAGATTCGGACTCGATGACGGATATTCCCATACTCTTGAAGAGGTTGGATACGTTTTTAAAGTTACAAGAGAGCGAATAAGACAAATCGAAGCGAAAGCGTTAAGAAGATTGCGCCATCCCACCAGGGCAAGAAAACTGAAAGATTACCTTGATTATATGTAATATAAAGGGGTCATTACGGCCCCTTTAACTTGATTCTATTACTCAAAAGTATAGATTAGATTTATGGATTAAATGTATAAATTATAAGTAATTGGAATTCAAATAAAACATTATACAATGCCAGAACGATATAACAAGATAAAACAGATAACAATTATTGGCGCCGGATCCTGGGGTACGGCTATTGCAAAAGTTATAGCTGAAAATAATCCGGGGACTATTGTTCTCATGTGGGCGTACGAAAAATCAACTGCAAACTCTATCAATATAAAAAATCACAATAGTGAATTTCTTCCTGGAATAAAATTACCATACAATATTAAAGCGACTACTAGTCTGCGCGAATCATTACTTAATACAAATGGTGTTATCATTGCGACCCCATCCAAGGCTATACCCGATACTGTACAGAAAATGTCAAAAATATTTATAGATGAAGTACCTGTTGCTTATCTGACTAAAGGTTTTTGTAAAATAAATAATGAAATATTAACAATATCACAGACGATATCTAAATTGTTTCCTAAGTATAGTAGCAGAATTGTCGGTATTTCAGGACCAAGTCATGCGGAAGAGGTTGTTAAATACTTTCATACCACGCTATGCGTAGCAGGGCATAGCCAGAAAGATAGAAACTTCTTTTCCAGAATTCTTAATTGTGATTATCTTCAATGTAGAGAAACAGAAGACATTATAGGGGTTGATCTTGGTGGAACATTAAAAAATCCTGCTGCAATAGCCGCAGGAATAATAAATATGTTGCCTAAATGCGGCGACAATCTTGAAGGAGCCCTTATTGCTGAATCATTAAAAGAAATGATCAGACTAGGGAAATTCCTCGGAGCTGAGATGGAAACAATTATTGATATATCCGGCACAGGAGATCTTGTTGCAACAGCATTAAGCGATCACAGTAGAAACAGAAGATTTGGTAAAGACATCTCAAAGCAGATTCAGGAAAAAGGGACTATCCTCTCCTGGTCAGATAAGTTTTACCTTCGATTTAAACCAGAATATGTTCTTGAAAAAATGAGTGAGAAGCTTCATTACCTTGCTGAGGGTGCCTATGCAATTGAACCTCTGATAGAACTTGCTGAAAAAAATAATATATCTATACCGGTTTACAGATCCCTTTATGAAGTTCTCCTCAATAAAAAAGAACCGTCTCTGTTAATAGAAACAATTAAAAATCCTGATAATTTTTCTGAAATTTATAATAACGCAAAAATTCATATAAAAGACAAGAAGAAAGGTCTTGAAAAGCTAAAAGGTAACGCTTTTAAAAAACTGATATTAAACAATATCAGTTCCAAATTGGAAAGCAATTCAATATCTTCGGATTTTGAAAACGACATTATAAACAATTTGAAAAGAAATCTTGTCTTAAGTAAAACTCAAAATATATTTTTGTTTAAAAATGAAGAAAAACTTATAACTGAGTTAAAAGGTAATAACTCCAAAAAAACTTTAAAAAAAATAATAAAACTATATCTCTCGGAAACAATAGATCATTACAGCCCGCTTTATTATCAGTTTTTTATTAAATTTCTCACAATGAAATACTTCTGGATGAAGTTTACAGGGAATAAAAACAGAATAACTATCACTGGTGATTTTCAAAATCTGCATAGTTTAAGAAACAGTGTTAACACTATTTATACTGCCAAGTATAAAAATATAAACGATTGTATCTATTATTCATATGGGATAAGCAAATATATTCTTCCTGTCCCGAGATTTTTTGTTCCATCGCAAATTATAACCAACAGATTCATAAAGTACCTCGTTCGTAAAAGCGGCGGGTTTATTATCCATCAATCAAAACTGAGTAATACATTATATCTTGAATGTATTATGGAATACCTTTCAATTCTTGCCGGACACGGAGTTCCTTTTTTATATTTCCCGGAGCTGCAGGGTGTTGATTTACCTCTTCCGGCTCCCAATGATAAATTTTTTAAGATGCTTAATAGTGTAATGTTTAAAGAAACAACAGAAGTTGTTCTTATCCCGTCTGAGATAACCTACACAAGCAGGACGGATGAATCAGAAACAAAAAATGTGTTTACTGAACCTGTAGGTATAAATTTTTCTTCACCAGTTTTTTTATCGGAATATACGAGGCAATCCAGTTCAGATATACCTATATCTGAACTTATACATAAAATATGGATTCTTGATGAGATAATACTTCCTCATTACGTTATTTGCGGAATACTATATGAAAATGATTTTATCGTAAAAGTATCGAAATTAAAAAAGATGATTTATACTTATATTGCAGATAATCGCATTATTATAAATAAATCCGATAAAACCATAATGACAGAAGGAGTAAAATTTTTACTGAAAAATTCTATTATAGTCAGAAAAGACGATTTTTACATAGGTCTGAAACAGGATGTGATAAAAAAATTCGCTGATTTTATAAAAATTAAAGAAACTGTAAAACTAGACAATATGGATTAATAAATTCCGCAAAGATTAAGAGTGACTACTCAAAAATCAGTGGTAAAATTTCTCTCCGCCGTGCTGAGGGCGCGGTTGAAATAAAATATCACAGGTTTTCGAATAAATACGATTAAGATATTTTTTATTATTCATGTAATCTAATAAAAAGAATTACACCGGATTATTAATTCTAAATATTGATTCAAATATATCATATATCGATTTATTCTGATGAGGTATTTTTATACAACGGTGTTGCAACACTACTCCTTTATAGCTGAAATCAATAACATTCCTGTTGTTTAAATCTGAAAATCTTATCAGTTGAGATGAAACAGATGGAGTTATGACTATATACTCCGACAGGGAAAACCGGAAAATTGATGCATTGTCACCGAAAACCTCTGTTAGTTTTATTTTTATTGCTTCAGACAATTCTATTAATATCTCTAAACCCATTTTTGTAAAAAAATCATATATATTCTCAAATTTAAATAGATAGAACTCCGAATCCACAACATTAGTTGTTGAAAGATAAGTGTTTATACTAATAATGGTATCTTCAAATAAGTCATTAAACATTGAAACTCTTGAGACCGATGTTGATCTAACAATATCCATAATTATATCCGAAAGCATATGAAACTTACTCGGCTTAAAAAAAGCAGACTCTGTAACTGTTAAAATTGTATAAACACCTTTTTCAATTTCCATGGACTCATGAAATATTCGATAACTGTTATCTTTTACTTTCAGACTTTCCGTATTTATATAAAATTCAATATCGGTCTCTTTTAAAATATTAAACTCATTCAGAATAAAATCTGAACCTGCAGATTCAATGATCTGCACCTGTCCCGATTTTATTACAAATAGTATTGTAAAATCAGAAAAATTTTTTATATTAAAAGTAATGATCAGATTTTTAATCAGACTATTCCCTGTATACGGATTTATAGTAATTAAAGATGATATGTTTGATTCTGCTGTCTTCAATAAACCTGAGGTGTTAAATCTGTTGAAACTGTTATCCCTGAGTGAATATTTGATGTCATTCAGTTCAAAGAGTATTTGATCTTTAGGTGTCATTATTTATCCTTAATAATTTAAATTTATTCAGAATATTCAAAGCATGTGTGTAGATTCTGAAAGTTCCGGTAAAAATTATCATTTCATCATGTAAGTATGCTTTTTTGATTATATCAAGTATAATATTTTCATCAGTAATTATCTCTTTAAAAAAGCCTGATTCAGGCGAATAACCTCTTTCATCTTCTAAAATATAATAGTACGTATCTGAATTTTTAAAGATATCTAGTGTTTTAATTTCTGCCTTATCTTTCATTAGTGATAAAATTATATTTTTCTTTTTTCCGGGATAGAATACTTCTAATCCCGAAATAAGATTATTAAGTGCTTCAAAATTATGCGCCGGATCAAATATGATCAATGGTTTAAAACATAACTTCTGAAATCTTCCCGGTACTTCCGCATCCCTAAGACAAGTATATATTATATCGTGTGATATAAGCGGGAAATTAACTTTTTGAAGATGTAATACTGCTGTAATAGCTAAAGCTGAATTTTTGACCTGATGAATCGGGAAAAGTGGTAAACGGATACCAGGAAGGGTTATATTTTTTAAATTATAATCAAATTTAAAAAATTCGTTTTCTCGTAATATATTATTAGTGAAAAAGTTTATGTTATAAACGCAAAGTTCAGAATTTTTTTGCTCTGCAAATTCAGTAATGACGGTAAGAATATTTGGTTCATTATTGGATGTAATCACGGGGATTCCCGGTTTTATTATACCACATTTCTCCTTAGTGATAGCTTCTATACTATTTCCGAGAATCTGTATGTGATCAAGAGAAATATCTGTTATAATTGATATTTCCGGAGTAATGACGTTTGTCGAATCAAGACGTCCGCCAAGACCGGTTTCGATAACAGCAATATCTACATTTTCATCGCTGAAATATTTAAAGGCTGCGGCTGTTAATACATCAAAATAAGTAGGCAGAACGGTATTAGAATCATAAAACTGGTCGATTTCGTTTATATATCTATATAACAATTCTTCATCAATATCAATTAAGTTTATTTTAATTCTTTCATTTATTTTGTTTAGATGAGGTGAAATGTAAAGCCCTGTCCGGTATCCGGATTTCTGCAAGATTGAGGCAATCATAAAAGCAGTTGAACCTTTACCATTTGTACCTGCAATATGTAATGACTTGAAATTTTTTTGAGGGTTATTAAGATGACCCAAAAGTGAAATAATACTATTAAGTGAATAATTAGAAATATTTACTTTTTTTTCATTGTTTAAATATTTGTTTAAAATATTATTAATCATATTGCTCTTTAAATTCCTTATAGATCTTAATTACTTTCATCCCGTGTGTTTTATTTGCAAGATATTATTTATTATATTTACGGAGAATCTGCATGAAAAAAACAGGTGTAATTTTAAATCCCAGTGCAAAAAAATTCAGAACAGGGAAAGACTCAATATCCTCTTATTTAAAATATAATTCAGATAAAGTTTTTGTTTCAGCTCCCCAAAATGTTGGAGATCTCAAGAACGTAGTGGAGCAATATAAGAAAGAAAAAATAGATTATATCTGTATCGGAGGAGGGGACGGGACAATACACCTTGTATTAAGTGAACTCCTAAATGTGTACCATCCGGAACATATTCCGCCGGTACTGATTCTCAAAGGGGGAACAATGAATAATATTGCCAGGTCGGTTAAAAATAAAGGGGAGGGTTCCAGCATATTAAAACGATTAATTAATAAAATAGAAAATAATGAAATAATCGGAACAGATAAACGTTTAACAATCAAAGTGAATGATAAATTCTGTTTTCTTTTCGGCACAGGTTTAATAACAAATTTCCTTGAAAAAGCTTATTCCGGTAGTGAAAAAGGTGTTTTACGGAACTTGCAGGTAGGCTTTATGGCAATTAAAGAAGTTTTTAAAGATGTTAAAAACTGTGAAATAATAAAGTTAACGGAACAAGCTATATTTATTGATGATAAAAAAATACTGATTAATCCTGTTTCAGGAATTATTGCAGGAACAGTTGAACATATAGGGATGGGCTTCTCCCCGTTAAAAGAT
>JBBRFT010000055.1:0-16877 GCA_038241375.1 Spirochaetota bacterium
AGGATTTTTCCCACACGATGCGTAAGGAGTTTTAAAGCATAAAGCTGAATATAGAATGTGTAGGCATCTATCCCGTTTATTCTATTCTTTTCCGTTATATAATTTTTCCCTGTACCTGAAATTTCAGTCTCTGAATATATATCTTTAATATCTGTTACAGCTTTCAGCCTGTCACGCGCAGTAACCATCATGTCAATAATTTCAGGTCTGAAAATACTGAAATCAGTTTCGTTCCTGCGGGATCTGTTCCGCTTTCTGTATTTTGATTCGTTCCGCACAACAGAGTAGATGTTGTCGCTTAGAATCCATGCAGGTATCAGTTCATTATAAAGCGGCGATATGCTTTGCTGAACTAAAGAAGTTTGGGTAATAAGAGAGAAGGGGAACTCAACTTTCTGAGGCAGAGTAACTGTACCTGTTGAAATTACAGTGTATGGCGACTTGTTGTATTCAGCGGGGAATTTAATGCTTGAACCTAAACCGAAGAACATGCCTTCTCCCGGAAAAATTTCCTGATCAGGGAGGCGCGATGTATGGTTCGATCCGACATTCGCTCCATATCCGATGTTACCTCTCCCCCCGGGCCATATAGCTGCGATAAGAAGGGAGTGATGGTGTGCCGCTGTGAATGGCCCGGCGAATGATGATGTTATCTCGGCTTCGCCTATGCCTGAGTTCGGGCCTATTAGACTTTCAGTTATAATACAATGTTTTTCCGTGTGTGAGTATTCCATAATGAGCGATTTGTGAATTATGGACATCGACTCAATGCTGCATCCCCACTGGATTATGGAATCTGCAATTTCGACGCCCGAGCCGATAAATGTGATGTCATTTTCAGAGCTTAGAAGTGTAGAGGCTGATATCAGTGAGGCCCCTTCAATTATTGTCATGTCGCTAATAAATGAGTTTCTGATCGATGCAGTGTTTATGATTCTGCAGTTCTGTCCGATATATCCCGAGTCAAGTGAACTTTGTTCAGTATAGTCAGAGATAAACTCATCGAAGTCGGTACCGTTTCCCGGTGAGAGCAGACTCTCTGCGATGTTCATGTTCATCTCTGCAAAGACTTTAATGGAACGTTCTCCGGTTTCCGGTCCTATAGTTATATTATTATCGCTGCCGAAGGAGTTTCCTTTTCCGGCAGTTACTGTTTTGACATTATAAAGTACTGAATATCTGGAAACAATATAATTTGCCATGAGTCCGCATCGGCTCACGAGGGCTTCATCATCTATCTTGGAATCTTTTATTGTACTGTCATATATCCCTGACTGGAGAGTAATTTCATTTTCAACCTCAAGAGGAAATCCTGTGAATCTTCCGAGGTAACACTTTCCGTAAAAGCGTGTATTTATAATAAATGAAGTAAAAAAACCTTCAGTGACAAAAATAGTTTCCCAGTTCTCGGCGTGGTTGTTCTGCTTTTTCAGCTGACCAATCTCTTCTATTGTAAGATTCCTGTAGCCGGATGACAAAGATTTTTCATCTATGGAGGATTTTATCCCTGCTGTTTTAATCAGCAGTTCCGATTCTGTCAGGATTGAATTAAGTATCTTTTTAAATTCTGTCATTTTTTCACCGGATTGAAATAGTTTGGTTCCGAAACTAAATGATTAAATTAATTTCTTTAAGTATGGATTCATATAAGGAGTATAATCGGGAATTGTAAAGTAGAATTTAATGATGAAATGATCTGATTTTTCAGATCATTGAAAGGAACAACTGATGAATTCTTATATCACCGGTAAGCTCCGGGTGGAAGCTGCATGCCAGGAGTTTACCCTCTTTTGCAAGTATAGGTACTCCTTCAAATTCTGCCAGTATTTGAACTTCTTCTGAGTATTCTGTGATTTTAGGAGATCGTATAAATATGCCGGGGAATGGTTTATCGAAACCGCTAACTTCGAAAGATGCTTCAAAGCTTTCCTGCTGTCTTCCATAGGCGTTTCTTTTTACAGTAATGTTCATCAGATTAAGAAGAGGCTGATCGCTCTCTTCGGCTTTTTTTGCAAGGAGAATCATCCCTGCACAGGTCCCGAAAATTCCCATGCCGGATTTTACTCTCTCTAGTATAGGATTCATTATATCATTTTTAATAAGCAGTTTGGCGATAACAGTACTCTCTCCGCCTGGAATAATCAGACCGTCAATAGAGTTAAGGTCATCAGATGTCCTTATCTCGACCCCTTCTGCACCGATTTTTTTTACCATATCCAGATGCTTCTGGAAAGCACCCTGCATAGCCAGAACTCCTATCTTTTTAGACATAAGTATGTTTTACCAGCCTCTACCTGCAAGTTTGTCGCTCTCTTTAAGCTGTGACATTCCAATACCTGTCATGGGCTCTCCGAGATTTTTCGAAATCTCCGCAAGCTTAGCCGGATCGTTATAATATGTAACAGCCTGTACTATCGCCTGAGCTCTCTTAACAGGATCACCGGATTTGAATATACCTGACCCTACAAATACAGATTCAGCTCCAAGCTGCATCATAAGCGCCGCGTCTGCCGGAGTCGCAACTCCACCTGCGGAGAAATTAGGTACTGGTAGTTTACCTGTTTCAGCAATTTCCAGTATAAGTTCATAAGGAGCGCCCATCTCTTTCGCTACAGACATAAGTTCTTCAATCGGGAGATTTTTTATTCTACGCATATCGTCCTGCAGTGTCCTCATGTGTCTAACTGCTTCGATAACATCACCGGTTCCAGCTTCACCCTTTGTTCTGATCATGGCAGCGCCTTCGCCGATTCTTCGAAGAGCCTCTCCCAGGTCGCGGCATCCGCAGACGAATGGTACTTTAAAGTTTCTTTTATTTACATGAAATCTGTCATCAGCTGGCGTCAGAACTTCGCTCTCATCAATAAAATCGACTCCAAGAGCTTCGAGGATCTGAGCTTCAACAAAATGACCTATTCGGCACTTTGCCATAACCGGGATAGATACAGCTTTCTGTATTCCGATTATCATCTCTGGATCGGACATCCGGGCTACTCCGCCGGCTACACGTATATCTGCGGGGACCCGCTCAAGAGCCATAACAGCTGCTGCACCTGCATCTTCTGCAATCTTTGCGTGCTCCGGTGTTACAACATCCATTATGACGCCGCCTTTGAGCATCTCGGCCAGTCCGACTTTAGTTTTCCAGGTGGATTCCTGTTTTTCAGACCATTTTGATTTATTCATAGTGATATCTCCAATTTCGTTTTTTATCTGTTTAATTAAAACACAGCCGGCTCGCAATAATTATCTTTTTAACGGATTATGAAGGAGTAATTCCTTTAAATTCTTCCGGCAGGGGATTATTTCCAGCTGCATAGTACCAATTACTGCGGCTCCTTTAATAATTTAACATACTTATTAAGTTGGGCATAGTAAATAAAGGACTTTATTTTTCAATTTGTTTTTTTATTGGAAATCGGGGTCAGAGCCTGGTGTAAGTTTATTATTTTAAGCCTTTCTGTGTTATTTTTGTTCAGTGTTAATAATTTTTACTTTCTTTTTTTTATAGAATATTATTATAAAATATATCAAAAAGAGTTTCTATCGTTGAATAAACGTTAGATTTTCATTATTTGTATATAATACAAACTGTATAAATGGCAGATTCAGAATCCGGACTAACTGATAATTCAGATTATGGGGCGAGGTATAGATAGAATAATGTCAAATAAAACTTTTTTATACCATTTTATTATAATACTATCAGTTTTTATGTTCAGTTCCTGCAGAGGTGATTACAGTCAAAATATAATTGCAGAAAAGGGTAGTATAATTCTCGGCGATTATGATTTTAAAAATGGAATAATTCCTCTCGATTACGATTGGGAGTTTTACTGGAACCATCTCTATACCCCCGAAGATTTTGTTAAAACATTACCTGTTATGAGCGGCTGGATAAAAATTCCCGGCGTCTGGAATGATTTTGATGCAGGCAAGGGTAAAGTTGGCGGAGACGGATATGCCACATACAGGTTCACTGTTAAAAATATTCCCGCAGGTTCATACGGCCTTAAAATATCCACTATGGCAACTGCATATAAACTCTGGGTAAACGGAAAGTTTGTTTTTTCAAACGGCACTGTGGCTATGGACAGTTCAATGGTTCCTCAGCAGATGCCGGGAGTGGTTCTATTTAATACTACAGGCGAAGATGTTGTTATCACAGTTCAGGTGTCAAATTTTATGACAGATAAAGGTGGGATCTGGGGTAAAATATATCTGGGATCGGCTGATAGGATCATTAAAGAACGATTAATAGCCACAGGTATTGATCTAATGCTTTTCGGAAGTTTTCTTATTATGGCTATATATCATTTCTGTTTGTATGCCTTCAGAAGGCAGAATCGGTTTACTCTTTTTTTCGGTCTAGGGTGTCTTGTAATAGCAGCGCGTATTATTCTTACCGGTGAATTTTTTATTGTTTATCTGTTCCCTGATTTAAACTGGAGTGTTGAGATTAAACTTGAATTTTTAACCATGATTGCCGGGGGTACTTTTCTTTTAATGTTTCTCCGGGAGTTATTCAAAGAGGAATTTTCTGATCTGTTTATATTAATATTTCAGATTCTAAGTATTATTTATGCTCTGATGACAATAATTCTACCTGTAAAAATATCTGCTGTTTTTCTCCCCGGTTACCATATTGTAATAGTATGCGGTCTTATATACATAATTTATGCACTTGTATCTGCCGTGAGAAACGGGAGGGACGATGCTTTTTTTATTATGGGAAGTTATCTAGTACTTATGTTTGCTTTGATAAATGATATGCTTGATGCTAATAATATTATTCATACAGGTTATTTTTTACCGTATGGATTGTTCCTTTTTATCCTTCCTCAATCTATTATTCTTTCACGTGTTTTTTTCAGATCTTTTACAATGGTAGAGCAGCTTTCCGGAGAACTTCAGATTCTTAATAAACGTATCGATGAGGATAATAAAAATCTTGAATCAATGATTGAGGAGAGAACATCTGAACTCTCTTCGGCAAACAGCAGGTTGCATGAACTGGATCGGGCGAAAAGTGATTTTTTTGCGAATATATCTCATGAATTCAGAACACCACTCACACTAATGCTTGCTCCGATTGACGAAGCATTGTCAGGTGTAAAATTAAACCGTGATACTTTTGAGATGATGCACCGCAATGGTAAAAATCTCCTATCGCTTATAACAGATCTGCTGGATATCTCGCGAATAACTGCGGGGAGAATGATTCTTGAGGTTGCAGAAACTGATATCAGTGGACTTTTAAGGCAATTCTGCAATGATATGACTGCATCGGCTAATCTTAAAAATATTGATCTGACATGTAAATTAGCAAACACGAATGTTAATGTTTATGTCGACCAGGGACGGATTGCAAATGTAATCTCTAATTTTTTTTCAAACTCTTTTAAATTTACAAATAGCGGCGGAAAGATAGAACTGACGTTATCAGTTGATGACAATTCTGTTATTATAAAATTCAGTGATACCGGTTGCGGTATTGAAGCAGATAAACTTGATATTATATTTGATAGATTTTCACAGGCCGATACAGGTTCAACGCGAAGATATGAGGGAACAGGAATTGGTTTATCTCTGGTTAAAGAACTTGTTGAACTTCATGGAGGTGAAGTTTCTGTCGAGAGCAGGCATGTTAATGAATATCCGGATAATCATGGTACAGTCTTTACTGTGAAACTTCGTCCGGGCAGAGATCATTTTGACGGTAGAGATAATGTTGTCTACATTGATAATGATCCGGGATTTTTGTCTATGCCGTATGTCCGCGGTATAGATTCTAATATGTCCGATTTTATGCCAATAATCGCCGATGATTCAGATGATATCCCATCAATACTTATTGTAGAGGATAATGATGATATAAGAAGATTACTTTTTAAAATGCTCGGCAGCAGGTATATTGTTCATGAAGCATCTAATGGTCTTGATGCTGTTGCTGTTCTTGAGGAAAAGGATGATATTGATCTTGTTATTTCTGATATTATGATGCCCGGAATGGATGGTCATGAATTGATTCAGTGGATAAGGGCTGATGAACGATTTGAAGGGCTTCCGGTTTTATTTCTTACTGCCAGAGCGGAAAACTTTATGAAAATTGAAGGTCTTGATCTGGGGGCAATTGATTATGTGACAAAACCGTTTAATATTGATGAGCTAATACTCCGTATACGTAATCAGATAGAACTTAAAAAACTCAGGAATTCACTTCTCCGAAATTATGAAATAATTTCAGCAAAATTGAGAGTTGTTAATTTAAGAACTGTCACAGATGATAATGCTTCTAAAATTGAAATTATCTGTGGTTTTATAAAAGAACATTATATGGAGGATTTAATCCGCGATGATCTTGCATCTGCAGTGGGGATTAATCCTGACACATTCAGCAGATTGTTTAATCTTCATACAGGGAGCAGTCTTTTTGATTACGTGAATGAACTTCGGATAAAAGAAGCAGTGCGGCGTCTTAAGGAGTCTGTAGAGACAATAACACGTATTAGTATATCAACTGGTTTCGATAATATAAGAACGTTCAACCGGGTATTTAAAAAAATTACAGGGATGACACCGGGAGAGTATAGAGAGAGTTTGAAGAACTGATTTTGTAAACATTCCTCGCTTACATCGGTCAAATAGCATATTTGCAGAAAGGGTGGTCTTAAAATGGCCACCCTTTCTAAATCATAAAATATTAAAAAAATTGGTTATACAAAATCTGCGTAAATGCACCAATATTTATTTAATCTCGCGTAAAAAGATCTCTTGTAAAGACTTTATCCTTAACATCATCCAGTTCATTATGATGTCTGTTTGTTACAATGATGTCAGATTCTTTTTTAAACTCTTCAAGAGATATAATTTTTCTTGAACCGAAAAAATTATCCTCTTTCAATGTCGGCTCAAACACAATACATTCGATACCTTTGGCCTTAATTCGTTTCATAATTCCCTGAATTGAAGATGCTCTGAAGTTGTCAGAACCCTCTTTCATTACAAGTCTGTATATTCCGACTTTCTGCGGTTTCTTCGCCAGTATCTGGTCCGCGAGAAAATCTTTTCTCGTACTGTTAGAATCAACTATTGCTTTGATGATATTGTTAGGTACATGCTCGTAATTTGCAAGGAGCTGCTTGGTATCTTTTGGAAGGCAG
Source organism: Spirochaetota bacterium (assembly GCA_038241375.1). Classification (GTDB taxonomy): domain Bacteria; phylum Spirochaetota; class UBA4802; order UBA4802; family UBA5550; genus WRGT01. The sequence continues at coordinate 7,164 of JBBRFT010000055.1, forward strand.
TAGCCTCCAAATCCGAAAGAGGGATTATTGTAATGATTCCCTATCCTCGGGTCGAGTCCTACACCTTCGATAATCTGTCTTGTATCAAGGTGATATTTGAGTGCGTATGAGTCAAGTTCGTTAAAGTAGGCAACACGAAGCGCCAGGTATGTATTTGAAAAGAGTTTAATTGCTTCTGCTTCTGTTGAGGATGTAAAGAGAACCGGAGTATCTGCATCAAGAGATCCCTCCTTTAGAATGTTTGCAATTATTTCGGCATCTTTTGACTGTTCACCAACAATAATTCTTGATGGGTGAAGGTTGTCATATAAAGCTTTACCTTCTCTCAGAAATTCAGGGGAGAATATCAGTTTCATGCCGGGATAATTCTTTTTAATATTTATTGTGTAATCCACCGGAACTGTGGACTTTATGCAGACAATTGCATTTTTATTATACTTTGCTATATCATCAAAAATTTTCTCGATGATTGAAGTGTCAAAAAAATTACCTTCAGAGTTGTAATCCGTTGGTCCTGCAACAAATATTACCTCGGCGTTTTTATAAGCTTCTTCCGGGCTGGTTGTAGCTTTGAGATTCAGTTTTTTATTTGCCAGAAAATCTGATATCTCATGATCTTCAATCGGTGATATTTTATTATTTATCAGTTCAACTTTTTCCTTTAATATATCAACAGCAATTACTTCATGTTTTTGAGATGCAAGGACTGCAATGGATAATCCTACATAACCTGTACCGGCTACTGCAATTTTCATTTTATAACCTCTTGTTTTTATTAGTAAAATTTATTTAATTTTTAGTAATAATCTCTGATTTTTTTATCAGGAGTTTGATAATTAAAATAAACAACATTGTCGTCAAACTATTTTTCATCAGTTTGATATCTGTTATTATTTATGATTGTAATTGACGAAAATCTGCATATTTGTGTTAATACAGACAAATAGAAAACAGGTATAAAAAGTATGAATAGTAAACAGCTTACATCTGGTGAATTTCTGGAACTTGAGGGAGACGGCGCCGGTCAGCTTCCCGATAAGGCTGAAAAATCGGCTATAGAATTTTAACATGTGTATAAAAGGGATAAGTGAGAATAATGTTGCCAGCTAAGATCAAATCATGTCTAATTATTTTTATACTGTTACTTTTTATTTCTGATCTGTTTGGTTCGGAAAATTATCAGGATAAAAAAGATAATTATTCCCTCATTCAGGAAATGTATAAGAATTGGAATTTTGGACTTTTCGGAAGCAGAAAGCTTTATAGAAACAGATTAAATCGTTTACTAACTGATATGATAGGTGCAGATATTCAAACTGGCGGTGATTATAAAGTCTTAATACCGGATGTTTTTGAAAAAAGATACTATTCCAGCGATCTATATAATTATAACTGGCTTCAGATTCATGGACCGGCAGATGATGCAAGTTTAAAATGGTTTGCAGAAAAAGGAAACGACTATATAAAAGAGGTTGAAAGAAACAAGTATCTGTTTTTTCTGTCCGGAAAGATAAGAAAGTTCAGAATAACTGAATCAGAATATGGAAGAATTGTTCATCTCTATCTTGAATATGTAAAGATAACAGATTCAGCGGATTAAAAAAGATCGATATAAAAAAGGATTTTTAACAAGGAGAATCGAATGTGCGGGATTGTCGGATATATAGGTCATAAAAGTGCTGCAGAGGTTATAATAAACTCTCTCAAAAAGCTGGAATACCGGGGTTACGACTCCGCGGGAATATCGGTTAATTGTAACGGAGAGCTTTTTACACAGAAGAGAGCCGGGAAGATAGCCGTTCTTGATTCGGTAATAGATTATGATAGTCTTAAAAACTGCACCACCGGTATTGGTCATACAAGGTGGGCAACTCATGGTGAACCTTCGGATGTTAATTCCCATCCTCATAGCGACTGTAATAACGAACTTGTCATAATACATAACGGAATTATAGAAAATTATAAGGATCTTAAAGATGTACTCATTGGCAGAGGGCATAAATTTTTAAGTGAAACAGATACCGAAGTTGTCGTCCATCTTATCGAGCATTATAAAAAAGAGTTACCGCTGCTTGATGCTGTAATTAAAGCTCTACATAGTGTTGAAGGTGCATATGGGCTGGTGGTTATGTCAAAGAAGACACCCGATGTACTTATCGCGGCAAGAAAGGGGAGTCCCCTTGTGCTTGGTGTCGGTGACGGAGAGATGCTCATCGCTTCTGATGTAAGTGCTGTGATTGAACATACACGTGAAGTTATTTATCTTGGAGATGGTGAAGTAGTTGAAGTGCGGAAAGATGGATACCGGATATATGATCTTGATAAGAACAAAATAGATAAAGATATTGAGTCTATCGATTGGGATATTGCATCAATTGAAAAGCATGGATATGACCACTTTATGCTTAAGGAGATTTTTGAACAGCCGGAGACAATTACCAATGCTTTCAGAGGCCGGATTCTTTTAGACGAAGCGATGGTTAAACTCGATGGCCTGAGACTTACCGATGAGGATTTTACTAATATAGAAAGAATTATCTTTATAGCGTGCGGAACATCATGGCATGCCGGACTTGTGGCGGAGTATCTGATTGAAGAGTACGCCCGTATACCGGTTGAAGTTGAATACGCAAGCGAATTCAGATACAGAAAACCTGTTCTGAAAAAAGGTGACCTTGTAATTACAATAAGCCAGTCCGGTGAAACTGCAGATACCCTTGCTGCAATGAGAGAGGCAAAAGCCAAGGGAATAAAGGTACTCGGCATTACAAATGTTGTTGGAAGTACAATTGCACGGGAATCTGATGGCGGGGTCTACATTCATGCCGGCCCTGAAATTGGAGTAGCATCGACAAAGGCGTTCACTTCACAGATAACGGTTATAATTCTTCTTACCGTTCTTCTTGCCCGAAAGCGTGAGATGTCATTTACGGAAGGGAGCGCTATTCTTAATGATCTTCTAAAATTACCCGAATTGGTTAAGATTATATTCGCATCAAGTGAAAAGATTAAAGAGATAGCGGAGGTATATTCAGATAAAAGTAATTTTCTTTATCTTGGAAGAGGGGTCAGTTTTCCTGTTGCTCTTGAGGGAGCTCTTAAACTTAAAGAAATTTCATATATTCACGCCGAGGGTTATCCCGCTGCAGAGATGAAGCACGGCCCCATCGCCCTGATAGATCAGGAGATGCCTGTAGTATTTATCGCGCCTAAAGATGAAATTTACAGCAAAATAATCAGTAATATGGAGGAGGTCAGAGCCAGAAAGGGTAAGATCATCGCCATAGCTACAGAAAACGATAAAGATATAGTAAAATATGCGGATCATGTAATATATATTCCGGATGTACATAGAGCGCTTTTACCCATACTGTCGGTAATACCTCTGCAGCTTTTATCATACTATGTAGCGGTTCATAGAGGTTGCGACGTCGACCAGCCTAGAAATCTGGCAAAAAGCGTGACAGTAGAGTAGAGGGAATCAGCAGGATTCCGTAGGTGGAATTTTCTCTCCATTCTATATCATTTATAACAGCTTAAAAAATGGCGGATTTTATCTCCGCAGAGACTCTGGCACGGCGGAGAGCAATTTTCCCTTCAGTTTAGGAGCTGTTCGTCATTTTTAATAAATAAAACATTTATATTATTGACACAGGTTAGGGTCTGTTTTAGATTCAATTTATTAAACGTAATTATTTTTTTGAACAGTAAACGACGAGGTTAAAATGATTGTTATAGAAAGTGTAAACCATATAGGTATCACTGTTTCTGATCTTGATAAATCTATAAAGTTTTATAAAGAGTTATTTGATTTTGATGTAGTTGAAAACATCAGCAATTCAGGGCAGGCTTTTCTGAAAATGGGCGACATACTTATCTCTCTGGTGGAAGTACAAGGTTATAAAAGCAGCAGTGATTCAAGACACTGCATCTCTTTTTATGTGGATGAAGAGGATTTTGAAGATGCGATTGATGAAATTGAGGATACAGGGATTGAAGTAGTATTCGGACCTGAAAATATCCGTAAAGGTCAGAGAATAGTTTTTGCCGACCCTGATGGGAATCATATTGAACTCTCTTATCCTAAAATTGACTGATTATCCAAAATTGATTATTAAATTCAGACAGGGTTGCCGGTTAAGGCGGCCCTGTTTTTTTTGGCTTTTAAAGCATCATTGATTTCTTGATCAGCTTAATTCTGCCGGATTTTATTCCGGTGCAGACAGGTAATATTTTTTATTAAAAAAGTTGAAGAATAAAAACCGGGTTTAAGCCGATCTTAAATACTAAGAAATTCGTTAAAAGGAGATGGTTATGCTTAGAGATTTGCTCCAAAAAGTTAAATCTGTTCCTGTTTGTGTATTTGATGAAACTGATGATGCGCTGAGGACTGCGGAACTCCTGCTGAAACATGGTGTTAATGTGATTGAAGTAACACTAAGAACTGAGAATGCTTTTAATTGCATCAGAGCTATTAAAAAAGAGTTTAAAGATGCAATAGTGGGAGCAGGGAGCGTTTTAAAAAAAACAGATTTTGAAAAAGCTGCAGAGCATGGTGCTGTTTTTGCGGTATCTCCATGTTTTGATGAATCTCTCTGCGAGGCCGCTGTAAAAAACAGCATACCTTATGTTCCCGGTGTATCAACTCCTAGTGAACTTTATAAAGCATTAAAATATACAGAACTGATAAAAATATTCCCCGCTTCCGCCCTCGGAGGAGTCGAATATATCAATGCCATTGCCGCCCCGTTCAAGATGTTTGATTTTGGACTTATCCCTACGGGTGGAATTGATAATAAAAATTTTAAAGAATATCTCGGTGCTGATAAAGTAGTTGCATGCGGACTCTCCTATCCTGTTTCTGATAAGCTTGTGAAAGAGAAAAAATTCGATTTGATAGAAGAAAGGATTAAAGAGATTTATGGTTCTATCCTCTGATAATTTAAAAAAAGACATTAGTTATCTGTTCAGTTCAGCAATAGAACGAAGAAATATACTCTTTGAAGATCCTGAGACTGATTGTTTCAGAATCTTCAATACCTCCGGTGATGGTGTTGACGGATTGACTGCCGATTATTACGCAGGTTATGTCCTTCTTCAGTATTTCAATACAGGCGCAAAAGACGCCATGAGCAGGATACTCCCCTCATTAATTAAATCGATACCGGTTCCCGTTAAAGGGGTTCTGTCTAAAAACCGGATGACTCCATCAAAGGGTGAGATTCCTGATGAGCATTGGAAAAGTGTCATTCTAGATGGTGATTATCCGACCGAGGGAATTATAGTTTTACAAAACGGTGTCAGAGCCCGGGTAGACCTTGTTAACGGGCAGAATACAGGGATATTCCTCGATATGAGAGAGATTCGAGATAAGCTGCATCAGTTTTATGAGTCGGAATCGATTAATAGGATGCTTAACCTTTTCAGCTATACTGCTTTATTTTCGGTTCATGCTTTGAAAAATGGAGTTAAGAATGCTGTAAATATAGATTTATCCCGTGGCGTTCTGAATAGAGCAAAAGTAAATTATGAGCTGAACGTGCTGAAAGTTGACCAGCGGGATTTCATTTATGGAGATGCTCTTGACTGGACAAAGCAGTTGTGCAAAAAAGGGGTCACTTTCGATTTTGCTGTATTTGATCCTCCCACATTCGCAAGAAACAAAAAGAAAAATTTTTCAGTAAAAAAAGATTATTCAGATTCCCTTCTGGGGGTTGAGCTGCTCATTGATAAAGGCTTTATTCTTACATCTATAAATTCGTATACAGTCACAGAACAGGAATATCGATCATATCATCCGGATAACTGGGAATTATTAATGTTCGGGAATGAATCTTCCGACTTTGTATATAGTGAGAATCCTTATTTGAAAGTCGGTCTATGGAAAATTTAATTGAACCGGCCGTTGTATCTGAAAAAACCTTGACACCGGCCGGTGAAAATCTAAAATTTTTTATCCGGCATTTTTCAGATGGCAGATTTCCCTAATAAACCCGGGGTAGCTTATGGTATATTTAGCAATATTATTGATTCTGTGTGGTCTGCTTATTCTGATCTCGGCATTGTTTATCGAGAAAGGGCGTGGGATTGTTTCTGGGTATAATGGCTCATCAGATGCAGCGAGGTCATCTTCCGGTAGACCTGCCAATTCAGATGTAGTTGAGATGATTTTTCCCGGAGACAGAACTGATAAAACAGACTCTTATTTGGATGAAGAGGATATATTTATCAGTTTTGATGATGATGTCGATGATCTGCATGATTATGAGGATTTTAACGGCAGTGATCTTTCTGGGACATGTATTATTTCAGAAAGATCTTCTAAGTCCATAGAGGATAATTATCAGGCAGTGCATGGAAAGCCCGACCATGCTGTAAAGGTCAGTGCTGCCGATGAAGAAGAAGACATTTTTCCACTTCGGAGGAATGATGATCCGGCTAACAGATATGTTTCGGCTGTCATGTTTGATGACAGGTCAAATATAATTGATTATGAATCCGGAGTAGGCGCCATAGATCCAACTTTTTCCAAGTATAAAAGCATAAAAAGAATAGGAAAGGGGAGGATTGAATCAGATTTTGACGGTGTTAATTTTTATCTTGATGAAAAGCTTTACAGATTTGACTTTCATAAAGTATATGACATATGGAGCGGGTCCGGTTATATTGCACTGCCGCTCAAAGGAAACAGCACTGTAAAACTGTTTGTGATTGAAAACTCACCCGGTTTTCCCGATAAGGTGGAAGCTGATTATAAAGAATATGAAAAAGGATTGTAATGTACTACAGATATAAATCGAAGAAGAAAGATAGAAAAATTCTTAAAGTGATTTTTTTCTCAATTGTTGCAGTCTCCATTGTTTATACCGGTTATAATTATAGAACAAAGATAATGTTCTGGAAAGTTAGTCAGAGCCGTATTATAGAGCAGATAAATGGTGCCTCATCGATAACTGATTCTGCAGAAAAAATTAAAACTCTTAGAAAACTTGCAGAGAATATAGGATCATATAAGCTGGAAAATCCCGAAGATCCCGACTCGTATATTTATTCATCGAGGGTGTATTATAATTTAGGTCTGGCGCTCTCCGGCAGAAATTTTACAGAGATGTTTCTTGATGATATGTTGCTTAATCTTACACCGGAACAGAGGACGTGTTTTTTCCAATCTATCAAAGATATGAGTAAAGCAATTGCGCTTCTTGACGGCGAAGAGGTTTCGTTAGATAATTTTTTTATCCTCGGGAGAAGTTATTTTTTTACCGGATATAAGAGTAATGCAGCTATTTATTCAATGCTTAAAGGGGCATCAACAACCGATATACTCTCTGTTGATGATGTGCGGTTTTACTCTTTCCTGTGTTTAACGGAGGGAGCCGTTGATGAAGGGCTTGATCTTCTTGATAAGAAGGGGGGAGTGGAGGATTCGGTACAGGGCAGGCTCTTTAAGGCTAAGGCTCTGAAGAATTCCATGAAGTTTACCGATTCTATAATAGCATTTCAGGCGATATTGAAAACTTCGGATGATCCATATGTTCAGAAGCTGTCGTATTCAAATCTGGGCAGGATTTATTACAGTCAGAATTTATATAAGGAGTCTTTGGATCAGTTCAATGCAGCATTGAATTTTGGAGATGACGCGGATTGTAAAATATGGGTTGGCAAAAATTATATAGCATTAGGTATGAAGGACAAGGCGAAAATCATATTGAGCGAAGTACTTGCTTCGGGTTCAGGGAATGAGGAAGTAAAAAAAATGCTTGGTTTGCTTTAATTTTATTATTTTTTTTCTTTATTCATGGAGAATATATTTTACATGTTTAAAGCTTGACAAAAAATATGCACTAGCAATTTTAAATATGTGTATTATGTCATATGTTAAATAATGTTTTTAATAAAATAAATAATCATCATAGTCGCTCCCTCTAAAATTGATTCTTTTTAAATCAATTGGAGGAAAAAAAAATGAAATTATTTCAGGGGAAATTATGGGTATGTTCGATTCTTTTTATGGTATGTTCTCAAACGATATGGGTATTGACCTTGGTACTGCAAACACTCTTGTACATGTTAAAGGTCAGGGTATAGTTTTAAGTGAACCATCTGTTGTTGCTGTTCAGACAAGTACCGGGAAGGTTCTTGCGGTGGGACATGAAGCAAAAAGAATGCTAGGAAGAACTCCCGGTGATATAGTTGCCATAAGACCGATGAAAGATGGTGTTATCGCAGATTTTGAAACAGTTGAAAAGATGATAAGATATTTTATCACAAAAGTGCATAAACGTAAAACTCTTGTGAGACCGCGGGTAGTCATCGGTGTTCCATCGGGAATAACCGAGGTTGAAAAGAGAGCTGTCCGTGAATCGGCAGAACAGGCCGGTGCAAGGGAAATTTTTCTCATCGAAGAGGCTCTTGCTGCTGCTATCGGAGCGAATATTCCGATTCATGAGCCTGCGGGACATATGATTGTAGATATCGGAGGGGGAACAACTGAAATAGCTGTTATCTCACTCGGCGGGATGGTTCTGGCGGATTCTCTCCGGATTGCCGGTGACGAGTTTGACGAAGCAATTATAAAGTATATGAAAACTCAGTACAACCTTGTAATAGGTGAAAGAATGGCCGAAGAGGTCAAATTCCGCCTTGGAAACGTTTTCCCAGAAAAGAAAGTTGAAGTCATGGATCTCCGGGGACGTGATGCGATATCAGGCCTCCCTAGAACACTTGAAATCGATTCAGTTGAGATAAGAAAATCGCTTAAAGAGCCAGTTGAAATGATTCTTGAAGGCATCAAGCATGCTCTGGAACGGACTCCCCCTGAACTTGCAGCTGATATTGTAGAACGCGGTATTGTAATGACGGGTGGAGGTTCTCTTCTTAAAGGGCTTGATAAGTATATAAGTAAAGAGACCGGTGTTCCTGTTATTCAGGCAGAGAATCCTCTTACATGTGTTGTGCTTGGCGCGGGTAAATTTCTGGAAGAGATTAAAAATCTCTATAGAGCAAATCTGAAGTAAGACAGTGGAATTTTTTGACAGACATAAATCTATAGCTATTTTTATTTCACTGACTCTTTTCTGCATAATTTCTCTTTCAGTACAGGGGAGCGGTTTCACCTTAACTTTTGAAGGAATTATGAGTGGTATCACCATGCCTTTTCAGAAAGGCTATAACGGCATCCAGGGTGGGACAAGCAGGCTCTGGGCCGGTTTTTCAGAGCTTGACAGGGTGAGAGATGAACTTGAGGTAACCAGATCGAAGCTTCAGACGTTTGAATCTATTGATGTTGAATTTTCCGAAATAAAAAAAGAAAATGACAGACTCAGATCTCTCCTTGGGATGAAGGAGATGCTCAGGTATGACTCTGTCGCTGCAGCGATTATATCAAAGGATCCTGATAACTGGTACCGGACACTGATTATCAATCGGGGTGATGATGACGGCATAAAAGTAAATATGCCTGTCGTGGCGTATCAGGTTGTTAATAAAGGTGAAGTCCGCGAGCTTGTGAAAGGTGTTGTGGGTAAAATTGTGGAAGTTAGAGGTTCTGTTTCCAGGATTCAGCCATTAATCGCACCCGATATTAAAATCGGTGTAAAAATCGGAGAAAACAGGTTCCCCGGTCTTCTGTCAGGTTATACATACAACTCTAATTTATGTGTTGTTAATTATATTACAAGGGCAGCACCCGTTAAATTCGGAGATTTAATCATC
>JBBRFT010000056.1:0-16802 GCA_038241375.1 Spirochaetota bacterium
ACAGTTTACAGCACAGAAAAGTCCGGCCGGACCTGTGCCTGTTATAATAATATCGTAATTGTTCATAAACTCTCTTCTCTAATTTTAATACAGGTCATTTGATAAATTACAGGGTGTTTTTGATACAAATATTTTAAAGTAAAAATTGAATTATTATTTTCTATCACCTTTTTTAATCAAGAAAATTGGTTGTAATTCTCCCGATACTGTTCTATAATTATTATGTTAAGAATCTTGATAAATGGAGACTGAAATGAAATCAAATCTGAAAATTATTATAGCGGGTTTTTTGCTTTTAACATTATTCCCTATCTATGGATATTCCATGAAAGTTACTTTTTTCCTGGGGAAATCTACTCTTACCAGAAATGGAAAAACAATTAATCTGAAAGTCGGAGATAATGTTTCCAACGGAGATATTATTAAAACAACAAAAAATGGTGTTGTTGAGCTTCAGTACGACGACACCAGTAAAATTACTATTAAAGGGGACACGGTTGTTCAGATTGGTAATAAACTTGTAAAAGGTTCCGGTGATGTTGCAGTCATTTCAGGTCAGGTGAGCGGAAAATTTGTTAAACTGAAAAAGGGTGAACATAAAATCGGGACTCCCACGACAATATGCGCCGTCAGAGGTACTGAATTTATAATGGGTGTCAGCAAAGGTGGGGATTCCAGAATAGAACTTACTGAGGGAAAACTCGATGTAAGAAATCCCTACGGCAGAGTTGAGCTGAATAGCGGTTCTTCCGCTGATATTGAACTTGCAGATAAGCCTGAAATTGGAGATATTGAAGGCAACGTTGAAGAGTGGAAATCCGGGAAAGATGAATCTCTCGAAGATGATATTGAAAATCAGGCCGATAAGTATCAGACACATATTGAAAATTTCGGAGAAAGAAGCGAATCTGATGCAAAGAAACTGGAAAGCATAAATGAATTAACAAAAAAAGCTGCAACTAAAGATGATCTTGCTGTTGCAGGTGAAGAAATTGTTAAAGCTGAATCTGAGAATGAAGACAATATGTTGATGAATGAAAGTTCGAAAAGCAGTGTTGAAATTCTGAAAGAAGATTATGGTTCAAAAAATAAAGCTATAAAAGATAAGTTTCAGAGTATAGCCGAAAGATGTAATGTTGTTCAGCAGCAGCAGCTTCAGAATCAGCAGGCTATCCAGAAGGTCAAAGAGGAATATCAGAAAGCATACGATAATATTATGAAAAAGTTTAAAAATGATAAAACAAATATATTTAAAAATCTTCAAGATTATAAAAAGAATAACCCCATGAAAAAAGATGAGGTGAAAGAGTAGTCTTAAATATAAGATCTTTTTAATTGTGTAAAAAAAAAGAGACTATGGCTATTATGCCCTTAGTCTCTTTTTTGTCTGTATTTTTTATTGAGTCAGTCCAAAAATTATTTGTTTAATGTTGCCTTGAAGATTATCAGGTTTATCTGATAATCTTCCTGCACATGGATGAATCTAAGCTGTTTTCACTCTCTACAAGTTCTGAAATGTCAGGATTCTGTCTGAATCTGAGAACATTCAGCATGAATATCTCCAGTTTGCTTACAATATTCGGCGGAAGTACGGAACCGTCAATCTCCACAGACATTACAGGATAATTTCTATCTCTGCTCCATGGAGTGATCAGACCTTCTATAACCCGTCCGATAAGGCATGCAAATGGTGAAATATTTATTACACCGGAATAATCGTACATCATGGCTGTAGATGCTACTCCGCTAGATATTGATATCTCTGAATCGAGTTCAGTGGTAACGAAGTGTTCGTTGGCGTTACCCATAATCTCCTTCATGTCGTGAGGAGTTGTGGGGATAAGATTGGTTTTCGATAGAGCTTTTTTAATTTTCTTTTCGACTCTATGTTTCCATATCTCCTCTATACGCCAGAGTATAAGCTCTCTCAGCTCTTTCGAGAAAAGTTTTTTATAAGCTGGAAGAAGATTGTATTGTTTGATAATTTCATGTCTTCTTATAAAGTCTGTATAATAAATCCATTCAGTAATACCGGATACTTTCGCGATTATACCTTTCTTGCTCATAATCCGAACCAGTTCATCGACGGCAAAATCGTCACGTCTTACATATATTTCTCCGACGATAAGTACTTTTGCCGATTCTTCTACCGTCTGTTTCAGAGGGATCTTTTTTATCTCCGAGGCGATTCTTTTAAGTGCCGGTATTATCTGGCTAATATCTTTTTCGGCAATCTCAATAAGTCCGTGCCATAGCTCATCATATTTAGCGATTGCAGCTGCCGGATCTTCTGCGCATGTGCGGAGCGAGGTTTCGATGTCTTTCATATAGTCTGCAATTGCCAGTCCCCACCAGGCGTTTCTTGAAAAAGATGGGCCCATCTCATTGTAGGAATTTTCAGAATCGAGGGTTACAACAATTACATTTTCCAGTCTCATATCCTTGAACAGATTCTCATAGAAAACGAAGTACTGGCCCGTACGGCATGGTCCTGTTGTCGTTGGTACAAACAGGAGATATATTTCGTCCTTTCTGTATTTATCAGATCCAAAATATTTAAGAGCGCTTCCGAGAACCAGTTGTGACGGGAGACACTCTTTCCCTGACATAAAACTTCTTGCTGTCTGCAGAGTGTAAACATCGGGGAGAGGCATCGCTTCGGCATTAATGTCAACTCCTCTGAGTGTCGCTGCAAGGAGTTCGCTTGAGAGCCTTCCCATATTAGACAGAAGCATCTTTACTTTTTTATTTCCGTAAAGCTCAATTCGTCTGCTGTTCAGTTCGTCATAAACATGAAGAGGATCTTTTCCGTTATTAATAAATCTGAGTCCATTGTCATATCGGTTGTCATCTTCGCCGGTGAATTTAAGCCTGTATCCTTCGATAATATCAAGAAATGCTTCGACTCTTGTATCAATTCCGGCATCCGCAGAGTGAGAGTCCAGCTCCAGAATAAGGAAAGGCTTCATTCCCATCACCCACTTAATATAGTGAAGCATGAATGAATCGGGAGCGCATGAAAAATTTGATATGAATGTGATGAAAATGTTATCTTCATCTTTAAGGTACGAAGCAGCTTTCATATCCTGCTGTCCGTAGTACCAGTACATGTTATCAAAAATCTTTGTCTCATCGAAGGGGAGCATGTCAAATGGAATTACAGAGTAGCCCCGGCTTGTAAATTTTTTAGGGATACCCATATTCGCGTCTTTTGTAAAGGCGTTATAAGGTCTTCCAAGAACAGCTATAACAGGGTGTTCAGCTTTTCTTGCTCTCTCCATTGCTTCGATGCCGAGAGCCCTGTATTTAGTAAAAAACTCCTCCTGTTTTGCATAGCCGATTTTGAAAGCCTTCTCGATTTCACTTTTTGAAACATCAAGTTGCGCTGAAAGTTCAAGCATCCCATCGAGAGCCTTATCTTTACCGTATTTGAAACTGACTATAGGTGCCAGAATTTTATTGTCATCAAGCTCTGTAAAAGCTTTCTTTATATAATAGGGAAGGCTTTGTGTAATCGGACAGAAGTTAGCGTGCACTTCATTTTCGTAACTCGGCATATCTCTGAAGTGAGGGACAAAAATAAAATCTGCTCCAGATTCTAAAATTGACTGAACTGCTCCATGGGCAATTTCAGCGGGGAAACAGTATGCACTTTCAACTTTAGCAACACCATCCTGCAGTATTTCATCAGAAAGTTTTATTTCTATTCCAAGGGAGTGGAAAAACCACGAGTAGAAGGGCCATAATGTATAAACGGAAAAAGCTCTGGGAATACCCACAATATAATCTTTCTTTTTATTAAGAGCAGCACTGTCTGGAGCACACTCTTTGAACATCAAATCTTCTCTAGCATCAATATAGTTGAAGACCGAAACTTCATCTATATTTTTTTTCTTTCTGGAATTAGCGTACTTATTGCATCGTCCTCCGAACATATATGTATGACCATTTACATTAAGAACTTTTATCGTGCAGAAATTGTCACAGGCTCTGCATGTAAATTCTTTTTCGTTAACAATATTTGTTTTAAGAAGCTGATCAAGGTCAAATAATCCCTTTTCTATAAATCCATCGGCGAATTTCTGTTTCACTAGAATACCCACACCGAAGGCACCGAGAAGTTCGGGACTAGGCGGAACTGTAATATCTTTATCAAGAAGCATTGCAAATGCCAGAGGTACAGCTTTATTCTTGGCAACTCCCCCTTGAAGAACAATATTCTGGCCGATGGATCTGTTCCCGACAACACGGTTGAGGTAGTTTGAAACAATAGATGTGATTATACCTGCTGTGATGTCTTCTTTTGAAGCTCCATACTGTATGGCTTTTCTTATATCCGAGTTGATGAATGCAGAACAGTGCTCTCCGAATTTAAGAGGAGAAACTGCTTGGAGGGCAATGTCTCCGATTTCTCTTACATCTGTAATATTGAGGTCTCCGGCTGCGGATTCTTCAAGGAATGATCCTGTTCCGGCGGAACAGGCCTCGTTCATGGCATAATCGATCGGTACTCCGTTTTTAAGGTAAACATATTTTGCATCCTGTCCGCCGATTTCAAAGATTGTATCTATATCCTTTTTAAAATAAGTGGTACCTGTTGCATGAGCAATAATCTCGTTGTATATTCCCGATGTCTCCATAAACACACCGAGGATCTCTCGGGAGGAACCGGTTGTTGCTGCAAGTGTTATTGTTATCTTCTCATCACCAATCTGTTCTCTGATCTGATTCTGAACTTCAGAGATACATTTTTTAAGGGCACTTACGGGGTCTCCGTGAGTCCGTCCGTAGTAATCCGCTACAATTTCATCTGTTTCAAAATCTATAAGAGCGACTTTAGTGGTTGTTGATCCTCCGTCAATACCGAGGATATATTCTTTGCCGGCTTTTATTTTTGCTCTGAGCGGTTCTATGTAATGAACTCTCCCAGCTGAGTTTTTAAGAGATGGGTATCTTCCGAATGCCACTTCACTCTGTCTGAAAATTTTATCGGGTGAAGGGAGAGCGCTGCCTGATTTATCCGCAAGCAGAGCCGCACCGTATGCTTCAAAATATCGCGCCTGCTCCGGAATGATAATCTCGATTTCGGGGAGTTTTTCTTTTATATATTTTATAATATGTTTATTTTCTGTAACGCCCCCTGTAAGGAGAACGCGGCCGTTTCTGATTTTTGCTCTTTTCAGAAAGTCTACTACTTTTGTGGCCATTACATCACTGAGTGAAAGGACTATATCGTGCTTGGTTGCTTCACCTTTGTTCAGTTTATGGGTACAGTCGCTCTTCATAAAAACAGAACATCTGGATGAAAGAGGATGAGGTTTTGCACTATCCGGGATTATTTGAATATCACTGAGAGTTAAATCCATCCTGCCGAGCTGCTGTTTGAAGAATTCACCAGTCCCTGATGCGCATTTATTTCCTGAAAAGTTTGTAATTATCCTGCCGTTCTCATCGAGAGTGTAAACAACAAAGTTTTCACCTCCAAGAGATACAACAGCATCTGCTTTGATATTAAGTTTTTGTATTGCAGCTTCGACGCAGATGCTTTCGATTACGTTGTTTGAATTTACAAGATAGCGGCCTTCGGTGCCTGTTACAAGAATCATAGAGTCCGAAGGAATATTGTTATTATATATTATTTTTTTTAAAGCGGACTGAAAATCCCCTTCATGTTCAATTACGTTCTGAAGCAGCTGTTTCTCTTCATCCATCAATACCACTTTAATACTTGATGATCCTATATTGACACCTAAACTATACATCATTTCCTCCTGAAAAAATCAGATACATATTTTGAATAGATTTATTAATGTCCAATCTTTTTTTGATACTAATAAATGTGCTTAAATAATAGACTATACACTTTATCGGTAACAAAATATTGTTCATTTAGTTTACAGATTAAGCTTCAGATACCTGGCGGCTGACTCACTTGAGGGGTTTACAGAGATTAGAGTCCCCGGAGTCTGTAAAGAATCAGATAGTAAAATACACATAATTCTCGATTAATACCATGTCAATATTATTATATAACAAAATCTAAAACATATATTGAATATAAAATGTTGCAATTTTAAAATAAAATTATTATTTTAAATATTGTAATTATTCATATAAAAATGCAATTTCGTTATATATAATCCGGTTGAAGGGATAATTACGTAATTTTGAACGCTTTTTTTTATTATATGTAAGAATACCGGGAATTACAAAAATTTAACATATTTATACGTAAAAAAGTCTTATATTGACAATATCAAAAAAAGTGACTGTTCAAAAAAAAGTTGTAAAATTGCTCTACGCCGCAACGAAGGCGCTGAGTAGATAAAATGCAACCGGTTTTGAGCAGTTACAAAAGTGAAAGGTGCGGGATGTATAATATACTGCTTGTTGAAGATGACAGGATTACCTCAAAATTAATTCAGAAATATATATTTGATATCGGTTATTATCTGGCCGGTGCAGTAGCTTCGGGAGAGGAAGCTGTTGCCATTATTAATCAGAAAGAACCTGATCTTGTTCTGATGGATATAAATCTTGAAGGTAAACTTGATGGTATTGAATCGGCTAAAAGTATTAATAGTAAAATATCAATTCCTTTTGTATATATAACTTCTTCATCAGATTATTCTACCATCGAAAGGGCAAAAGAGAGTAATGCTTACGGTTTCATAATTAAGCCTTTTAATAAAAAAGATCTTCGTGCAGCTATTGAGATGGCTCTTCTCAGGCATCAGATGGAGAGTAAAGTAAAAGAGAATGAAAACCGCGTATCCACAATATTAAATTCAATTATTGATGCAGTAATTGTTGTGGATGAATCGGGCGTTGTTGATTATATAAACGCTGCAGCTGGCAGAATGCTTAATCTAAATAAAGAAGATATTCTCGGTAAGCCTATAGCTGATACGGTAAGACTCGGGAGTGATCCGAAAGAGGGGGAGAATGCTTTCTTCCCTATGACTATGAATTATATCGAGTTTAATAACTATCTCAGTGCGGGGGGTAAACAGATACCTGTTGATTTTACTTCAACTCCGCTTAGAATGGGGAACGGCAAGTTGAATGGAGCAGTACTTGTTGTCCGGGATATTACCCAGCAGGTGGAGTATGACAGAAGAATTCAGGAGAGTATGGACACACTTACGCGGGCGATGTATGGTACTATCGAAGCAATAACAAAGACAGTTGAAACTCGTGATCCATATACCGCGGGGCATCAGAAGAAAGTCGCAGATATTGCCAAAGAGATTGCGAAAGATATGGGACTAAGCCGGGATGTGGTTGAAAGTGTAAATCTTGCGGGACAGATACATGATTTAGGAAAAATTGCTATCCCTTCTGAAATTCTGAATAAACCGGGACGAATAAACGAGATAGAGTTTGCCCTTATAAAAACTCACTCCGAAATGGGTTATGAGATTATGAAAAATATCGATTTCCCCTGGCCGATAGCTGAAATAGTTCTACAGCACCATGAAAAAATAGATGGTTCGGGTTATCCCCGCGGACTAAAGGGTGACGAGATTCTTATTCAGGCAAGAATAATATCTGTTGCTGACGTACTTGAAGCGATGGCTTCACACAGACCGTATAGAGCTGCCCTTGGGATAGACGCAGCTTTTAATGAGCTGCTGAAGAATTCCGGCACTCATTTCGACCCGGAAATTGTTGAGTCATGTATAAGGATTTTTAAAGAGAAAGGTTTTACCGTTAAGTTTTAAATTATTAATTTTCATTCTGATGCTATTTTACTTAGTTCTTTTTTTGCTGTAATAGTATACATAGAATATTAAGGAATTGCCCTCGCTCAATAGGCTTGCTTATAAAATCATTCATTCCTGCTTCGATACATGAATCAATGTGGTCTTTGTATGCATGAGCAGAAAGCGCAGTTATTATAGTTTTATTGTTAGGATTATAAGTACTTCTTATAATTCGTGTAAGTGTAAGTCCGTCAAAGTCGGGCATATTAAGATCCATGAGAATGATGTCATATTGAACAGTATCAGCCCGATACAGCGCTTCTTTGCCGTTTACAGCAATATCAATAATTGCTCCCTCCTTTTTGAGAATTGCATTAAAGTAAAATCTGTTTATTGCATTGTCTTCAACAATAAGAATTTTTTTGCCGGACATTATACTATATACGTTTCTAATTGAAGATGGATTATCGTACACCATCCCTGCTGTTTTAATAACAGGGAGCTTCACTGTAAAAGTAGACCCTGCTCCCGGATTGCTTTCAACAAATATTGATCCATTCAACATATTTACTATTTGTGAAACTATTGAAAGACCAAGCCCTAATCCGGTCTGGCTTTTAACGTATTCACTGTCAATCCTTGTAAAAGCTTTGAAAATGGAATCGATTTCTTTGTTATCAATTCCTATTCCTGAATCGCTTACTTTTATAATAATTTCATTCTCTACTGATATATTAAGTTCTATACCTCCGGTACGTGTATATTTTATTGAATTTGAAACAAGGTTTACTATTATTTGTGCAATACGGGTTCTATCGCTGAATATAGTACTTTTCTCAGGGGTGACTTTTGTTGTTAATGTAAGATCTTTATTTTCGATCTGATCCTTAAGTCCCAGGGTTATATGTTCAAGCAGTTCATCTAAGTTGAAAAAACTGTTTTTTATTGAAATCTGATTATTTTCTATTGTTGTAAAATCGAGCAGATCCTGAATTATAAAAAAAAGATTTTCACCCGATTGTTTTATCATCTGTAGAGTTTGGATGTCTTCAGTTGCGAATTCCTTTTCCATCATAAGGCTGGAAATTCCAATAATTCCGTTGAGAGGTGTTCTTAGCTCATGGCTTAGTGTTGCAAGGAATCTGTTTTTTGCCATGTTTGCTTCTTCAGCGTTTTTCTTTGCTGCTTCAAGTTCAATGTTCTTCCGGATTAATGCAGATTTGACTTCTTCAAGCTCCATATTTTTTAAGTTCAGTGCTTCCCTTTCCTCTGCAAGTTTTATGGTTCTTTCATCAACTTTTTGTTCAAGGGAGCGGTTAAGTTCGGTATTGATTTCCAGCTCCTTCTGAGCCAGTTCAAGAGCACTGTCAGTAATTACTGTATTATTATAGAGAAGACTGAATACTATAATTACTGCTATAATATTGTTAAGAGAGCTTGAAAGCAGATTGAAATGTACAGATGGGTCAGCAGCGTTTATTGAATAAAAATATAATGAAATAGTCAGTGTTATGAAAATTATAGAAACTAAACTTTGGATCCGCCTGCTGCTGAACAGTGCTGCGAAAACCATACATCCATATGAGAGGACAGCAAAACTGTTGTATCCCGTTTCGATCTGGACAAATCTTTTTACAAGAAATCCCCCTATGGTCAGGAGAGTAATGACAATAATATCTATTGCTGAAGCGATTTCAAATTTTCCTTTTTTTATAAGAACAAGTCCGACAGATAATGATATAATAAATACCGAATCGATTATAAGTATCCCTGCAAGTTCACGTGGAGGATTTCTGAGAATATTAATAATGAAATATAGAATCACAACAGGGAGAAGAATTATATGAGTCCATATCAGCAGAGATACTTTTTGGCGGATAATAAAAGTTGAATCTGTGTATGCAGAGAGAAAGTATTTTAAGATTTTTTTATGAACCATGGATTCTCCAATTTATCTATTAACTGAGATATAGAAAAAAGCATAAATTAATATAAATTTGGGTTGATTACTGTATATTTTCTAGTATATGTCCAGACTTTATCATAGTCTTCGGTAATTATTCTCAATTTTTTAAACAGTATAAACTCTAAAGTATAAACTTTCTGGCGACGGTGTTATACACTCAATAATTGTTAATTACAAAGCAAAGTCTCTAAAACTCAATCTTTACGAGGTTTCCCGCAGTTCAGAAACGGTTTATTTGTAACCGTTCTAGAGTCTATGTTAAAGAATTTATACTGATCTTTTTTTGAACATTGGAAACATTTAATTTACAAAAAAGATTACTTTTACTCCTAATAGTCTTTTGTTAATTTTTGCCGTTCATCAGAATGAAGTCTTTCAGTTTAATGGAGTGCGCAGGGTGTAATGAAAACAAATTTTAGACGGTTAAAAATAAAAGTTAAAGGGATAGTTCAGGGTGTCGGTTTCCGTCCCGCTATGGCGAAGCAGGCTGCTGCAATGGGGCTTACAGGGCAGGTCTGCAACACCAGGGATTCCGTTGAAATTGAAATTCAGGGTGATTCTGAAACTATTCAGCAGTACATTAATCAGTTTGACAGTTTTATTCCTGTAAATGCGGTAATATCTTTTTTCTCCACGAAAGATATTAAAACAGTTAAAGATGAAAAGATCTTCAGTATCATCGAAAGCAGAGAATCGGGACCCACAAGATTCAGTATCCCTCCTGATATAGCAATGTGCAGCAGATGCAGAGATGAGTTTTATGATCCGCAAAACAGAAGATATCTTTATCCATTTATCACATGCGGCAACTGCGGTCCGCGATACACCTACATGAAAGATATGCCCTACGATAGAGAGAAGACATCTATGTCTGCGTTTCCATTCTGTTCGGAGTGCCGGAACGAATACAATAATCCCGCTGACAGTCGTTATCATATTGAGGGCTTTTCATGCCCGGTCTGCG
The DNA here is from genome assembly GCA_038241375.1 of Spirochaetota bacterium. Taxonomy (GTDB): domain Bacteria; phylum Spirochaetota; class UBA4802; order UBA4802; family UBA5550; genus WRGT01. The sequence goes on from JBBRFT010000056.1 coordinate 10,637, forward strand.
GTCCCGCTGTATCAGGTTTTGAAGAGACTATAACGGCATTACTTGAGGGTAAAGTCGCCGTAGTTAAAGGTCTGGGTGGATATAATATCGTCTGTTCTGCCGTTGATTATAATGCTGTGCAGAGACTGCGTGATAAAAAGCTCAGGCCGGGTAAACCATTCGCGATAATGTTCAGATCTATAGATGCAGTCCGTCAGTATGTAAACCTTACTACCGAAGAGGAGAAACTTCTCGGATCAAAGGTATCCCCTATAGTTGTAGTCAGAAAGAGGGAGCATTCGGGAATTGCGGAGAACATTGCTCCGGATAACGGCTACCTCGGGATAATGATTCCTTATACTCCTCTTCATCAGCTTATTCTTGACCGCGTTGATATCCCTCTGGTTATGACAAGTGCAAATATTTCAGGTGATCCTCTGATAATTGACGATGATAAAGCTTTATCGGAACTTGTAGATATAGCTGATATTTATTTAGCGCATAACAGGGCAATATACAAGAGAGCCGACGATTCTATTTCATTTTTATCTGGCGGGAAAGAGATAAGCATAAGGATGGGGAGAGGTAAGATGCCTTTTCCTGTGAAACTCCCGGAAGAGAGCAGAAATAAAATTCTCGCTGTGGGAGCTGAACTGAAGAGTAATATCTCTGTTGTATCAGATGATAATCTTGTAACAAGCAATCATATTGGAGATCTCGGCACACCGGAGACATTTTTGCACTTTCTGGAAACTGTTAATGAGATGTCGGATTTTTATAATATAAAACCTGATGTTGTAATTGCAGACCTTCATCCGGATTACGAATCAACATCCTTCGCGAGAGAATATGCAGATAGACACAATATCAGACTTATGCAGGTTCAGCATCATTATGCACATTTTCTTTCTTGCTATTTTGAAAATGGATTAAGCGGAAAAGCTGTGGGGATAATTTTTGACGGCACAGGTTATGGAAATGACGGCACTATCTGGGGTGGTGAAATTTTTACAGGGGATCTGCATTCTTTCAACAGGGTCGGTAGACTTGCTCCGTTTCCTCTTCCCGGCGGAGAGAGGGCTATACGGGAACCATGGAGAATTCTCTCGGGACTTCTTGATAAAGAAAATTTTTTTGATTGCTGTTCTTGGATAGAAAAAAGTGTTCTGGATAATGTACTGCAGATTTCGGCGAACAGAAATTTTTCACCTTTAACATCAAGTGCCGGAAGACTTTTTGATGCAGCCGGGTCTCTCCTCGGATTTAATAAAAATGTTTCATATGAAGCAGAGGCTGCAATCTATGTTGAGATGCTTGCATTGAGGAGCTTTAGTGATGATTATATTAATGTTCCGATAAAAGAGGAAAATGGTCTAACTGAATTCAACTCATCGGAACTGATTAAGGAGTTATACCGGAGGAAAAAATCCGGAGAAAATTTGCCGGATCTGGCAGGGATTTTTCATAATTCGCTCATTGAAGGTGTTGTGAATATGGTCGCAGAGGTTTGTTCTAAAAATGGAATTGATAAGGTTGTCCTAAGCGGCGGAGTTTTCCAGAATAGGATTATGCTTGAATTGACCGAAAAAAAGCTTGCGTCAATAGGACTGGAAGTTTTTCTTAACAGAAATATTCCTGCAAATGATGCAGGTATTTCAGCCGGACAGGCAATTTACGGAGTTTACAATGCATGAATTGAGCCTTGCAATGAGCGTGCGGGAAATAGTTGAAGACGCCGCTAAACAGAACGGTGCAAAAAAAGTTAATGAAGTAAACATAATTGTCGGAGAGTTCAGTTCTGTATCTTCAGATGCTCTTGAGTTTGCAATGGAAGTTGCAAAAAAGGGTTCTGTTTTTGAAGATGCTAAAATTAATATTAAATCTACAAAGACAATCCTTTTATGCAGTCAGTGCAATCAGGAGACCGTCATGGAGGATTTTGTTTTTAAATGTGGTCTCTGTGAATCCACATCAGTAAAAATTGTATCTGGCGACAGAATGTACGTTGACTCGATAGATATAGAAAATTAGGAGAATTGTAATGCATTACGTTGAACTTGAAAAAGATCTTCTTCATCAGAATGATAAACTAGCTGCAAACATAAAGAGCAATATGGACGATCATCAGATATATGTTCTTAATATAATGAGTGCTCCGGGTGCCGGGAAAACAAGTCTCCTTGAGGCGGTGCTTCCTGAACTTGCAAAGAAATACAGAATAGCGGTAATTGAAGGTGATATTCAAGGCTCTGCAGATGCGGACAGACTCTCTAAACTGAATATAAATGTTCACCAGATAAACACGCACAGCCTATGCCATTTGGAAGCGGCGATGATTGAGCGGGCATTAGTGAACTTTGATCTTCATAAGATAGATTGTCTGATAATAGAAAATGTAGGGAATCTTGTCTGCCCGGCAGATTTTTTTCTTGGAGAGGATGAAGTAATAATGGTGGCATCGGTCTCAGAGGGGCACGATAAGCCTCATAAGTATCCTGTGATGTTTAGTAAAGCAGATCTTATTGTTCTTAACAAAATAGATATTATTGATTCAACTAATTTCAGTACTGATATTTTTTACAAACAGGTTCGAGAGCTCAACAGAGATGCGGGGATAATGGAAGTCTCTGCAACTAAGGGTACAAATGTTTCAAAACTCATCAATCATATTGAACATGGAATTCTGCATAAAAAAGGGCACCATCACCACGATCATGGCGATCATCATCACCATTGATGGGCGCGGGCGTGTCGGTATGTATAGGTGAGTAAGGGTGAATAATCATTCACCCTTACAACTCATGAAACAGAATCTTTGTTCTGTTGCCGTCGGAATCGGTCTCTTCGTCAAGAAAAATCCATCCTCTCTCTGCGTAATACTTTTCCAGTTGCATTATATATCTTATATCAATGAAAAGAAAAACATGTTTAAATCCTTTTCGGGAGCAGTGGTTCAGTACTGCTTTAATAAGTTCATTACCGATGCCTCTTTCCCTGTATTCCGGGGAGACGTAAAGAGCAGAAAGCCATGGAGAGAGTTCCTGTCTTCTCAGCATGTCAGTCTCCTTGATCGATACCATTCCTACGGGGAGTTCACCCCAGAATGCAACAAATGAGCATGGAAGGCTCTCCGGCTCGGAGCGCCTTTTGTATTCATGAAGTACATATTTAAAAGGGACATTTCTGGTTAGATACCAGTTGTTATATGACCAGTACGCCAGAACAGGATATAATGATTTTCTCTCAAATAGAGGATATATTTTCAGCATTGTTTTTTTTGTTTCATTATTTTTTAGTTTAATTCAGTATGTTTTACCGGATTATTTTTCTCTGCCGTCTTTGATTGGAAGAACAGAAATTATAGCTGTTAACGATTGAATTAGATTTTGTCATTTCGAACGTATGTGAGAAATCTTAATTTTAATGTAAAAACAAGATTTCTCAGTCGCTATTGCTTCTTCGAAATGACAGATTGTGTACTATTTCATTCGTTAGATGTTATAGTATTAAAAAATTTCAGTATTTATAATTGATAAATACTAATTGTATTTGTTATTATTGTCAAACAGATTATTAAGACTTATAAATACCGGTATCTTAATTCAACCGTGGAGTGTTTGATGAATTTAAACAATGTCATTTTCCGGTTAATACTTACAGGCATTCTGCTTGTTCCAAAAGGTCTGTTTGCTTCAGATATTACTTTGGATGAAAATAATTCAAATATATTTACGTCTCAAATTTCATCCAGATTGGTGCAGAATCCCGCAGGAGAGCATACTCCCTTCTTCGTCAACAGACTCATGGAGCTTGCTCCGGTTATGGGAAGAAATAAAATTTCAAAAGTTTTCAAAGAAGCCGCGTTAAAAATGAATCAGGAATCGGTCAGAGAAAAATTATTCAGTCAGATTTTACAATATTCAATTGATGAACTTGATGTGTCACTAATGCGGGGTGAAAAGAGCTTTGCTATTCTAAAAAAATGGAATATATCAGGACCATGGAAAAAATATGGCCGTGCAGATATTGAGTATAAATTTAACCCTGAAACAGTTTATAAAATTGAAGAGATTGAAAAGGGATTTAATCAATCCGTCGATCGTGCGGGGAGAATTTATCCTTTTAAATCTACTCACTCCGGTGATGAAACTTATTATGCTTCATGCTCCTTTCCCGACAGCGGTGCGGGGATTGTTTTATGGTTCGAATCCGATGCTGAATACAAACTCACAGTAAATGGAAAAGAGCTGGCATCGACCAGAGGTAATTCCGGACAGGTGATTAAGGCTTACTCTCTCTCCGGAGCCGGGGGGTATACTATTCAGATAAAGATGCAGAGCGGGGAGAAGGGTAGTTATCCCTACATAAGGGGAATGGTTACTGATGAGAAACATAAACCGTTCAGATTAAACTACAGCGACATGATCTATAATTATAATTTTCAATTTGAAAAGCTGTACAGTTCAGATGAGCCGGTCGGATCTTCCTCTAATGAGGCATTGATTCTTACACAAGATCTCGGAAGGCTTATTCATTCGGGTGATTATGCCGGAGGGTACAGACTTGGTTCCGCATTGATAGAAAAATATCCCGTTTACTTTCCTGCATACATGGAGTTTATACCTCTTCTTGATAAGATGAATAGAGAGACTGAGTTTCATCAGGCAGTCACTAAATTTATTAAAAATTTTCCTCATTCAGAAATACACTTCAGATGGCTTGCAGATTTTTATATGACAAGAGATAAAGAGAAATTTGCAGGAATTATGAAGACAGCACCTTTTATCTCCTTATCCAGGCGCTCCCTCGAGACGTATATCTATCTGTTATGCGGAGATGGATTGTTTAAAGAGGCTCTTGATCTTTGTTTTTCTACAGAATCCAATCCGTATCTCAGCCATTTAGTTCCGGAAATAATCAGGGCCACTGGAAATGATTCAGAGTGGAGAAAATCACTGATAGAAGGGGCAGCGCTTTACGATGATGCCGCTCTGTATTATTCACTTGGTCTGGCGGAAATGCACAGAGGTTTTGATCCTGTGATGTACTGGGAAAAAAGTTACTCTTTGGATGGTAATCCCGGGTTAATGAAAGATCTTTCTGATATTTACGAAAACAGCATTATAGCTTCTAATGACATTTATAACGGAGTTTATACCGATGTTCACCCGGAATTCGGGTGGAACGGAAAAAAACGTAAGATATCCATTCATGTTTTTGAATCGGGACGGGTGCTTCTTGAAGGTGAAGATACAGTCCCTCCCGGTAGAAAATTGCGAGATGAAAAGATTTCAGAAGGGGGGAGCGAATACTCTTCGGGTGAGATCAGGACAGGTTTACCCTATGTTGAAGGCCTTAAAATTTTATATGTTCTTACTGCAAAGGACGGTCTCCCTGCTGCCATTAATTTTGAATCTGGGCCGGTTAGGAATAACACAGTCGCATTGAAATATAAATGCAGCGGAGAGGAAGAGTATTCAATTATAAAATATTCTGCTGAACTCCGGAAAGATCAATCGGACCCGTTTAAAATTGTAAAAAACCTTGTTCTGAAATCTGCTGGTGAAAATATTTCGTTGCTTGATTATGAAGTAATTTTACATGGTAGTTTTGTTCCAGTTGTCATCTATAACGGGAAAACTTTGTCTAAAGGTAAAAGCGAAGACGGGAGAGTCCGATATTCAGTGATAGAGAGGCTGTCAAAAAATGATGATAAATCAGCAGTTACAGAAATTTCGAGATTTTCATCCGATGCAGTTTTCGCTGAATGGTACAGAGGTTTAATAAATTATACAGAAAGATCTTTTTCAGACAGCCGTATAAATTTTTCTGATAAAGAGAGTTTCGAAGATATTATAAGTAAAGTACATCTTCATATACTATTATCCGTATTAAAAACCGGTAGTATTAATTTTAATCCCCGTGAAATTAAGTATGTAGCAGATATTGGCAGGGGTACAGTTGAAGAGAGAACTCATCTGGCAAAGGCGATTCTTCAAAGCAGAGGGATAAAATCGTATATTGCATTCAGAAAAAATAGTGCCGGATTAATAGATAAAATACTACTCTATGTTCCGGAAAACAAAAGTCGTGGTTACTGGCTGAATTTTTATGGTGATGGTATTTCAGATAAAATGGAACCCGGATCGGTTGCGATTGTTATAACCGGAGATGGTTATAATACAAT